>JBGPJC010000156.1:0-7094 GCA_041485165.1 Terriglobia bacterium | reverse complement strand
CGGGGAAGGCGATCCAAGTCGAGTTTCTCCAGGAGAGCAGACTCAACCCGGCTGACCGATGGGAGTAAATCCGTTGCGTTCACCGTCAGAAATCCAGTGGGGCAGGTTCGCATTTAAAGTTAGCATAGGCCATCGGGCCACGCAACCGCCGCACTAGTCCGTTTTCAGGGGCCGAGGAAACTGCTTCTGCTCACCGCCGCCGGACCGAAGAAGGACGCCCATATCCAAACCAGCGTCAGCAGGATCATCACCCCACTAGTGCCCCACGCCAGGACGTTGTAGGTGTGGGTGTTGATCTGATCTCCCATCAAGTCGCGCCGGTTCACCAGCAAGAGAATGAAAATCAAAATGAACGGCAACAGGACGCCATTGGCTACCTGGGAGAGGACCAGAATGGGGATCAGCGGCGCCTTCGGGTACAGGATGATCCCGCCGCCAAGCACGATCAAACCGGTGTACAGCCAATAGAACGCCGGAGCTTCTTTGAACTTGCGATCCACGCCAGACTCGAACCCCAGCCCTTCGCAGATGAAATACGCCGTGGAGAGCGGCAGAATGGATGCTGCAAACAGCGAGGCGTTGAGCAGGCCGAGCGCGAACAGCGCGCTGGCCCAGCGCCCGGCCAACGGGCGCAGCGCCTCGGCGGCCTGCCCGGCATCCTGGATATTGGTGACTCCGTGTGGATGGAGAGTTGCCCCGGTGCACACAATGATGAAGAAAACCACCACCATGCAACTAATGCTGCCGATCAGCACATCGTTTCGCGTGTGATGGTATTGCCGCGGGCTCACGCGTTTCTCCACCACCGCGGCCTGCAGGTAGAAATGCTGCCAGGGAGCGATGGTGGTGCCGACCAGCGCGGTGAGGATGAGCAGGTAACCCGGGTCCAGGCTGAAGTGCGGCACCACCACCGCCTTGGCGGCGAGCAGCCAGTCCGGCTTGGCCAGCAGCGCGGAAAATACATAGGAAAAGTAGACCAGGCACACAGTCATGAAAATCTTTTCCACCCGCGCGTAAGTACCTCGCACCACCAGGAACCAGACAATGATCCCCGCCAGCGGCACGGAAAAGTAGCGGCTGACACCAAAAATCTCCGTGGCCGATGCCACCCCGGCAAACTCGGCGCACACATTGCCCAGGTTCACGAGCAAGACCGCGCACATCACGAAAAACGTCACCCGGAAGCCGAACTCCTCGCGGATCAGGTCGGAAAGCCCCTTGCCGGTCACCGCGCCCATGCGCGCACACATTTCCAGCGTGACGTACAGGGCAAAGGTCATGGGGATCAGCGCCCACAGGGTCTTGAAACCGTATGCCGCGCCGGCCTGGGAATAGACCAGGATGCCCCCGGCGTCGTTGTCCACGTTGGAAGTGATCACCCCCGGGCCGACCACCGCCAGCAACAGCGTCAGCCGCCTGCGGAGAATGCGAGTGCGCAGGCGAAACGCCGAAAAACGCTCCCGCCATCCCGCCGACTTGGCCGCATTGTGTTCCGCTGTCATCATCCCCTTCTGAGCGCGCTGACCACATCGTCCACGGTGATCACCCCGATGGGGTGCCCGTACTCATCCACCACACCCAGCGTCCGCAGGTCGTACTTATCGAACAGTTCGAAAACTTCTTTGTCCTCTGCGTCGGGACGCACGGAGACCAGCGGCTCGGCGGCCAGCGCCGACATTTTCACTCCAGGGCTGGACAGCAGCAGACGGCCCACCGCCACCGCCCCGGCGTACTCGGCCAGTTTATTCACCAGCAGGATGGTATCGAACTGCTGCGGATTCACCTCTTGCTTTCGGATCCAATCGATCACTTCCTCGCGCTCCGCCGTTTCTCCCACAAACACGAAATCCGTGTTCATCATTCCGCCGGCGGAGCTCTCTTCGAACTGCAGCAGGGCGCGGACTTCCTTGGCATCGCCCTGCGGCAGCTCATTGAGCAATTGCCTGGAGGTTTCCGGAGAAAGGTCCTGCAGCAGGTCGGCAGCTTCGTCCGGGGACATTTCCTCGAGGATGTCCCCGGCCTTCTCCGTGCCCAGGTTTTCGAGGACCTGGGTCTTCAACCGGTCATCCATCTCGACCAGCGTCTCGGCGGCCTTTTCATCGTCCAGGGAGTCAATGACGGAGTGCCGCTCGCTGGGGGAGAGCTCTTCGACGATGTCAGCCAGATCGGCAGGGTGGATATGGGCCAGCTTTTCGCTGCTGATACGCAGCTTCACGCGGCGCAGGCGGTCGCCCTCGATCAGGTTGACGAACTCCCACGGCAGACGCGTGTCCGGCAGACGTTGCTGGAGCCGGCGGATGAGTGCGGGCGAGATCAGCCCCTGCAGCAGCCGACGCGCCGCCCCCTGCAGCCCGGCGTCCACCTGCACCACGCGCAGTTCCATGGTGCCGTTGGTGCGCTGGTTATCGAGGTCAATGTCGTTCACCCGCACCACTTTCCGCCCGTTGGTGTCAATGATCTGCTGGTCGAGCAGGTCCTTGCGGATGGCCAGCCAGGCTTCGTTCGGGCGATAGGCGTCCAGCGCCAGCTCGTCCACGGTCAACCGCACCGAACCGGGCGAGGCATCGGCGATCTGGTCGTAGCGCGCCACCAGCGGCTGGTATCTCCCGCGTCCGAGCAGGATCTTGGCCACGCGGTTGGGCTGGTCGGCGGGCTCGATAAACAGCTCTTTCACACGGCCGACATAGTTGCCCCCGGCGTCGTGGACTTCCGCCCCGAGGACCTCAGTGGCATAGAGCATCTTCCCCTCCTCGCCCGACCCGCTTTCCTCTGCCCCTTGATTTGCCCCAGCGTCACCCGGCTTGCTCTTGCTGTAGGGGCGAGGCTTGCCTCGCCCTTTTTGTTTCCTTCGCGTTTCGCGGGCGGGGCAAGCCCCGCCCCTACAATCCCGATGACACCGCGCCTGCCAATTTCGGCGCAAACAAAAAGCCCGCGGTCGGAGTTTCTCCCCGCCCACGGGCGCTTTCTCCGGCCCCGCCTGGCGGGGCCAGAAAACCGGACTTGCGGATCTGCCTATTCCCGATCCGTCTCCAAACCGCAAATGTGACGCGGTCTACCGCCTGCCGGTGTTGAGCCCGGTGCTCCGGCTGCGATCTCCGTCGAGGAAGCCCGCTGGCCGGCTACACGCATGGTCGAGGTCGTCATCGCTTGAAAATAGTTCTCCTACGACTAGTAGAAGCAGTCGAGAAATTTGTCAAGGGAAGAGTCGCGTTTCAGCGCACTTTTTGTGAGCTAAAGAGCATATTCGCGGGCCGGACACCCCTTCGGCGGCAATCCGCCAGATAGAGCGCCCCGTAGCTGCTCACCAGATAGTCCTTCGGACTGTAGCCGAGCCGGCGGCTCACCCGGTCAATCGCCCGTGGCTCGCCCTCCAGCTCAAGGAACACCCCAATAGGAGTCTCGTCCAGTTCCACCAGTACCCCGCGGATGTCAGGAAGCTCGTAACTGCTGCGGATTTTTTCATAGTGAAACACCGGCCGCAGGCCCAGGGCGCCCAGCAAGCCGCGCAGCGCTTCGGGGTCTTCGACCAGGATTTCCCGTTCCTGACGCACCTTGTAGCGTGCCATGGCAGCATGCTTCACGGCTTTCGGGCGGCCGCGCAAACGCTCTGCCGGGCCCTTGTAGGTCAAGATGCCGCGCTGCCTTTGCACCCTGCCGCTGTACTTACCGGGGCCTGAGCCCGGGCCAAGCCGCCGTTCGACGCGCAGGCGCAACAATTGCCCGCGATTGCGCAGGGTGTGGCCGGGGGTGTCATAGAGGACGTTGTCCTCGCGAACGCGGCTCAGCCGGCGAGCAGAGAGGGTAACCAGAAGCCATCGCAGGGCGCTGGGATCAGGGACACGCAGCTTTATCTCGATCTCTTGATTCACGCGGGGAGCCACGGAGGCAGTATAGCGCCTCGCCGTTCCACCGGGAACGCGAAGCCCACGGTGACAGAGGACCATCTCCGAGGTTAGACTTTCCTCCCGAACCACCCTGGCAGTGATGGACTCTTCAAAAGAAAAACCCGGCCACCTGCCGCAGCATCCGCGAGACTGGCAGTTGCCAAAAATGCGGCCCGCACACATAATCGCTTCCCTGCGTGTTCGATTCCCTGCTCTTCCGCGCATTCCTGCACGGCACAGCCGCCCGGGGGCGGCGCCGTCACGCAAACGAGCGCGGGGGCACGGTCTTTCCACGCGCGTGCATAATTCATGGCCGCTGAGAACATCACGCCGCTGATGCGGCAATACCAGACACTCAAACGCCAGCACCCGCAGGCGCTGCTGCTTTTCCGCCTGGGCGACTTCTACGAGCTGTTCTACGAAGACGCCATCGTCGCCGCGCGCATCCTGCAGATCACTTTGACTTCGCGCAGCCGCGAAAGTGGCCAGCCAGTGCCCATGTGCGGCGTGCCGCATCACTCCGCGGAGAATTACATCGCCCGCCTTCTGCGCGCCGGGCACAAGGTGGCCATCTGCGAGCAGATGGAAGACGCCGCCAAGCTCAAGGGCCGCAAGCTGGTCCGCCGCGAGGTCGTCCGCGTCATCACCCCTGGCACGGCCACCGACCTGGCACTCCTCGAGCCCAAGGAGAACAACTTCCTCGCCGCGGTGGCTTGGGACTCTTCCGTTCCCGCTGCGGGCCTGGCTTTCGTGGACATCTCCACCGGCGAATTCCGCGCCACAGAGTGGTCCGGCGCAGACGCCCGCGCCAAGCTCGAAGACGAGCTCCTGCTCCTGCGACCGCGCGAGGTCCTCATGCCCCGCCCGGAGTCGCTGTTCACCGAGGCGCTCCCGCTCGACTTGGGTGCCAGCGGCGGCGTGGAAACGCGGCTGGACGATTGGGTGTTCCGCGAAGATCACGCCGAGCGCCTGCTCACCACACATTTTGGCGTAGTCACTCTGGAAGGTTTTGGTCTCACCGGCCACCGCCTGGCCGTCTCCGCCGCCGGCGCCATCTTGCACTATCTGCAAGACACTTCGGTCAAGGGCGGCGGAGGCCTCGAGCATCTCGACCGCCTGGCGTTTTACGATCAGCCCGACGCGCTGGTCCTGGATAGCGTCTCGGTGCGCAACCTCGAGCTGGTCACGCCCGCGGCCGGCGACGACAAGGGGCCCACACTTCTCTCCTGCCTCGATGATACTTGCACGCCCCTGGGCGCTCGTTTGCTGCGCTCGTGGATCCTCCGCCCCTCGGTGGATGCGGAAGAAATCGAGGCGCGCCTGGCAGCCGTGGCCGAGCTCAAGAGCCAGACCGTGGCACGCGAGGAAATCCGCCACGACCTCACCGGCGTACTGGACCTCGAACGCCTGAACAGCCGCATCACTCTTGGCGTAGTGATGCCCCGCGAGCTGGTGGCCCTGCGCCACTCGCTGGGCCGCATCCCCGTCTTGCGCGGCTTCCTGGCCGCCAGTCGCGCAGCGCGACTTGCCGCGCTCCACGCCCAGCTCGACGAACTGGCTGACGTGCGCGAGCGCATCGCCGCGGCCATCGCCGACGACCCTCCCGCGGTCAAGGCTTTCGGCCCGTCGGAAACCGGAGTGATCCGCGCGGGCTACAACGCCGACCTCGACGACCTGCGCGCCCTGGGCTCGAAAGGCCGCCAGACCATCGCCGCCATGGAAGACCGCGAGCGCAAACGTTCCGGCATCGCCTCGCTCAAGATTCGCTACAACCAGGTGTTCGGCTACTACATTGAAGTCTCCAAGGCCAACCTGCACCTAGTGCCCGCCGACTTCGAGCGCAAGCAAACCCTGGTCAATGCCGAGCGCTTCACCATGCCGGAACTGAAGGAATACGAGCGCAGAGTGCTGGACGCCGATGAGCGCATCCTGGAGATCGAACGGCGGCTGTTCTCCGAGCTGCGCCAGTGGATTTCCACCCAGGCCGGGCGTCTGCGCCAAACCGCCGCGGCGCTGGCACAGCTTGATGTGTTGGCCACGTTCGCGCACCTGGCGGCGGCAAGAAATTACGTGCGTCCCGAACTGGTGGCGGAGGACGATGGCGGCCGCGCCGAACTGGTCCTCGCCGGCGCGCGACACCCGGTGATCGAGCGGCTGCTCGAACAGCGCGGCGAGCGCTTTGTGCCCAACGATCTTTACCTCGACGGCGGTGCGCACCTGGTCCTGCTCATCACCGGCCCCAACATGGGCGGCAAGTCCACCTACCTGCGCCAGGCCGCGCTCCTGGTGCTGATGGCGCAGATGGGCTCATTCGTCCCCGCGCAGCAGGCTCGGCTGCCGATTGTGGACCGCATCTTCACGCGCATCGGCGCTTCCGACAATTTGGCCCGCGGCCGGTCCACGTTTCTGGTGGAGATGAGCGAAGTGGCCGCCATCCTGAATCTGGCCACGCCTCACAGCCTGGTCCTGCTCGATGAAGTCGGCCGCGGGACGGCTACGTTTGACGGCCTCTCCATTGCCTGGGCCGTGGTCGAGCACATCCACGCAGAGACGCGCTGCCGCACCCTATTCGCCACGCATTACCACGAGCTGACTGAATTGGGCGGCCTGCTCTCCGGCGTGCAAAACGTGCATGTATCGGTGAAAGAGGCCGGGGGAAATATCGTCTTCCTGCGGCGGGTCGAGCCGGGATGCGCCGACCGCAGCTATGGCATCGAGGTCGCGCGCCTGGCTGGGCTGCCTCGCCGGGTCATCGAGCGCGCCCGCGAGATCCTCGCTCGCCACGAACAGAAGGAGCACAAACTGAGCGCCGAGCTTTCTCCCGGCGCAGATCCCGGCGCAGGCGAAAACGGCGCCTCGCCCCGCTCAGCGCCGGCTGCGCAGCAGCCCTTGTTCACCCCGATTGACCGCGAAGTGCTCGAGGCGCTGCGCGACGCCGACCTTGACCAACTGCGCCCGATAGATGCGCTCAATCTGCTCGCTCGCCTGAAGGACCAGGTTTCCTGATGGCGGCGGCGCGCCGCAGCAACAAAGCTTCCCATCCGCGCGGTGAAATGCGCGTTCTGGGACTGATGTCCGGCACTTCTGCGGATGGAATAGACGCTGCGCTGGTGCGCATCTCCGGCAAACCACCGGCGCTCACCACTCGCCTCGAAGGTTTTTACTGCCGCCCCCTCCTGGGCGCAGCCCGCGCCGCAATCCTTCGTGTTG
>JBGPJC010000155.1:0-7140 GCA_041485165.1 Terriglobia bacterium | reverse complement strand
GTGGACGGGCGATCCGTTTGCCGGCGGCCAATTCCTCCAGTTCGCCCTGGACCAGAGCGCGGGCTACTCGGCCACGGTGTCGCCGGCAGCAACGGTTCCAGAGCCTGCCTCCATGTTTCTGCTGTTGTCCGGACTTGGCGGGGCCGCGCTGCGCAGGTTGCGAAGACGACGCCAGCACTAATCCAGGCGCAGTGAAGGATTCGGGTCCGCCAGCACGCAGGTTTCTCGTACCCACTCAGGCCTTCGACGGAAGCAGGCGGCAGGTCCGTAAGCCGGATTCTGCGGGCGGGCGCGCTCGATTTCCGCGATGGCCTACGGCGGGAGGCCCACGCGGCGCAAGAGTTGTTCGAAGCGCGGGTCGCCACGAACGCCGTCGAAGCGCGGATCAACGCGGAGGAAAATCAGCCAGCCAGATCTTTCCCGATAGGCCTTTTCGAGGTACTGAAAAGCTTCGTCATTTTCCCCGAGAGAGTTGAGAAGGACAGCAACACTCACCGGGGAGACATACTTCCGTCGGGCCAGGGTTTTCAGTCGGCCAACGATCTCTCTCGCCTGCGCTTTGCTTCCCTGCATGGCCTGCACGTGTCCGATGGCGGCGATGGCATCGGTCTCTCCCCCCAGAAGGGCGATCACCCTTTCAAATTCGGCCTGCGCAAGCTCGTACTCCTTTTTTTGTTCGTAGGCCAGGCCGAGGCCGTAGTGTCCCACGACGAAGCCGGGCTCCATTTCGATCACTTTTTGGTATTGCTCGATGGCCAGGTCGTACCGGCGGCCGTAATGATAGGAAAAAGCTAAAGCGGAATTCACCACCAGTGAAAACGGGTCCAGCTTCTGGGCCTTTTTCATCTCGGCCGTAGCCTCGTCGAAGCGTCCCATGGCCACCAGGAACTCGCCGTACCACTGGTGCGCGGTGACGTCGCTGGGATTGAGCTCGATCGCCTGGCGAAACCCCTTTTCCGCGCCCGCCCAGTCGCGGTCGTAATACATCGTGGCGTAGGCCAGCGAGGTGTGGGCGGCAGCAAGCGTGGGATCCAGCTCCAGAGCCTTGTTGGCGGCGGCTTTGGCTTTGGGAAACGAATCGGCGGACGGGCGGATGCTGTATTCGTCCAGCAGATTGTAGCAGTTGGCCAGGCCGGCATAGGCCGGGGCGTATGCCGGATCCAGTGCGATGGCCTGCTCAAAAGAAGCGATTGCTTTTCGGAAGCCTTCTTCCGAACGCTTGTTCCAGAAATAGCGGCCCCGCAGGTACAGCTCGTAAGCCCTGTGGTCCACGGACGGCAACTCCGCAAGGGCGGCACCGGCGGGGGGAGCCAGCTTCCGCCCGACATGGCCCGCCACATCACGGGCCACTACAATCTGTACAGGAAACCTCGTGACCGAATCCTGCTCGTAGTCCTGCGACCAAAGCTCGCTCTGGCCTTTCACCTCGATCAGTCGCGCGGTGATGCGCACGTGGCTCCCCTCACGGCGCGCGCTGCCTTCCAGGATGTGGTCCACGCCCAATTCGCTGCCGATCTGCTTCGCGTCCTTGCCGGCCCCCTTGTATTTCATCGCCGATGTGCGTGAAATCACTCCCAGCCGTGCCGGATCGATGCGCCCCAGTTGCGTGATCACTTCCTCCGTCAAGCCGTCGCTGAAATACTCCTGCTCGGGGTCGCCGCTCAAATTGGTAAATGGCAGCACCACCAGCATGATTTTCCCCGCCGGACGATTCGCTGGCGATGCCCATCGGTCCCAGGTGACAAGGGCCGCCACCAGGATCATGGCCACCGCACCCACAGCAGCAAGTGCCCGTGGCCACCAGCGAATCCGCGAAACTGCCGGGGCCTCGCCCTCCAGCGGGGCCATCACCGGCGGCGCGTCAGGGGCGCTGGCGGTCGCCGGCGATTCCGCTGCGGCCTCGGAGGAAAGCACCCGCACCGAGGCAATAAACCGGTAGCCGCGCCGCGGCAGCGTTTCCACGTACCGCGGGGCATCCGCATCGTCCCCCAGCGCTGCGCGGATTTGTTGCACGCAGAAATTCAGCCCGTGTTCGAAATCAACAAAGGTGCCCTCGCCCCAGATTTCGCGGCGAAGTTCTTCCCGCGTTACCAGTTCTCCGGCGCGGCCCGCAAGCAGGGCCAGGACTCGGAATGGTTGAGGCTGGAGCTTGAGGCTGTAGCCGGCTTTGCGCAGTTCTCCGCTTCGCAGATGGAGTTCGTACGAATTGAACCCCAGAACCGACGCATTCGCGGATCCCACATTCACGGCGCTCACCTGACAGGAAAGAGAGTGCGGTCAGTATACAGCATCCCAACACTTCGTAGTGGGAATAAGACTCGCTCAACTCCCGGTGGCTCAATCACTTAGTCCCTTACCCCCGCCTTATAGAAAACTTACTTGCCGTTCATTGCTTCCCCCGCGGGGCGAACTTACCATCCGCCTGTTTCCGCGAAATTTGCGCCGGATGTTTCTCGAGCGTCCCGCTCGGCCTGAAGGAGAAGCCGGACGGGACCATGCGGAAACGAATACCCGATGGCCAGGTCGCGGCCCCAGCCGGTTTCCTGGATTTCCGTAGCCCGATGTTCCGGGAGGTTCGACGTGAAGACCGCAAGCCGTCTCGATACCCTTCTCATGCTCGTGGAGCATGGTGGCAGGTCCCGAATGCGCCCCTGCTCCTTCTTCGATCTTCTCGGCAAGAGTTCGCGCAAGCCATGTGTACGCATCTTCAGCCATCGGGTACTTGCCGCCTCGCTGTGCGCCCTGCTCGGACTGGCCGCGGCGAGTTTGTGTACCCCCGAAGCCGCAGCGCAGGCTAAGGCCGACCTTTCCGTCACAATGAGCTTTTCGCCGTCCGCGCCGAGGGTGGGCGATATTGTGCTTTATACGATCAAAGTTACCAACAACGGCCCGGACGATGCCCACAACTTCGTGCTCATCTTGGTGCCGGGGACCACTTCTGGGACAATAGTCAGTGGCTGCTTCATCCCGAACACAGGGATCTGCACAACTGGAGGCTCTCCCTTATCACCCGGCTCCCAGTACGCTGCGACTTTTCTCATCCAGTTCATTTTTGCCGTAAGCGGAACATACACCAGCGCCGCTATCGTGACGGCCGACGAGCCCGACCCGAACACGGCGAACAACTCGGCCACCACCAGTGTACCGGTGCGACCACTGACAGCCGATCTTTCCGTCACGATGAGCGTCTCGCCGTCTGCGCCGAAGGTCGGCGATATTGTGCTTTATACGATCAAAGTTACCAACCACGGCCCGGACGATGCCCACAACTTCGTGCTCACCTTGGTGCCGGGGACCGCTTCTGGGCAAATAATCAGTGGCTGCTTCATCCCGAACACAGGGATCTGCACAACTGGAGGCTCTCCCTTATCACCCGGCTCCCAGTACGCTGCGACTTTTCTCATCCGTTTTACATTCAACGTCAGTGGGACATTCACGAGCGTCGCCACAGTCACGGCCAACGAGTTTGACCCGAACACGGCAAACAACTCCGCCAGCGCCTCTGTCACAGTCCCCAATCCGCCACCGATTGCACGAGCCGGACCCGACCAGAAACTAGGCACCCTTGGGGCGCCAGTTACGTTCACGCTGGATGGATCCGCTTCCAGCGATCCCGACGGAAACGCGCTCACGTTCAAGTGGTTTGAGTTCGGAGGAGGAGGATTGGGACACGTCACACTGGTTGGCAGCACACCAGTCATTCAACTAACTCGTGGGCCGGGCAACTACTACTTCTCCTTGACAGTGAATGACGGAGTGGGCGGCACTGGAAGTGACAGTGTTTCAATTCAGGTGGTGTCCGACACCACAGCACCCCTGGTGGCTGCACCGGACATCACCGTGAGTACTTCCGAGCCGGGCGGCGCGCGTGGCAGCGCTTCTTCCTTGCTGCACGACCACCTCGCTGGTCTGAAGACTTTCGCGGTGGACAACTTTACCTCCAATCCATTCTTCGCCGGAGTGCTGGTGAACGGCGTGACCGCAGACGACAACACCTTTTTCCCCGAAGGCGAAACCCCCGTCACCGTGCTGTACCGCGACCAGGCCGGCAATACCGGCCTGGCGAACGCCATGGTGCGCGTTCGGGACTTAAAAGACGGCGATCTCTTTGTCGCCGCCAACCGCTGCATCGGCTTCAATTGCTTCAACTCTGCGCAGCAGATCCGCGGCGGGTCGGTGAGCGATTTTTGCATAACCAATGATCTCGCTGGGAACCCGCATGAATTGGTTGTCGATTCGGATGGCCGCATCGTTTTCCAGGCGCGTGTCGTCTTTCGTCCCACGCCCAGCACCATCGACAGCGGCATTGGCATGTACCGCTGCAGCGCGCCCAACGCACCGCCGGAGCAGTTCGCATTCTTCCGCGAGGGGTCTGCGGTTCCGCCGGGATGGACCGAGCCTTTTCCGGGGCTGCAGGTTTTCGGCCAGCCGTTCAGCCAGGGGACCGGTGGCCTGCACCTGGCGCGGCTTCGCGAAGTGGTGATTGACGACAATCAAAATCAAGGCCTTCCGTTCATGGTGAACGAAGACGCCTACGTATTCGATCTGCAACTCCCGAACTTCGGGAACAAGACGGTGCGCTATCACGTCAAGCAGGACTTCTGGGAAGATGGTCCTGACCTGGGCGGCAGCCTCGTGACCGGCTTTCCCCCGGCCATGCACTTCCATTCCGGCGCCACCTATATGACCCTGGGAGGCACCTTACGCCGGGTCAAAGTCCCCATTGAACTGCATGCCACCGGCCAGCTCGCTGGTGTGGGTTTCGATCTCCGCCTTCAACTCTTTGGGTCCTCCGGCGAAATCAGCGGATGGATTCTGAACGACGAGACCATCCAGGATGTGGACGTCACCCCAACTTGTCCCGGCACGGCGCCCATCCAATCCGGCGGCTTTATATCCATGAGCGGTTTTTATGGCGTGGTGTTCGACAACAACACCGGCCTGGGACTGACCCTGATTTCAAACTCAGGCGCCTCAGGTATCCCGGTTCATACCGACTTCAAAGAACTACCGTTCGATGATCCCGGCAACAAAGCCAACTTTTTCTTTAATCCATTCATCGGATGTCTGTCCTACAATCAGGTGCGCTACACACCCTGGCCGCAGGTGTTCAACCCGCAAAGTGGCGCCTCGACGGAGATCACCAAGGTGATCACCACACCCTCCGGACTTGTCGCTTCGGCCACTCTTTCCGGGCAGGTGGTGCAACTCTCGCAAGGTTCGCCGAGCCTCATCGCCTCCGGCTTGGATCATCCCAACGGCATCGGTGGCTGGCCGGTCACTGTTTCCGCCGGTACCGCCATTTCCGTGCTCATCCGCATTGATTCGCCCGTGGATGTGCTGGTCACCGATCCTAACGGCAAAAAGCTGGGTATGGAGAACGGCGTGCCGGTCAACGACTTGGGCAACGATGGCTCCGACACCGGCGCCGGCTCCCACCCGCGCTTCTACGCCATCAACAACCCAATTCCCGGCGACTACAGAGTGGATAGCGTCGGCACCGGCATCGGACCCTTCACCGTGCACGTCTATTCTGTGGACACCGCAAAGCCCTTCGGCAAGCACATCTTCAGCTCCGGCAACGCAGCCCCCGGTGCCCTCAGCAGCCAAAACTTCACCATGGTCGCAGGCGGCGGCATCGCCTTCACGAATCACCTACCCACGGCCAATGCGGGCCCCGACCAGACCGTGAACGCCGCGGCCAACGGCACGGCCACCGTCAACCTCGATGGCTCGGCCTCGAACGATCCCGATGGCGATTCGCTTACCTTCACCTGGGCTGGGCCCTTCGGCGCCGTGAGTGGCGCCCAACCCCAGGTCGTCATGCCCACCGGCGTCAACGTCCTGCAATTGACCGTGGACGACGGCAAGAGCGGCACGGCATCGAGCAACGTCACCATTACCGTGAATGCGCCGGCAGATACCACGCCGCCGGTGGTGACACCGCCGGCGAGCATCACCATTCCCGCAACAGAAGCGGGTGGCGCGCGCGGCAGCGCCTCCGCAGCGTTGGCAGCTTTTCTCGCCGCCGGCTCCGCTATAGACGCCGTGGATCCCTCCCCGATGCGCCTTTCTACCCAAGTCGGCGGCGTGGACGCCAACAACTCCTCGCTGTTCCCTCTCGGCACCACCGTCGTCACTTTCCGCTTCCAGGACGCCAGTGGCAACCTCGGCAGCGCCACGGCCAGCGTCACGGTCGTGCTGGGCACGCCGCGGATATCCGCCGCGGTCATCGGCAAGGGTGTTGATGCCTCTGGCGCGCGGTACGTAGACCTGCAGTTGACCAACACCGGCACCGGCAACGCGCGCAACGTGAAGATTAACCAACTCCCGCTGCGCACCCTCTCCGGCAGCGGCACGGTGAGCTACAACACCACGCTCTCGCCGGCCCTGCCGATTTCCATCGGCAGCCTGGACGTGGGCGGTCCGAAAACCGTCCGGCTGTTCTTCAACGTGCCCGCGACGGTGACGCGCTATTCGCTTACCGAAAGCGGCACGCTGCAGGACGTGGCCGCGACCAACTACAGCTTCTCCGCTTCGCAGTCGGTTATTCCCTGAGGTGGTCGAGAAACTGAGGGCAGCGAACTCAACAGAGCAAGAGAGGAGTACGAAAATGTCCAAGCGATTCGCAATTCGTTGCCTGGTCGTCTTCGCCGCGCTGCTGGCGGCGCCGTGGTGCGCACAGGCGGACACCTTCACCTTTGCCACGCTGCCGGCGAACGGCGCGGTGTCCGGCGCGGCGGGCACGACCGTGGGCTGGGGCTACACCATCACCAACCAGAGCGCGACGAGCTGGCTGGTGACCACGGGGATCAACGCCGACCCATTCCAGAACGGCACGCCGCTCGCCCTGTTCGATTTTCCCATCGTGGCTCCCCTGACCACTGTCGTGCTGGCCTTCGACCCGGTCAACGGCCTGGGTCTTTACCAGCTCACCTGGGACCCCAACGCGCCGGTCGGATTCAACAACAGCGGCATGTTCGTACTGAGCGGAGAGTGGTGGACGGGCGATCCGTTTGCCGGCGGCCAATTCCTCCAGTTCGCCCTGGACCAGAGCGCGGGCTACTCGGCCACGGTGTCGCCGGCAGCAACGGTTCCAGAGCCTGCCTCCATGTTTCTGCTGTTGTCCGGACTTGGCGG
>JBGPJC010000154.1:0-7264 GCA_041485165.1 Terriglobia bacterium | reverse complement strand
CTGCGCAGATAATCGCGGTTGCGGAAGTAGGCCCCCAGGCAGACGGCGATGATCACCACCAGGAAACCCACAAACCACGGGCCGATGGTGGACTGCGCGAAGGCGTGGACCGAGCTGACCACGCCGCTGCGGGTCAGAAAAGTCCCCAGGATGCAAAGCAGAAATGTCGAGAAGACCAGCCAGACGTTCCACACCTTCATCATGCCGCGCTTCTCCTGCATCATCACCGAATGCAGAAAAGCGGTGCCGGTGAGCCACGGCAGCAAGGAGGCGTTCTCGACCGGGTCCCAGCCCCAGTAACCTCCCCAGCCCAGGACGGCGTAAGCCCAATGCGCGCCCAGCAGAATTCCCGCACTCTGAAATCCCCAGGCAATCATTGTCCAGCGGCGGGTGATGTGGATCCATTTTTCGCCGGGATAACGCCCGAGGAGAGCGGCCAGCGCGAACGCGAACGGTACGGTGAACCCGGTGTAGCCCATGTAGAGATTTGGCGGATGAATGACCATCTCCGGATACTGCAAGAGCGGGTTCAATCCCCGGCCGTCGGCGAGAGGTAGCAGGCGAGCCATTCCGCCGGCCCCGGCTATGCCAATCGCCTGGAAGGGGCTGGCGACGATTACGTTGAGGAGGAGAAAGAAAGACTGCACGCCGGCGAGCACGACGCCGACGTAAGGCATCAACTCAGGGTGCTTGCCGCGGTTGGTGAAGAGAACGAAAAAGGTATAGACGGAAAGCAGCAGCGACCAAAACAGCAGCGAGCCTTCCTGTCCCGCCCACAGCGCAGAAAACTTATAGAAGGTGGGTAGATCGCGGCTGGAGTGCCCGGCCACGTAGACCATAGCGAAATTGTCGGTGAAAAACAGATAGATCAGCGATACACCGCCGATCATCACCAGAATGCAGACGGAAAAGCCGGCTTGGCGGGCGCTCTTGATGAGCAGCGGGTGGCGGGTGCGGATACCAGCAATCCCGGCCCCCACGGCGTAGACCGCGCAGATTAAGGCCAGCAACAGCGCAAAGGATCCGAATAAGTCCATTCTGGCTCCTCGGGCTGGCTAACTCTTCAAGGGCTGGGTGGGCGTTGGTGCCGTATCCTGTTTCTTCTGTTGTCCGGGCGCAGGCTCATACTTTGATGCGCACTTGGCCTGCACTTTTTCAGCGACAAAGTGTCCGTCAGTCATCTTGTGCCCCTCGACCAGGGCCTGGGAGCCGTCTTTGAAGGTGTCCGGCAAGGGATCACTGCCCACGTAGCTGACGTTTAAGGATTTTCCTTCTGCCTCCATTACGAAATCCACGCGGCCGGTCAGATGCTGAATGGACCCGGCGCGCACATCCCCGCCTATGCGCATGCGCTGCCGGGCCTGGGCACCCTTCAGGGTATCCAGCTCAGCGATGGTGTGGTAATAGGTCTTGCTCTCAGCAACGCCTACCCAGGCCAGCCAGCCGAGAGTCCCCAGAATGATGAAAGACCCGAGCAGGAATTTGGTTTGCTTCATACCAGTACCTCTTTTCGGCATCCCCACTGTGAAGTGTACCACAGCGCGCCGGAGCAAACTTTGGAGCCAATGGTGGCGGCTTGGTCACTCGGGGTACTGGCGGCGCGATAAGCAGCCTCCGGGCGATAGTGCGTCAAACCTGGGGTGGCGCGAGAGGCGAGGGCCTCAGGGCCGAGATACGTCTTCCGAAGCCGCCGCAGGCCCCGGGTTTCCAGCGGGTGAAGCTAGAGTGCCGAGCCTGCCGCGCAGACACCACATCAACTCTGTGGCCATCTCGGTAATCTCCATTCCCGGGACGACCAGGAACTTACAGGAGAGCATGGGGCGCGCCTCGTCATCGTCGGGGAGCTTGCAGGTCACACGGCAATACTGGCATTCCTGGTTCCAGCAGAAACGTCCGTAGGGGATGGTATCGGGACTGAGGTACTGGAATGCGCGGAGGACGGTATTCTTCTCCGGCACCGCCAGAGTCTTGCCGAGGACCTTGATTTCCACCAGCCGTTCGTACGGCCGAAAAATTTCCGACATGAAGGCCCTCTTCCCTCGTTGCGTTGCGGGTAACCCAAAATAATCCCAGGAAGCATGCCCGGCAAGCATTCTCTGTCCGCAAGTTCCTATAGGTCAACGCCCCGAGAGGCGGGAATAGCTGCATGCACCGGACATTGAGATCCTTCGTCCGCCGCGGCGGACTGATCGGTTCGCCTCAGGATGACGGCGAGAGATCAGTCTTTCACCACTTGATTGAACGAGGAAACGTTACGGGATTGGGTTGGCGACAAAAGAAGCCAGGGTGGGGAGCGGCTAGGCGGGAAGATCTTCGTAGAACTGGCCCATGCGGCGGAATTTCTGATAGCGCCGCTCGAGCAACTGGCCGACATCGAGCAGGTCGAGCTCCTGCAGATTTTTGACCAGCGCGGCATCGAGCAGAGCGGCCGCGCCTTGATGGTCAAGGTGAGCTCCGCCCTCAGGCTCGGGAACGATGGCATCCACCAGACCCATGGAGAGAAGATCGGTGGAAGTAATGCGCAGGGCCGCGGCAGCCATTTCCGCTTTGGATGAATCGCGCCACATGATCGAAGCGCAGCCTTCCGGTGAAATCACCGAGTAGATGGCATTCTCGAGAATCTGGATGCGGTCGCCGACGGCGATGGCCAGCGCCCCGCCGGAGCCCCCTTCCCCGGTGATGCTGACGATGATGGGCACCGGCAGGCGCATCATCTCGCGCAGGTTGCGGGCGATGGCCTCGGCCTGGCCGCGCTCTTCCGCGTCAATGCCCGGATAGGCGCCGGGAGTATCCACCAAGGTGAAAATGGGGCGCTTGAACTTTGCCGCCAGTTGCATCACGCGCAGCGCTTTGCGATAACCCTCCGGCTTGGCCTGGCCGAAATTACGCGCCAGCCGCTGCTTGGTGTCGCGGCCCTTCTGGTGACCGATGACCACGCAGGGCCGCCCGTGGAATCGCGCCATGCCGGCGATCAGAGCCGGATCGTCGCCGAAAGCGCGGTCGCCGCATATTTCGATGAAATCCTCAAACAGGATCCGGATGTAGTCCAGGGTATAGGGACGATTGGGATGGCGGGCGAGCTGGGTGCGCTGCCAGGGTTGGATGTGGTCGAGGAACTCGCGCCGCAGGGCGTGCACGTCGCCGCGCAGGCGCTCGATCTCCTCGGGGCTGACATCGCCGCGTCCGGCAAGCTCGCGCAGTTTTTCGACGTCCTTCTCCAGGTCGTCGATAGCGCGTTTTTTGTTCTTAGAGTCCATGGCTGCGATGCGTCGCCCCCTCGGAGGCTGTAGCCGCGGAGGCATTCTCCTTCCTTCCACCAAGAGCGGCCGCGCCGGGCTTGCAGTTTCCGTTGCCCGCACCAGTGACCTCGACCGCATCGGGGCCGAGGAGCTGCTTCACGGCCTCAACCATTGCGTCGTCCAGGCGCACGCGGCAGGCGGAGTCGAGCGTTCCGGAGGTGCCGTCGGCGGCGATGAGCGCGAAGGAAACCCGGCAAGGCCCAGGGTGCCCGCGGAAGAGCTCCTGCAAGCGGTCCAGAGTGAACTCGTCGAGCGTTTCCAGGTCCACGCGCACGCGCAGCGCCGCGGTGCCCTCGCTGGCCAGCTCCAGCAGTTTGGCCTCGGAGACCGCCACGCGCGTGCCGACTTCCTGCACATTGATCCGGCCCTTCACCAGGAGCGGAGTATTGACCCGCAGCAGGTTTTCCAGTCGCTGGAAACTTTCCGGAAAGACCAGCATCTCGGCCATGCCGGTCATGTCCTGAAGCGTAAGGATGGCCCAGCGCGCGCCCCGGCGCGAGCGCATCGGACGAAGGCTGGCGACGATGCCGGCGACCATGACGTCCTCGTTGTTCTTCTTCCCTTCCAGTGCGCCAAGCTCGCACACCGCGAGCTGCTTCAACCGCCCGCTATATTTCGCCAGGGGGTGCCCGGAAATATAAAAACCCAGGGTTTCATACTCTCCCTGAAGCCGCTGGTCTTCCGACCACTCCTCGGCCTGGGGCAATTCGTTGAGGGCAACATCCGCTGACGTCTGACCAGCGCCGGAACGGAAGAGACCATGCTGTCCGGCGGATTTGTTTCTCCACGAGTTTTGCCCATGCTGAAGAAGCTCAGGAATCGCCGCCCAGATTCGCGGCCGGGAACCGCCCAGCGAGTCGGTGGCACCGGCCTTGGCCAGAGCTTCGAATACACGGCGGTTCAAGTACTTGGGCTCGATAGCTTCTACAAACTCGAAAGCGTTCTTGAAACGCCCTTTCTGGGAGCGGGCGGCGCAGATCTCGCGGGCGGTGCTTTCCCCAACGTTCTTGATGGCCGCAAGACCGAAGCGAATCTGTTCGCCGACCGGCGTGAAGTACAGCCCGCTCTCGTGGACATCCGGCGGGAGCACGGTGATCCCCGCGGCCCGCGCCTCGTGGATGTATTTCACCACTTTTTCGGTCTTGTCGGTTTCGGAGGTGAGCAGGGCGCACATGAATTCCACCGGATAGTGGACCTTGAGAAACGCCGTCTGGTAGGCCAGCCAGGCGTAGGCGCAGGAGTGCGATTTGTTAAAGCCATAGCCGGCGAATTCGGCCATCAGGTCGAAGATTTTCCCTGCTTTTTTGTCCGGCACCTTGCGGGCGCGGCAGCCGGCCAGGAATTTGTCGCGCTGGGCGGCCATCTCTTCCTTCTTCTTCTTGCCCATGGCGCGGCGGAGCAGGTCGGCCTCGCCCAGCGAGAAACCCGCCAGGCGGTTGGCAATCTGCATCACCTGTTCCTGGTAAAGGATTACGCCCCAGGTTTCCGCAAGGATGTCCTTGAGGTCGGGCAGCTCAAAGGCCACGCGCTTGCGCCCCTGCTTGCGGTCAATGAAATCATCAATCATGCCGCCCTGGATGGGCCCGGGCCGGTAGAGCGCGTTGAGCGCGGTGAGATCCTCGAGCCGCGAAGGCTGGTAGCGGCGGAGGATGTCGCGCATGCCGTGCGACTCAAACTGGAAGATGCCGCTGGTGTCGCCGCGCGTGAACATGGCGTAGACGCCGGGGTCGTCGAGCGGCAGCGCTGCCAGGTCGACAGTCAACTTGCGGTTCTCCTGGATCAGCTTAACGGCATCATCGAGGACGGTCAGGGTGGTCAGCCCGAGAAAGTCCATCTTGATCAGCCCCAGCCGCTCGAGCGCGTTCATGTCGTACTGGGTGGTGATTTCATCACGGTTGGTCTTGTACAGCGGCACGATCTCCATCAGCGGTTGCGGTGAGATGACCACACCGGCGGCGTGGGTCGAGGCGTGGCGCGCAAACCCCTCGAGGCGCTGGGCAATCTCCATCAATTCGCGGAAGCGCTCGTCCTTCTCGATGGCACCGCGGAGTTGCGGGCTGTCCCTCAGCGCCTTGTCCAGGGTGATGTTCAGCTCTGCGGGGATCAGCTTGGCCAAGCGGTCCACTTCGCCGTAGGGCAGGTCGAGCGCGCGGCCCACGTCCTTGATCGCCGCTTTGGCCGCCATGGTGCCAAAGGTGATGATCTGGGCCACGTTTTCGCGGCCGTAGGTGCGCGTGACGTACTCAATCACTTCGCTGCGGCGGCGCATGCAGAAATCAATGTCGATGTCCGGCAGTGAGACGCGCTCCGGATTGATGAAGCGCTCAAAAATCAGGTCGTATTGCAGCGGGTCCACATCGGTGATGCGCAGCGCGTAGCTCACCAGGCTGCCTGCGGCCGAACCCCGCCCCGGGCCCACCGGGATGCCCTGGGTGCGCGCGTAATGGATAAAGTCCCAGACGATCAGGAAGTACCCGGCAAAGCGCATCTGCTTGAGCATCTCCAGCTCAGCGGAGAGGCGCTGCTCATATTCGGCGAGCGAGTGGCGCAGCAGACCCTGCGCGGCCAAACGCTCGAGCTGCGGAACGCGTTCGGCAAAACCTTTGCGCGCGACAATCTCGAAATAACTTTCCAGCGTGTGCCCTTCGGGCACGCGGAACTCGGGGAAGGGGTTGGCGGCGCGCTCGATCCTGACGTTACAGCGCGCGGCAATATCCACAGTTCGCGAGACCGCGTCGGGCAGCTCGGCAAAAACCTGGGCCATCTCCTCGGCAGTCTTGAAATAGAACTGGTCGGTGGCGAAGCGCATGCGGTGCGCATCGCCCATGGTCTTGCCGGTCTGTATGCAGAGCAGGACCTCCTGGGCGCGGGCATCGGCCTGGGAAAGATAGTGCGCGTCGTTGGTGGCCACCAGGGGAATCCCGGTCTCGCGGGACAAGCGCACCATGCCCTGATTCACCTTTTTCTCGATCTCCAGGCCCTGGTCCTGCACCTCAAGGAAGAAGTTGCCCTTGCCGAAGATATCGCGCAAGCGATAGGCCGAGGTGCGCGCGGCTTCTTCCCGGTCCTCCAGCAGGCCTTCAGAGACTTCTCCCCGCAGGCAGGCGGAAAGTGCGATCAGGCCACGGGAGTGTTTGGCGAGCAGGTCGTGGTCCACGCGCGGCTTGTAGTAAAAACCGTCGAGGAAGGCGGTGGAGACCAGCTTCACCAGGTTGCGATAGCCCTCGGAATTCTCGCACAGCAGGACCAGATGGTTGGCGCGGCCGGCTCCGGGCGCTTCCGGATCGGAAGATTTATCCTTGTGACTGCCGCGAGCCACGTAAACCTCGCAGCCGATGATGGGCTTGACGCCGCGCGTAGTGGCTTCGTGGAAAAAATTGGCGGCGGCGAACAGGTTGCCATGGTCGGTGACGGCCACGGCGGGCATGCCGCGGCGCGCAGCCTCATCTACGACGGCGGAGATGTCACAGGCGCCGTCCAATAGACTGTAATCGGTGTGCAGATGGAGATGGACGAAATTCGGAGTGTGCATTCCGGAGGACATTGTATGACGGTGCCGGGCAATTTGCCAACGCGCCGTGAGACTCGGCTCCTGTTGCGAAAGCACGATGACGGCAGAAGCCTTGCGGCCTCAGCGTTTCCGCGCTTGTTTCTGGGCGGTATGGGGCGTAGCTTTCTTCGCCGCGGCCGGTGGATGGCTGCTTGCCGGAGCCTTGGCCCACGGAGCCCCGCCCGCCTTTTTCTGCATGGCGGGAGCGGGCTTGCCCTTGAAAGCATTCGCTAACGGCGCACCCTTCCCTGGCTTTGCTTCCAGCTTCCCTTTTTCTTTCTCCGCTTTAAGTTTTTTCTTGTCGATCTTGATTCCCGCCAGGTTGCGGAGGACCCTTTCGAAATCCTCCTGTCCGCGGACGCGTCCAGCAAGCTGCTGGTTGAAGAAACCATCGAGCACCTGATCGAATTTCGGT
>JBGPJC010000153.1:0-7394 GCA_041485165.1 Terriglobia bacterium | reverse complement strand
TTCCGAGTTCGGCGCGCTCGATATTTTCGTCAGCAATGCGCGAACCGAGGCGCCGACTTTCTACCAAGCCCCCATGGAGATCACGCTGGATAAATGGGACACCGCGGTGGATTCGCAAGCGAAGGCATTTCTGGTCGGAGTGCGCGAAGCCGTTCCGCTGATGTCCGATGGAGGAAGGATTGTTGCCATCACCTTCGCGCCGGGCGGACGGTTTGGAAGCTGGCAGCCGTGGGTGGCGATGGGCGCGGCCAAAGCAGCCATGGAGGTATTGGTGCGCTATTTCGCCGTCGCTCTGGCGGGCCGCGGCATCACCGTGAACACCATCAGCCCCGGCTGGATTGAAGACAGCGTGCTAAACAGCCTGCCGGAAGCCTTTCAAACGGGTTTGCGCGAGTGGCAGGAACGCGGGTGGACTCCCATGGGACGATTGGGAACGCCCGCCGACATCGGCAACGCTGTGGCCTTGCTTTGCTCGCCCGAGGCGGCTTGGATCACAGGTCAATTAATCGACGTGGACGGTGGTGCCTCGTTGATGGATGCTCATCTGCCGCTGGAATTGCAGGGGGTACCAAAACCGGGAAAAGCGCAAGCGGCGTAGGAAGCAATCGCTTCTGATGTCGTGCCAGCGTGGATGTAGACTGGTCCACCGAATCATTCGCGCGGGGGGAGATTCTTCGATGAGCCAGCATGCCTCTCTATTTGATCGCGCAGGGAAAACCGCCGTAGTGACGGGTGCTTCCTACGGTCTGGGCATGACCATGGCTGCCGTTTTCCAGGTCACAAATGAAATTCAGAACTATACACGAACATCACTTACTTTGCAGTTTCGGAGGAATCCATGAGACGCAAGGCGTTACTTCTTGTTGCTGGCGCTCTGATTGGCGCCATTTACGTGGCCAGCGCGCAAGAGTCCGGCACGGCTGAGGCTGAGCGGTACATCAAAGAAAGTGAGCGTCAATGGGCTGAGTCCGTTGTCACAGGCGACGCAGCCTTGGTCGAACGAATTCTTGCCGAGGACTTCGTGGGTGTCGATCCGGATGGCAATTTCTACGACAAAGCGAAGATGGTCGCAGAAACGCGCGAAGCTTCGAAGTATTTCATCTCCAATCATCTCAATGAGGTGAAAGTGCGCTTTTTCGGCGACGCGGCAGTCGCGCAGGGAAGCGAATCCTGGGTGCGGCGCAGTGGTTCACCTCTGCGTGGTCGTTTTGTTTGGACTGATACGTGGATCCGGCGAAACGGCAAGTGGCAGATCGTGGCCGCGGAAGACCTGATCGCACCGGAACCGTCGAAATGAGTAAAGTAGGATTAATCCACCGCGGTAGTTCACGCTGGAGTTAAGACTCGCCAGAAGGCAAGGCGGCCCGCCTTGGCATTGGCGGGTAAACTCCGAGGATGCGGTGTCGCCACAAACTAGCCAGTAAACTCTGAGGATGTGCGCGCGGTTGCACCCCGCAGGAGCATCCAGGACGCAAAAGGCGCGCTTCGAACTCCTTACACAAGCAGCTTGACGCACCGCATCCCATCGGCGGAGTTGACCAGTGTTGGGGCGCTCCGATAAGATGGCTCAAGTCATGAAGAAGGCACGCGGCCATTTCAACATTGTCCTGCGGCCGGAGCGCGAGGGCGGTTTCACCGCCATGGTGCCCGCTCTGCCCGGCTGCGTCACCTATGGCCGCACCCTGAGCGAAGCCAAGCGAATGGCGCGAGATGCCATCACCGGCTATATCGAGAGCCTGAGGAAGCACAAGGAGCCCATCCCAACGGACAACGAAACGCTGGTGGCGTCCTTGGATCTCGAGTATGCCGAAACTGTCCGCCGTTAAGCCGCGCGAAGTCATGCGGTTTTTGGAGCGGAACGGTTTTGTGCTTGACCACGTTTCTGGAAGTCATTTCATCTTCTAGCATCCGTCTTCAAAGCGCCGCGCCGTCGTACCGCGGCACAATCGCGACATGCCAAAAGGCACTCTTGTCGCATTGTTGCGGGAAGCAGGATTTACGCGCGAGGAATTGATCGATTTTCTGGAGGGGAGATAGTCAGCTTTCCGGGCAAACGAATGCCGGGTTTCCAGGGTTGCTCAGTTCCGAAGTCTGCACAAGAGAGATCCTTTGCTACGCTCCGTTGAGGTGCACCAGGGCCAGGGCCTTGGCGCCGGGAAGCGGCATCAGTGGGGCCAGATCTCCTCGGGGTCTTTCTCGAAGGGATAGACGTGCACCATCCAGCCGAATAACTGCGGAACGAACTTGCCGCCCGCGGCCTCGCACGCTTGCGCGGTGCTGATGCTCCCGCCGGGGCCGAACCTGGTCCAGTCCGAGGTGTTGGGATGCTCCCTGGGCAAGCAGATGTTTACGTGTGCGTGCCAACGAGCGACGCTGAGCGGCACGCGCTCGTTCAGCTTGTCTTCGGCCCAGCGTGCCGGCGCGGTGTACATCGCTCCGGTGAGCTTCCAGCCGTCCGCGGTGCGCTGGTAGAGCAACGACGTGGGCTTTTCCGGGTCAAACGAGAAAGCCGCCAGGAAGCCGTACTTGTAATTGGTGAAGTGATGTTCCGGCAGCGGCAGATGAGCGAGGAAAGGTTTGTATCCGTCGTCGAGCGCGACGCGGTAGTCCTTGTACTTCTCGAGCGTGGCGCGCAACTTGGCCAGCAGGGCAACGGCGCGCGCCTGGTCATCGGCGCCGACCGGCCGCGAAGCAGTCCATTTCATATGCGCGTCCATGTTGGCCATGTCATGGCCCATGTGGTGATGGGACATCTGTTGCATCACCCCGTTCTCGGCCTGGCCGGTGGTTACCGGCGCGGTATTCTGGCCGTCGGGTCGCAGCTTGTGGGATCGGCCGGCCATCCTGCCTGCGAGCAGCAATCCCGCCAGCGCTAGAAGGGTGATGTTCACGACTCGTCTCTTCTTCATGCCCGGTTGCCTCTACCTTTCTAGTACGCATGGGAAGTCCAAAAATTTCGGGCCACGCCCCGTACGGATTGGGGAGAGTTGCAGTTGTAAGAGGCCAGGAGTTTCTAGCGGCGTGGAGCGGCGGCTGCGGCGCGCTGGGCGATGTAGGCGGCGACATACTCATCAAACAGCTTGTTGAGCTTCGCGGTCACCGGGCCGGGCGCATTCGGAAAGCGGTAGGGCCCCACTTCGCTTACACCCAGCAGGTTGCGGTTGGTGGAAGAAATAAAAACTTCCTCGACATTGGCCAGGTCTCCGGGCAACAGCGCGCGCTCCTCAACGGGAACGCCGGCACCAGGCGCAATCTCCAGGAGCACGGCGCGGGTAACTCCCTCGAGGCAGCCGGAAGTCAGCGGCGGAGTGAGGATGCGGCCGCCGCGGTACAGGAAAATGTTCGCCGCGGTGCATTCGGCAATCTCGCCGCGCTCGTTCAGCAGCAGGACTTCGTCAAAGCCGGCTTGCTGGGCCTGGTGCAAGTGCCACACATTGTTGAGCCAGGCCGTGGTCTTGACGCTGGAGAGCGGTGAAGCGGCGTGGCGGCCGTGCGGCCGAAGGTCCAGACGCGCCGGCTCGCGATGAGGCGGGAGCCCGGCGGTGTAGAGGATCAGGTCTACTTCCGGCAGGCTCTCTTCGCTCTGCCAGAAGCCGGTGCGGTTGTAGATCAAATAGATGCGCGCCGAGCCCTGGCGCACCTGGTTAGCGCGGACCACTTCGGCAAGCTTGCGGCGCACATCTTCGGCGTCAAACGGAAAGGGCAGGCGCGTGCGCGCAGCGTCGCGGACCAGGCGGCGCCAGTGGCGCTCGTAGGCGAAGGCTTCTCCCTCGACGATGCGCAACGTGGTGAACAGGCCCCAGCCGTTGAGCAGACCCGCTTGTCCGGGGGAGAGACGCACCTGCTCGACCGGGAGCACGAGGTCGTTGTGATAGACGTAGCGATGGATCATGCCGGCCTCCGACGCGGCTCTTAGTTTACCTCAGTCCAGCGGAGTCCGCAGGCGTGTTCCAGTTACCGCGCCGCGGCCAAGCCGGAGCGAAAGTCAATGACATCCTGGATGACTCGCAGGTATTCCGGGAAGGAAAACGGCGGCACTTCCGCGCCTTCGGGGAACTGACCCTGGAAAAGCGGGAAATAGACGTCCGGCGGCGAGGGATTGAGGACCACGCTGTTCACTCCGGCCGCGTGGTAAGAGGCGATGCGCTGGTTCACGTGTTCGGGAGTTCCGGCAAAAGTAAACGTGTCGGCCATCTCGTCGCTGATCACGCCGAGGGCGCCGCGCATGTCCTTCCTCGCCACGCGTTCCTGGATTTCCCGCAACTGTGAGCCAAAGCCAGCCTGGGCGATGCTTTCGGCGTAAGCGGGCGAAGAGCCGCCCGCGGTGGCAAACATCAGGATCTGCCCTTTGATCTGCTGCAATGCGCGGCCGTTGCGGGAAATGAGAGCGGGAAGGCCGCAAGCCAAGTCGAAGCGGTCCAACGAGCGCCCCGAGCGCGCCGCTCCGGCCTTGAGGCTGGGCAGCACCACGTTCTGGATGTACGGCAGCGAATAAAAGTAACCCAGCACGCCATCGGCGATCTCTCCGGCGAGCTGCAGCATCTTGGGACCGATGGCCGCCATGTAGATGGGGATGGGCGGGTCGGCAGGCGGCATGTGCAACTGGAAATTCTTGACGCGAAACACTTCGCCTTGCAGCGTGACGCATTCTCCCGCCAGGATGCGCCGCACGATGGTCAGGTACTCGCGCATGGCGGTGAGCTGCTTGTGGTATTTGGCGCCGTGCCAGTCTTCCACGTAGGAGCGGGCCTGCAAACCAAGTCCCAGGATCACGCGCCCCGGGCAGAGCTGGTTGAGGCTGGCGGTGGTCAGCGCCATGACCACCGGCGAGCGGCTCCAGATGCCGACCACACCGGTGCCCAGTTGCAGGCGGGAGGTTTCCATGCCTGCGACAGCGGCGGGGACGAAGGCGTCGCCAAAGGTGATCTCCGGGAGCCAGGCGCTCCACCAGCCGCGTTCGTCGGCGCGGCGCGCAAAGCGCCTGACCTCCGCCAGCGGGAGTGCTTCCAAGAACACGCCAAGCCTGTCGGCCGGTGGCATGATATTTCCCCCTTTTCCGGTTTTTTCCGAGCTAGCGGAATTCGGCCCGCAGGATAGCACAAAGCCCGAAAGGGGATTCAAGCCGAGTCGCTGGCGTTCCAGGTTCGGAGCGCGGAACTAGGTCTTCAGAATTTCCGCACGCGGTCTTCGGGGACTTCCACTTCGTCCACGCCTTTGAAAGAAAACAGGAGACGAACGAGGTACATGGGCGGGGTTTCCGAGGTTTTCTTGACGATGTCGCCGACGGCGTCGGTGACTGCGGCCTGGAAGAGGACGTGCTTCACCTTCAAACCGGCCAGATTGACGCGCACGCGCTCTCCGACTGTGAACATTGGTTTCAGCTCCGTTGTTATTCTGCTGCCGAAACCGAGGGATTGCAATCGGGGCGGCCGGCCGCCGGAGAGCGCAGCGCCAGCAAACGCCTGTTCACGCGGCTCGGCAGGCGGTAAGATGCGCGGGTCATCTGGAGAGGAGACGTCCATGCCGAAGGCATCGAGCCAGTTTCGACGCGGGCGCTCGGCGGCGGCCGCAGTAGGGCTGCTCCTGGCGCTTGCGGCCTGCAACACTGCGCCGACACCCAGCCCTTCGCAGGCCGGGCTGAAGAGTTTCACCGCGATCGCGCTGCTGAACCACATCCGCACGCTGGCATCGGACGATTTCGAAGGCCGCGCCCCGGGTTCCCGGGGAGAGGTGCAGACTCTCGCTTATATCCAGACCCAATTCCATGCCATTAATCTCGAGCCAGGGAATCCGGACGGCACCTTTCTCCAGAAAGTCCCTCTGGTCGGCATCACCCCCGACCCGGCGATGAAGCTCACCTTCGCGGGCGGCGGCAAGAAGCTCGAGTTGAATTTCCGGAGCGATTTTGTGGCCTGGACCAAGCGCGTCACCGAATCGATTTCGGCGGACGCCGAGGCCATCTTCGTTGGCTACGGCGCGCAGGCCCCGGAATACCAGTGGGACGACTTCAAGGGCGTGGACGTCAAGGGCAAGATTCTGATCGTGCTGGTAAACGATCCCGGCTACGAAGACCAGTCCCTGTTCGGCGGCAAGGCCATGAAGTATTACGGCCGCTGGACCTACAAGTACGAGAAGGCTGCGGAGTTGGGCGCCGCTGGTTGCCTGATTGTCCACGAGACCGGCCCCGCCGGCTACCCCTGGGCGGTGGTGGCGCAGAAGAGCGGCGAGCAGTTCGATCTGGTCGCGCCGGACAAGAACGCGGGCCGCGCTGCGGTGGAGGGCTGGATCACCAGCGAGCAGGCGGCCAGGCTCTTCCGGCTGGCCGGAAAGGACTTCGCCACGCTCAAGAAGGCCGCGCTCAGCCGCGACTTCCGCCCCGTGCCGCTGGGGGTGAAGGCGCAGATCGTCATCCACAACAAGCTGCGCGAGGTGCAGTCGTACAATTTAATCGCCAAGCTGACCGGCAGCGATCCCAAGCTGCGCAAGGAATTCGTCATCTACACCGCGCACTGGGACCATCTGGGCATCGGCCCGGAGGTGAACAGCGACAAAATTTACAACGGCGCGCTGGACAACGCCTCGGGTGTGGCCGCGCTGTTGGAGATCGCCCGCGCGTACCGGCAACTGGAAGTGCCGCCCAGGCGCTCGATCCTCTTTCTCTCCGTCACGGCGGAGGAGCAGGGCCTGCTGGGCTCGCGCTACTATGCCGAGCACCCGCTGCATCCCCTCACCGACACCGCGGCGGTGATCAACATGGACGGGATGAACGCGCTGGGGCGCACGCGCGACATCGTGATGATCGGGCGCGGCAACTCCACCCTGGATGAAGTTGTGGACGCTGCGGCGCACGAGCAGGGGCGCACCGTGAAAGGGGATCCCGAGCCGGAAAAAGGTTACTTCTACCGCTCCGACCATTTCGAGTTTTCCAAGCAGGGCGTTCCCGCTATCTTCCCCGGCGAGGGCATCGAGTACATTGGGCGGCCGGAAGGCTGGGGCCTGCAAATGCGCGAGCGCTACGTCCGCGAGGATTACCACAAGCCTTCCGACGATGTGAAGCAGGACTGGGACCTTTCCGGGGCGCTCGAGGATGCGCAGCTTTACTTCCTGGTGGGGTTCCGCGTGGCCAACGAGCCGAAATTTCCAGAGTGGAAGCCGGGAACGGAATTCAAAGCCAAACGCGAGGCCATGATGCGGGCGGCCGGCAAACGCCAGTAAGCGCGGGTGCCCGGGAAACCTGCGCAGCCTAGGTGTGAAAGCTGGACAGCGCCTTCTGTTCGTCGGAGTGCACGTCGAAAACCGTAAACAGCTTGGTGATTTGCAGCAGGTCGTGGACTTTCTTGGTCAGGTTGAGGAGCTTCAACTCGCCGCCCTGGCCTTTCACCGTAGTGAATCCG
>JBGPJC010000152.1:0-7658 GCA_041485165.1 Terriglobia bacterium | reverse complement strand
TTATTCGTAGCGCAGCGCTTCGACGGGATCGAGCTTGGAAGCTTTCCACGCCGGGTAGATGCCGAAGAATATGCCGATCATCGCGGAGATCAACACCCCGGCGGTGGCGTAGAACACCGAGATGGTAGCGGGGAGAGCGTCAGAAAGCATGCGCACGGTGATGCCCAGGGCGGAGCCCAGGGCCACACCCAGCAGGCCGCCGATAGCGGCGAGGGTCATGGCTTCCAGCAGGAACTGCTGCAGGATATTGCGCCGGCGGGCGCCGAGAGCCTTGCGCACGCCGATCTCCCGCGTGCGCTCGGTGACGCTGACCAGCATGATGTTCATCACCCCAATGCCGCCCACCAGGAGGGTCACCCCGGCGATCAGGGCGGTGACCAGGAAGATGCCTCCGCTGATCTGGTTCCACAGTTCGATGAAGGCATCAGGAGTGAAAATGGCGAAATCGTCGTCCTTGCTGGAGGGCAGGCGGCGCTTGCGGCGGAGCAGGTCGCGGGCGGAGTCCACCACCCGGGGAACATCTTCGGTGCTGTTGGCTTTGATGAACAGGACGTAGTCCTTCTGCTGCGGATAAAGTTTTCGCAGGGTGGAGAGCGGCATGATGGCGATGTTGTCCTCGGGGTTGGCGCCGCCGCCGATGGCCTGCTTCCGCGGGTCGGCGACACCTACGACGATGAATACCTGCCCCTCGACCAGAACTTCCTGGTTGACGGGGTCTTCGCCTGGACCGGGGAAGAGCGTCTTGGCGGTGTCGTACCCGAGAACTACCACTTTCGAGCGCCGCTCCATGTCTGTGGGAGTGAACCAGCGGCCGCGTTCGAGGGTGATGTTGAAAATGCGCTGGATGGCAGGCGGATTGCCCTGCAGGATCACATTTTTCGCCCGCGCGTCACCGCGGCGCACCGCGCTGGTGCCTTGCCCGAATTCCGGACGGAAAATGCGCAGGGAAGGCGCGGCTTCATCCACCCCCGGAAGCTGAGCGAGGTCATCGGCCCACTCCGGGAGAAGCTCCTTGCGTGAAAACCATTCGCTGGGCGGCCGCCCCAGCGTGGCCCAGGGGAAGCGGTAGCAGATGACAATGTTCGTGCCCAGATCGTTGATGGACCCGAGGACGTTGGTGTTCAGGCCGTTGATCACCGCGGTGACGGCGATCACCGTGCTCACGCCGATGCAGATGCCCAGGATGGTCAGCGCCGAACGCAGCGGGTTGCGGCGCAGGGCGTCAAATGCCATGGTGACCGCCTCGGCCACCTCGGTGGCCCACGGCTGGCGATGCACTCTCGAGACAGCAGCGAGGCGACGGCCGAAAGCTGAAGTTGGTTTGGCTGAACCGCCCATGGTTGGAATTTAAGCGGTCGGCGCGCAAACCGCAAGCCTACTCCGCCCGCAATGCCTCCACGGGATCGAGCCGCGCGGCCTTTGACGCCGGGTAAATGCCGAAGAACAGGCCCACAGCAGTCGAGACCACCAGGCCGGCTACCACCGACCAGGTTTCAATGGCGCTGGGTAGCGGGGTCAACCAGGAAACCATCTTGGCCAGTAACAGGCCGCCCGCAACCCCGCAGACGCCACCGACCACGGCGATGGTCGCCGACTCGATCAGGAACTGCATGCGAATGTCGGCGCGGCGCGCTCCGATGGATTTCCGCAGGCCGATCTCCCTGGTCCGCTCGCTGACGGAGACGAGCATGATATTCATGATCACAATCCCGCCGACAAGCAGAGAGATGCTGGCAATGGCGACCACCAGGGCGAAAAAGGCGGAGGTGATCCCGCTCCACAATGCCAGGAACGACTTATTGGTCTCCACGACAAAGTCATCTTTAGCGCCATAGCTCAAATGGCGGCGCGCGCGCAGGAGGAGGCGGACTTCGTCCTGCGCGGCATTGAGGCTGCTGGTCCCAAAGGCCTTCACCCAGATGCGAATGGAATCATCGGTGCCGAAGGTCTTGCGGAAGGAAGTGATCGGCAGGATCACCCAGTTGTCGCGACTCTGGCCGAGGGCCGAGCCGAGCTTCTTGCCCACGCCGATCACTTGGCAGATTTCGCTGTCCACACGGATCTCTTTTCCCAATGGATCCAAGCCAGGAAACAGGTTGTCCACGATGTCCCAGCCAACCACGCAGACGGCAGCGCTGCGGCGCAGCTCGGCTTCGGAGAAATGGCGCCCGGAGGCCAGCTCGACATCGTAGACGGTGACCATTGAGGCGGTCCAGGCGCGCAGGTTGGTGTCTCGGACGTAGTTCATTCCGAACTTTACATCCTTGGTGAGCCTCAGAGCAGCGCCCACCTCGGCGCAATTGCGGCAGGAGTCCAGCACCGCCTCGTAGTCCTCCAAGGTGATCTTCTTGCGCTTCTGGGTCTCCAGGTAATCGTCCACATTGGTGACGATGGACGGCCCGCGATTGACGAGAAAGACGTCCGCACCGAGGTTGAAGATCTTTTCGGCGACATAGGAATTCAGGCCATTGATGATGCTCACCACGGAGATCACCGCGGTGATGCCGATGACCACGCCCAGCAGCGTGAGTACGCTGCGCAGCTTGTGGCTCCACAGGCTGGAGACAGCGATGCGCGCCGCCTCACCAAACGCCATAGTGCGAGTTGCAGGCATGTCCGGCCCCCATTATACGCAGGGCCGGGCGGAGTTCCGCGTGCGCCGAAGGACTTGCCGGAAATATTGAGTTGGTGACATGATTGGGCAGGCGGTGCCCTATGGCTCGTTCCCTCCCTGTTTTCTTGCTGGTTGCCATCCTGCTCTTCTGCATCCCTGGAACAAAAGGCCAGGGTGGGGGAAATCGTCCCCCACCGCCCGACCGGCGCCCGGCCACACATGATGGGATCGGCACCATGGAAAGACAGCGCGACGCGCAGCAACAGGCTGACCGTGCCAAGGCGATCGCCATCCAAAAGCAACGCAAGGAACAGTTGGCGGAGCTGGCCAAAGAGCTCCCCCGGCTCACCAGCCTCTGCCAGGCTTTGCAGGACCGCCTGAAGTCCACCGACTTGCAGAATTTACTGCCCGCGGACCTGCGCAAACAGAGTGGGGAGCTGGAGCATCTGGCGCGCGACATCAACAAGAAGGTCCGCGGCCTTTAGGCTTGGTGTCCTGATCCAGGGGATCCTGCTCGCCCTCCCGCCCATCCTGCCGGTCGCGAGCAGGCTGCAATATCTCGCCATGACCTGCCGGGCGGCCGGTTGTGCGCCCTCCGGAGGCAAGAGCGGTGCGGCCGTCCCGCATCTAATCCTGTAAAGCCCGGAATCGGTAAAGTGCCGTCCAGGGGGAGCCGGCGAGGATCGGTAATAAGGAGGACCTATGAAATCCCTGGGAAGATTTATTCGCATCTGCGGAATCGCTTTGCTGGCGATAGGGAGTCCCGTCCGGGCGGCTAGGGCGCAGACGTCGAACCCGCCGCAGGAGAAGCAGCCACGGGTGCTGCGCGACCCGGAACGCGCCCGCCAGCGCATCATCCGCGAAGTCCATCACGAGCTCGTCCTGCTGTCGTGGTACTCGGTCTTCGACAACCTGGCTTACAAGGTGGAGGGCGACCGCGTGACCCTTTTGGGGCATGTGGTGCGCCCGGTGTTGAAGGCCGATGCCGAGGCGGTGGTAAAGCGGATCGAAGGCGTTGCAAAGGTGGTAAACAACATCGAGGTGTTGCCGCTGTCGCCCAACGACGACCGCATTCGCCGGGCGGTCTATCGGGCGATCTACGGCAACCCGGTCCTCGAGAGGTACGCCCTCCAGGCCGTGCCGCCCATCCACATCATCGTGAAGAACGGAAACGTCACTCTGGAAGGCGTGGTGGCCACGGAGATGGAGAAGAACGTGGCCAAGATCCAGGCCAGCGGCGTTTCGGGCACTTTCAGCGTCACTGACCACCTGCGCGTGGAAAAAGAGAGCAAGTAGGGCTGACGGCACGGTCATTCCCCGGGCAGCGGAAGCGCCAAGTGGCTGCGACCGCCGGACGGTTCGCCCCCCGTCCAGCGAGAATCGACACCCATAGAAAAAGCTGCTTGACATATTCCCATATAGGAATGTAATGTTGTTCTCCTGGCGCGCGCTGCTACAACATCGGATGCCTTCAACGCGGTGGCCGAGCCCCGCCGGCGAGAAATACTGAACTATCTAGCGTTGCAGGAGCGCCCTGTCGGGGACATTGTGGCGTCGCTGGGCCTGGAGCAGCCATCGGTGTCGAAGCATTTGCGCGTGTTGCTGGACGTTGGCCTTGTGAACGTGCGCCGGGACGGCCGCAGGATGCTGTATCGAGTGAACGCGGAAGCGATCCGGCCGCTGCACGAGTGGACGAGAACGTTCGAACCGTTCTGGCGGCATCAATTGAATCGTGTGAAGGGGCGAGCGGAGGGGAAACACGATTCGTGAGCACAGCGCGACTTGATCCAAGCTTCAGGACCATTCTTGGTTTGAGGAGGAATCATGACTTCGCCGGCACCAAAGATGGATCGAACGATCGAAGAGTTGACGTTGAACGTAACGCAGGAAATTCATGTGCGTGCGTCGTTGGAGGTGACGTTCGCGGCGCTGCTCGAACAGCTAGGGCCGCAAAATGACACAGCCGAGGGCAAGCCGATGCCGATGAAGATCGAGCCATGGCCCGGCGGACGATGGTACCGAGACCTCGGCGGTGAGAACGGTCATTTTTGGGGACACGTGCAAGCGATCAAGCGGCCGACGCTGCTGGAAATCACCGGGCCGCTATTCATGTCGTATCCGGTCGTCTCGAACGTGCAGTACCGGCTGAGCGAGGTGGATGGAGGAACGCTGATCAAATTCCATCACACGGCACTGGGACTGATTCAAGACGACCTTCGAGCGGGAGTGGGCAAGGGCTGGACGCATATCAACGAGGGCATTCGCAAGCGGGCCGAAGCACAGCGTTCGCGGTGAGCCCGACCGGGGCGGGAGGAGAGGCGTATGTGTCCAGCGTGTACTGCGAGTGCGGCTTTAATGGTCGCGGCGGTGATTTCCACGGGCGGGCTCACGGCGCTCGCCGCGAAACTAGTTCATTCGAAAAAGAGCGTGGAGAGAATTTCGTCGGAAGAACCAAAACAAAAGGAGAAGTGATCATGGCTACGGCGACGAGCAGGGGGGAAGGTCCGAAAATCGTGTCGCAAGCAGAATGGCTGGCCGCGCGAAAGGAGCTGTTGAGCAAAGAGAAGCAGTTCTCGCGGCAGCGCGACGAACTGAGTCGGCAGCGCCGGGAACTGCCCTGGGAAAAGGTAGAGAAGGAATACCTATTTGACGGACAGAAAGGCAAAGAGACGCTGGCCGATCTCTTCGCCGGCCGAAGCCAGCTGATTGTATATCACTTTATGTTTGGTTCCGGGTGGGAGGAAGGCTGCCCGAGCTGCTCGTTGCTGTCGGATCATATCGACGGCAGCGTTGCGCACCTCGCGGCACGAGATGTGAGGCTGGTGGTGGTTTCACGAGCGCCGCTCGCGCAGATCGAGGCGTTCAAGAAGCGGATGGGCTGGCGGTTCAAGTGGGTGTCGTCGTCCGGGAACGACTTCAACCGCGACTACCACGTGTCGTTTACGAAGGAGGAGCTGGCGAAAGGCCAGATGTATTACAACTACGGCATGCAGCAATTTCCGAGCGAGGAAGGGCCCGGCACAAGCGTGTTCTACAAGGATGGAGCCGGCGAAATCTTTCACACCTATTCGAGTTACGGCCGGGGCCTGGACATGCTGATCGGGGCGTACAACTGGCTGGACATTGCGCCAAAGGGGCGCGACGAAGAGGGATTGGCGTTTACCATGGCCTGGGTGCGGCACCACGACAAGTACAGTGACGGCCAGCTCGTGGACCCGAAACAGACGTACTCGCCCCCCCAGATCTCGGACGCCACGTGCTGTTCCGGGGAGAACCACTAGCGAGATCAAGCCGCCTCAAGGCGCCAAGATTGTTTGGCGGCGAAGGGAGACACGAAAATGATAAAAATGCTTGAACCCATGATGAGTGAAATCCAGCAGGAGGCGGTCATCACCAAGCGGGTCCTGGAACGCGTTCCTGCCGACAAGCTGGCATGGAGGCCTCATCCTAAATCGATGTCGCTCGGCCAACTGGCCCTGCACATCGCAACGATTCCCGGCAACCTTGCGAATCTCGCGCAGCAGGAGGGGTTCGACGTCTCTGCGGCGAATTTTGATCCGCCCGCTCCAAACAACGCGAAAGAGATTCTCACCGCGCTAGATGCGAGCCTCAAGGCCGCCGAAGAGTACCTCGGCGGGGTTAGCGAATCGGCCGCAATTGGAAACTGGCGTCTGACGTCTAAAGGGAAAGAAGTGTTCACGATTCCCCGCGTCGGGTTGCTCCGAACGATCATGCTCAACCACTGGTACCACCACCGCGGTCAATTGTCGGTTTACCTCCGATTGCTGGATGTCCCTGTTCCCGTGATCTATGGCCGCAGCGCTGATGAGAATCCGTTTGCCTGAAGCCGGGGCCCGCGCCGTCCGAATCATGCTGGTGAGATATGCCGTTCGATGAGACTCCGGCAGAACGAGTCCGCGCACTTCTACGCGGCGCCCGTTCGCCAAAGGAGAGACGAATGTTCGGCGGACTCGCGTTCATGGTGAATGGCCACATGTGCTGTGGAGTCCTGGGCAAGGACCTTGTCGTGCGCACCGGCCCAGCCGAGTACCAGGCGGCACTCTCTCAACCCCACGCACGGCCCATGGATTTTACTGGCCGCCCAATGCGGGGCTTCGTGTATGTAGGTCCTTCGCGGTACCGGTCGACTCGGGACCTGAAGACATGGATTCAACGCGGCTTGCAGTTCGTCCTATCTCTACCGCCAAAATGAGCGTGCAGTGCTCAGGGGAAGCGAAGAGGGATTCTTCGCCCGCCGCAGCGGGCTCCCTTCGGCTACGCTCAGGGAATGCAGAATGACATCGTAAGGGCGAGTGGCGCAGACTTAACTTCTTGGTTTTGATGTCAGGTGGGATTCTCGGTTGTATTCAGTTGATTCCCTCCGGATGGAGCCGCGTGAGGCGGCCACTAGCGGGCTGTGGATAAGGCGGAATCGCTGGTTGACAGGAGACCCTGATTTCCGTAATATTGGGAATTGCCTCGTAGCCTTCCTGCCTGCCAGGGAGTCTGTTCTTTGACAACTCGGATGATACATGCCAGAACCCGTTCGGTTTTTTTGGTTTAGCTGAACGATTCAACAGTTCGTTCTACCTCCGCCGCGAGGCGGGGGAAGAGAACAACCAGATTCAAACGAGAGTTTGATCCTGGCTCAGAGCGAACGCTGGCGGCGTGCTTAACACATGCAAGTCGAGTGCGCGCTTTCCTGTAGCAATACAGGGGAGTGGCGCACGGCGCACGGGTGCGTAACACGTGGGTAATCTGCCCTCAAGTGGGGAATAACCCGTCGAAAGGCGGGCTAATACCGCATAACATTCCGGGGACTCCGGTTCCTGGACTCAAAGCCCGCAAGGGCGCTGGAGGAGGAACCCGCGGCCGATTAGCTAGTTGGCGAGGTAACGGCTCACCAAGGCAATGATCGGTAGCTGGTCTGAGAGGACGACCGGCCACACTGGAACTGAGATACGGTCCAGACTCCTACGGGAGGCAGCAGTGGGGAATCTTGCGCAATGGGCGAAAGCCTGACGCAGCGACGCCGCGTGGGGGA
>JBGPJC010000151.1:0-7819 GCA_041485165.1 Terriglobia bacterium | reverse complement strand
TGGATCCGGCGTTACAAAGGGAAAAGGAGGTAGGAGACGTGCCACTAAAAATCGCGGGCCGGGAAATGGACGGCGTCACCGTACTGCAGTTGGAAGGACGCATCGTGCTGGGTGAGGAATCCAACGCACTGCGCGAGCGCGTCAAGTCACTGCTGGCCGATAAGAAACTAAAGATTGTCATGAACATGGGCAACGTCACCTACATCGACAGCGCCGGGCTCGGCACACTGGTGGCCGGCTTCCACAGCGCGCGCAATCAGGGCGCGGTCCTCAAGCTTTCCAACCTTGGACAGAAGTTCCAGGAAGTTTTGCAGGTGACCAAGCTGCTCACCGTTTTCGAGGTCTTCGATTCGGAGGCCGCGGCAATCCAGAGCTTCAGCAAGTAGTCCGGAAATCTGGCCATCCGCGGCGTCCCGGTGTACCGGGGCGCCGTTGTTTATTCTTCCAGCCGGTGAATAGCCATTCCACTGAGCAGCTTGGGGTAGAAGTCCGTTGATTTTTGCGGAAGCACCTGGCCGGCCAGGGCCAACTCGCACACCTGCTCGACGCTGACCGGGTTAAGCAGGCAGGCCATCTGCGCGTCACCGCGGTCCACCGCGGCCAGCCCCTCTTTCATCTCCCGCTCATAGCGGATGTTCTGCTCGCGTTCCACGGCTTCCGCGGTGATCCCCAATCCTTCTCGCAACATCACGCCGTGCAGAATGACCACGTCCAGCGCGCGCTGCGCCGGAGGCACGCCGGCCAGGAGCGTGTCGAGGTCTGCATCCTGCCGCAGCACGAACAGGTAATATGCTCCGCCGCCGGCATAGACGCCTATGGCGCGGCGTTTGCCCTGTTCGGGCCGCCCGCGCAGCGCCAGATCGCGACAGAACTCTCCCTCCGCGGCGGCGCGGTCGCCGTTGCCGGAGAAGGGATACGCGTACCAATCAAAGTAGGGATCGAGCGCATTGCGAAACTTCCGGAAGTCGAAGCCGGCGAAGCCGGCCAGGATGCGGTGGGTGGGCAGAAGCGTCAGACCCTCGCTGCGCGCGGAGAAGAAAGTCATCATCACGCGCTCGTGCGCGGCATCGAGGGCCGTCGCGCCTTTGGCCCGGCATTCGTCGCGGTAGGCCAGCGCGGTCTCATAGCGGTGGTGGCCGTCGGCGATGATCAGTTTCTCCTGGGCCATCGCCCGCACAAACTGGCCGATGGTTCCCGCCTCGCGCACCGGCCACAGCCGGTGGGTGACCCCAAATTCGTCGGCGAAATCCACCGCCGCGGGCGCTGTGGAAATACGGCGGAGATGTTCTTCCAGCCGGGCCTCGCGATCCGGATAAAGCATGAAGAGCTGTCCGGTGTGCGCGCGCGTGTGGCGCAGCAACTCGAGCCGGTCGGCTTTGGGGCCGGAATGCGTCAACTCGTGACGGAAAACCACGCCGGCTTCGTAGTCCTCGAGCTTACTCAGGGCGATGAAACCCTTGCGCGCTTTGTGCTCCTTGCCGCCGGGCACCGCGTATTCCTGTCCGTAGACGTAGATCGCCGGCTCGGCCTCGCGCAGCAGGACGCCGCCGGAGATCCACTCCTCGAGCGTCCGGGCGGCACGGGTGTAGACATTGCCCGCGGGCGAATCGCCGGCCAACACTTCGCCCTTTTCGATGCGGACAAGGTTGTGCGGATCAAGCGCGTAGTAACGCTTCTGCATCTCGGCGGTGATCTTGTCGTAGGGCTGGGTCAGAACGCGGGAGAATTCCACGCGCTCGGGGTTGTAGCGGTAAGCATGAAAAGGAAAAATCTGGGCCATGGGGAGCCTCGCTCGAGGCGCGTCGGCGCTCAGGCTTTCATTCTAGCAGCCACGCTGCACCGCGCCAATCGCCCGCAACGCCGGCACGTGGATGTGCGGCGTCACTTACGGCCTGTCGAGCCACCGCCTCGCGGAATATCCGCCCGACCTGCTGGTCGACAACCTCACTGAACTTCTGGCGGCTCTTCAGCAGGGGCCGGTTCAGAAACCGGACCCTACTTGCCCTTTTTCTCGGCGATGAGCTTGGCCACCTGGGAATCCGGGCGAATGGGCTCAACCAGGATGATGTGGCCGGGGTTCAAGTACATGCGGTCCGGCCCGTGCCATTCTTTGCCGCGCTGGATGAGGATATTGGTGACGTTTTTGGTTTCCGGGTTCGCCTGGCTCTGCACATAGTACACTTCGCGCAGCACGGGATAAGACGTGCCGAATCCCTCCAGCCTGCCGAAATAGACCTGCCCCCCGGTCAGCAGGACAGCCTGATATTCCGTTTCGAACTGGGGCTTGGCAGGGGTATGAACGTACGGCCAAGCCAGCAGCGCCACCACCGCCAGGAGAAGAATTAGCCCGGAGACCTGCACAATCGTTCCGCCGCGACCGTTCATAGCGCCTCCTCCGGATAACCTTGCGGGACGAATCTTAACCCATCAGGCGGGAAATCTCTTCACTGGCAGGGGCGTTCCCTTCGGTGCGGGACTCTTCCGCAGCGAGGCTCAGCCATCTCTCAGCAGCGACGCCGGCGGCGCCACAGCAGGCCGGAGAGGCCCGAGGCGACCAGCAGCAGCGTGCCGGGCTCGGGCACCTGCGGCACCTGGGAACTCCCCACGCTCAGGGTGATATTGGTCGGATTGTAAGCCAACAGCCACTGGAGCCCGGAGGCGAGCGAAGGCAGGTTCAGGCTGCTGAAAGTGCCGGTCAGGGAGTTGAACGTCATGATGAAGAAGGAATCGCCGAGGTTCACGACGAAGGAGTTCACCAGCGAAACATTGAGCGAGCCGGCCAGGGACGCGCTGCCGCTAATGTTCAACTGGCTGAATTGCCCGGCAAAGAGCCCGCCGAGCCCGGCGAGGTAGACGCCGGTGCCGGTCTGGGTGTAGTTGCCGTTGATGGTCATGGCGCCGGTGCCGGGCATGACGGTGCCGGCGTTGGCCACGTTTCCGGAGATCGTTCCGGTGCCGCCCAGCGTGCCGCCGGCCATGACGCTCAGCGCGCTGTTGCCCGTCATGTTCACCATGCCGTTGTTGCTGAGCAGCCCGGCAACGTTGATTGGACCCATGGTGTCGAACATCCCCGGGTTGTTCAGCGTCCCGCCGGCGTTGATGCTGACCGGGCCAGGGTCGAGGCTGACCAGCGTGCCGGAGTTATTGAGCACGCCGCCGGCCAGGATGGAGAGGGGGGAGCCACCCGGTGGCAGCGGCTGAGGGTTCAGCATCACCATGCCGGCGTTGTTCAGCGTGCCGCCGACCACCAGCGCGCCGGTGGCGTTCAGTGTGCCCCCGGCATTGTTGTTGAATATGCCCCCGCCATTGATTTGAACGGCCGGAACATTGAACGGGCCCGGGTCAATGGTCACCATGCCGCCGGCATTGTTGTTGAAGGTGCCGCCGGCCAGGATGGAGAGGGGGGAACCACCCGGGGGAAGCGGCTGAGGGTTCAGCGACACCATGCCGCTGTTGTTCAGTGTGCCCGCCACGTCCATGCTGAGCACGTTCATGGTCCCGCCCAGATTGTTATTGAACGTGCCTCCGCCGTTGATGCCGATCGGGCCGGATTGCGAGCTGACGAATGAGCCATCGTTCTCGAACGTCCCGCCATTGAGGACGCTGAACGTGCCCGCCACCGGCAGCCCCGTGGTGACGTTCATGGCGCTGTTGTTGAACGCGCCGGAGTTGTGGAACCCTCCGGCTAGAGCGACGGTGCCGCCGTTGTTAATCGTGCCGCCGGCGCCGTTGATCAAGGGCGTGGCGAAATTGAGGGACTGATTGATGGTGCCGAAATTGTCGATGGTGCCGAAGTTTTTCATCCCGGAGAACAGGTTGATGGTGCCATGGTTCTCGATGAAGGCCCCGGCGTTGTTCTGGAACGAACCAAAGTTATCAATTGTGGCGGCGAAATTGTTGGCGAGGATGCCTATGTTGAGGAGGAAGCCGGTGTTGGTGACATTGCCGCCGCCTAAATTGGTGAACCCAAGGTCGACCTCCACCGTGCCGCTGTTGTTCAACGCGCCCCCGTTTTTGATGGTGGCGCTAAAGTCCGTGCCCAGGAAGCCGGAGTTGTTCAGCGTGCTGCCGGCGGCGTTCTCGAAGGTGCTGAAGAACTGCGCAGTGAGAGCGCCTGCGTTGCTGCTGGTGCCGGAAGAGAGGGTCAATGTCGCGGCCTGAATCTGCAGGGCGTTGCCTTTGGCCAGGGTCAGGTCATCAAGTACCACGCTGAGGGTTAAGTTGATGTTGGGATTGAGGAGGGTGACCACCGACGGGCCGTTGGTGATGCCGACGCTGTAGGTGTTCCCGCAGCAATTGTTGGGCACAACCATGGGGTTCCAGTTGCTGGCCGTGAGCCAGGCGCCGTTGCCTCCGTTCCAGGAGACGGCCACCTGCGCCGCGGCGCTGCCCGCACAGGCCAGTAGCACCACAGCCAGGATCAGCGTCCTGGCGCACCATCCAGCCATGAAATTAAGGGGAGAAGCAGCACAGGGAGTCTCGATACCAGAGCGGTGAGCGCGGAACCGTCTCATAACATTCCTCCTGGGCTGAAGTCGCTTCTCACAGCACTCCAGCCCGAATTGAGAGGACACTCTTTTCCGTGGCGAGGGATATCCCCGGCAATTGCAGCACTTCGGAGTCCAGAGTAAGAAGCACCATAACTTATTGAAACGAAATGGCTAGTGGTGGCCTTTTTCTTCTCCGAAGGCAATAAGCAAGGAAAAAAACTGCAAACCTTTGCGCTTGCATCTAATTGGTTGGCCTAGGCTTGGGAACCACAAGTCGCGAACTTCGGGGCAACTCTCCTCCATTATGCTACCGCGCTCGGGGTTGTAACGGTAAGCACGGAAAGGAAAAATCTGGGCCATGGGGAGCCTCGCTCGAGGCGCGTCGGCGCTCAGGGTTTTATTCTAGCAGCCACTCCGCAGCGCGCCAACCGTCCTGCCGCGCCTCGCTCCGTGTCCCGCCCATGAGAGAATGTAGATGATGACCGCCGGAAACAGCCACGGCAATCGCTTCGCCGGTGTCCGCGTCCTGGTCTTCGACCTCGACGGCACACTGATTGATTCCAAGCGCGACCTGATTCTCAGCGTAAACGCCGCGCGCGAACGCATGGGCATGATGTCCCTGAGCGACGCAACTGTGCTCAGCTTCATTGGCCATGGCGCTCGGGACCTGGTGCGCCACGCCGTTGCCGCCGGCAGCGGCAAGAGTCCCCAGGATGTCAGCGAATCCGACGTGCAGCGCGCCCTGGGCTATTTTCGCGAGCACTATGCGGCGCACCTGCTCGACAACACCGTGACCTATCCAGGCGTGCGCGAGGCCCTTGCCCGCCTCGATGGGCGCCCGCTTGCCGTGCTCACCAACAAGCCCATGCGCTTTGCTCTGCCTATCCTCGATGGACTGGGGATCACTCCTCTCTTCCGCCGCATCTGCGGCGAAGACACTTTTGCCAGCAAGAAGCCCGACCCGGAGGGCCTGCGATCTTTGTTGGAAGAATTTAACGCCGCACCGGATGAAGCGATGATGGTGGGTGATTCCGAGACTGACGTGCAGACCGCCCGGAACGCGGGCACATGGATGTGCGGCGTCACCTATGGCCTATCGAGCCACCGGCTGGGGGAGTTTCCTCCCGACCTTCTTGTTTCCAGCCTTATGGATCTGCTGCCTGTTTTGAACGCTGAATAACGGCGATGACACCGGTGGAGGGAACCGCCTATGCTTTTGTGTGCGTGGCCTTGTACCACTCCCAGGTGTGGCGCAGGCCTTCCTCAAAATCCACGGAGGGGACGTAACCCAGCATCTTTCGCGCCATGCTGATGTCTGCTTGCGAGTCACGGATATCGCCGGAGCGCGCCGGGTCGTACTTTGCCTTCGCCGGCTTGCCGGAGATCTTGGCTAGCAGCGCCAGGGTCTGGTTCAGCGTGAACCGCCCGCCGGTGCCCACGTTGAACACCATGCCGGAGACACCCGGCGTATCCGCCGCGCGCAGCGTGGCGTCCACAACATTCGTGACGTAGGTGAAGTCCCGCGACTGTTCTCCGTCACCGAACACGATGGGCGGCTGGCCATTCAGAAGCGCGGTGCAGAAGCGCGAGAGCACGCCGGAGTAAGGAGAGCCGGGGTCCTGGCGGGGACCGAACACATTGAAGTAGCGCAGCGAGACGTTTTCGAGGCCGTAACACCGTCCAAAGACCTGCGCATACAGCTCGCCGACAAACTTGGTCACGCCATACGGCGAGATGGGTTCGGCCTGCATGGTTTCGATCTTGGGCAGTGTGGGCGTTTCTCCGTACGCCGAAGACGAGGCGGCAAACACCACCCGGCGTGCTCCGACATCGCGCGCCGCGACCAGAACATTCAGCGTGCCGTCAATATTGACGCGGTTGCTTTCGATGGGGTCGGCCACCGAGCGGGGCACCGAGGTGCGCGCTGCCAGGTGGATGACCGCGCCCGCGCCGCGCAAAGCGCCGCGAACCGCATCGAGATCGCAGATCGAGCTGCGCACCACTTCCAGGCGGCCCTTCATCCCGCTCAGGTTGCCTTCTTTGCCGCTGGAAAAATCGTCCAGGGCGACCACTTCCGCGCCGCGGCGCAACAGCTCTTCGACTACGTGTGACCCGATGAAACCGCCTCCGCCGGTAACAACCGTGCGCATCCTGCCAGACTCCTTCCATGATGGGATCCCTGCAAGCGGGAGGGTAGCGACTGCAGATCGTCCCTCGCCCCGTGGTGTAGCGACGCAGGACTGAAACTCGCTTTCCCGACGGTTTGACTATATCCTGTGCGCACGGCGGCGGGCAAGAGAACCGCAGTACCGCTGGCCACCAAGCAACGTTTGCTCTGCGCGGGGTATCCTTGACTCCATGAGCGTTTCATTCCGGAGCAGGCCGCACCGCCTGCCGCGCCGGGCAACCGTCCTGGCCGCTGTCATCCTGCTTGCCTTTGCCGTCCTTTCCGCGCAAAAGAAGACCCCTACAAAGCAGAAACCCGCGCAGAAAAAACCGGCCCCGGCCAAAACGACCGAGGCGGCAGTGCCTTTTCGCGTTGGAGAGACGCTGCAATACGCGGCGCAGTGGAACAAATTCGTCACCGCCGCCAACCTTCGCCTGGCCGTGGTCGAGCGACGCGATTTCTACGGCCATCCCGCCTGGCATTTCCAGGCCGCGGCCCACACGCTGGACCCCGTGCGCCTGATCTACACCCTGGATGATCAGTTCGATTCCTACACCGACGCGGTCACGCTCTCCAGCCTGCAGTACGAGTCCTATATCCGCGAGCAAGCCCGCACGCTGGACCTGATCGTGCCGATGAGCAGCGACCCGCAGGCGGCGCGCAGCAACACCCACGTCTATCTGGTTCTTCCCGGCACGCGCGATCCCCTCGGCTTGCTCTACGCCCTGCGGACGCAGGACTGGAAGCGCGAACCCTCGCTGCGTGCGCCGGTGTTTGACGGCCGCCGCTACTTCACGGTTTTGGCCCACGCCGAGGCCTCCAGCGGAGATGCGGTCATCGCCGCCGGTTCTTTTCCCGTCACGCGGATTGCTTTGAGTATTTCCGAGAACGGGCACGAGCTGCCCAATACCAGGTTCTGGGTCAACCTGGCGCAGAATGCGGCGCGCACTCCGCTGCTGATCGAGGCGGAAGTGCCGTTCGGCACGGTGCGTGTCGAGTTGCTCGGCGCTCCCCCGCAGTAGGGCTACTCGCCGGCGGGAGTCCAGTCGGTGGGTGGAAAATCGATCTGCCAGAACCTGGGTGCTGCGTTGATAAATTCGACGCCGACCTCGGTCTTGCCCGAGTGCACGGAACCGCGATAGGCCACCCGGGACTGCTGCCT
>JBGPJC010000150.1:0-7881 GCA_041485165.1 Terriglobia bacterium | reverse complement strand
GCTCTTTTTTCCCAGCACCACGCCGCGCTCCGCCCGCACCAGGTCCGCGGAAAACGGCTCAATCGCTTCCGGGAGGTGGAACTGGCTGGCCACCGCGCCGCTCTCGCGGATGAAGAGATTCTTGCCCACCACCGGCTTCCACGGCTCCATCTGGTAGCCGCTGGCGGCGCGCACGCGCTCGGAGACCTCGCGAATCTTGGCGAAGTTCAGTTGCACCGGCACGTTGTAGAGGCAGTGCAGCGCCATGGCCACTTCGCCGATATCCGCATTTCCGGCGCGCTCGCCCATGCCGTTGATGGTGGCTTGGATCCAGGTGGCGCCGGCGCGCACCGCGGCGACAGCGCAGGCGGTGGCCAGGCCAAAATCATCGTGTCCGTGGAAATGGATGGGCACCGCCGGCCCGACCCATTGACGCACGCTTCCCACGAGTGATTCCACCGCTTCAGGGCTGCAAGCACCGATGGTGTCCACCACCACGACCTCTTCAGCTCCCGCTTCGAGGGCCGAAAGGTAGAGAGCGCGAAGATGGTCCAAGTCGGCGCGGGTTCCGTCCACCGGGAAAAAAGCCACTTTGATGCCGTTCTGGCGCGCAATCTTGAGCGCTTCGACGGAGCGGCGCAGCGATTCCGGCCGGTCAATGCCGTACGCCCGCATCTTGATCGGGCTGGAAGGGATTTCGACGACCGAGGCGCGCGCGCCCAACCGCGCCAGCTCTTCAATGTCGCCTTTCACCGCGCGCGCAAACCCCCACACCTCGGCCTTCAGGCCGGCCGCGGCGATCAGCGCAAAGGCCTCGGCGTCGTCAGCGGAGACGCGCGGGAAGCCCGCCTCGATGCGTGAGATGCCCAGCTCGTCGAAAGCGCGCGCCAGCTCGAGCTTTTGCTGTGGTGACAGAACCACGCCGACGGTCTGCTCGCCGTCGCGCAGTGTGGTGTCATAGAAGCGCACCGGACCGGCTGTGCGTATGGCCGCCGGCGCGTTCAAGGCGCTGACCCAAATTTGATTTGTCACGTCGCTGCCTCCGTCCATCGCGCACCGTCCTAGCCCGCGCTTGCAGTTTTGTTGCTCTGTGCCTCGCTCCAGGAGATCACCGGATTGCGGAGCACGCCGATACCTTCGATCTCGCACTCCACCACATCCCCGGTTTTCAGGTAGAGCGACTTGGGGTCGGCGCTGAACGCCGCCACGCCGGAGACGGTGCCGGTGGAGACTACATCGCCGGCGCTGTAACCCATGGGCGAATAGTGCGAAATGATTTCCGGGATGGTCACCGACATCTTGCTCGAGTTCGACGACTGCCGGAGCTGCCCGTTCACTCGCAGTTTCATGGAAAGTTTCTGCGGGTTGGGCATCTCGTCAGGCGTAACGATCCACGGCCCCAGCGGGCAGAAGGAATCAATGCCTTTGCAAAAGCTGAACACCCCGGACTTCATCTCCTGCCGCTGGATGTCGCGCGCGGTGACATCGTTGAAGATAAGATACCCGCCGATGTAATCCCGAGCCTGTTCCGGAGTGAAGTGCTTTCCGGATTTCTTGATCACAATGGCCAGTTCCAACTCGTAGTCCAGCTCCTCGGTGAGGTGCTGGGGATAGACGATGGGTTCGTCCGGTCCGATGATCGCGTCCACGTTCTGGAAGAAAACAATCCACGGGAGCACGGGATGAGAGAAGCCGGACTTGACGGCCTCTTCGTGGTGCTCGCGGAAGTTGCCCGCGGTGTGAAAAAACTTCTTGGGCGCGATGGGCGCTTTCAGGCGCACTTCCCCCGGGCGATAAATGATTGTTTCGCCGGCCGGGCCGTTCACCGGCGGGGCCAGGCCGAGGACGTAGGCCAGCGCCGTAGCTGCGGCTTGCAGGCTGGCGTCGCCGCCCTCGAACAACTCACGCATCACGGGCGGGACGCGGGCAGCCGCCAACGGGGTGAAGGCAGTCTCGCGCTGCACGTCGCGGAGGTAGAGAGCATAGGCCAGATTTAAATCCACGATGTCCCCGTTTGGCGCCACTGCGCCAATCCGGCGGAGATTCGGTGCCGATTCAAAAGTGACCAGACGCATAGGCCCCCGGAGTCTTGTGGTGAGCGCGGATGGTTTATCCGGCGCCGGAAATCCCTTACTACACCATCTTAATCGTGGCGCAGGGGCTTGTCCATGCGCGGCAAGGATGCTGCAAGATCCATCAGAAAACGCAGCGGGTCGCCTAGGGCATCACAGTCTCTCCGCGGCTCCAGTTTCCGCAGTTCGCGCCGATAACTGAAGAGAGCCGGGCCGGTGGGGTGGGATCAAGTTGTTCCAGCCGGCTGGGATGTGTCTGACATGCGCCATCGTACATCCAGTCCAACGTGCCACAGTGGAGCGGGCTTTGCCTGTCGACGCGTTTGGCCGGCGGTCCTCGCGCTGCTTTTGCTTCCATTTCGGACCCTGCCCGCCTCCGATCTGCTTGTAAGTCGGGATTCCCTTCGACCGACGAACGATCTCTCGTGTCAACAACAGAGCCGGAGGCTCAGGTCATGAAGAGCAACTCGATGGTTCTCAGGCTGGGGGTTCCGTTCGGGATCCTGACATCCATCCTGCTTGGACTCAGTTGGCTAGGATTGAACTGGATGGGGCAGATGGACGCTGTCTTCGAGACCACCATCAGATATCAGTGGGATCCCCTGCTTCTATCCAGAGAGGCCTTGAACTATTCCTACCTGAACTACCGGATCACGACGGAAGTCCTTCTCCTCAACGACAAAGCCGAGATTGATCGCCTCCTGGCTCGTCAGGCCGAGAATTCGAAGAGCATTTCTTCTCTCCTTACGAAGATTAGAGAGCTCGGCATCGAACCCGGGAGGGAACAGGAACTGATTGATGCCGTGCAAGCTGCCAGGACCCCGTACCTTGCCAGTCGCCGCCGCGCCTTGAATATGCTTCTAATCGAGCATAAATCCGCGGAGGCCAGAGAGGTGATGCTTCACGAGACCCTCCCCTTATTAGCCGCATATCACGACGCCTGGAATGCCTTCACGCAGTTACAGGTGGAACAGTTCAATCAGGCTAACCGGCTAACCCGGATTCACTATGCCCGGGCTCGCAGGCTCTTTTTGTTCATGATTATCCTGTCTGCCCTGCTTGCGGCCTCGATCGCTGCGCCCGTCACCATGGGGATGTCCAGAGCGATCGCTCGCCGCGAGAAAGCAGAGAAAGATGTCAGTCAACTGAATGCCGATCTCGAGCAAAAAGTAATCCGTCGCACCGAGGAGCTGTCGCAGCTTAATGAGAACCTGGCGCAGGACATCCTCGAACGCAAGCGCACGCAGGAAGCGCTGCTAGCCAGCGAGGAGCGTTTTCGCGGGTTGTTGGAATCCGCCCCGGAGGCGGTGCTCGTGGTCGATAGTGCCGCTCGCATCGTTTTGGTCAATGCCCAGACCGAGCAGACCTACGGCTATCCGCGCGATGAGCTGTTGGGCAGCAAGCTGGAGATGCTTGTCCCGGAGCGCGACCGGCACGTTGTCTCCAAACGTTTCGAGGCTCGCCGCCGGCAGCCGCGCCCGAGAGGGAAAGAGGTGGGTCAGGAGCGGATCAGCAGGCGGAAGGACGGAACCGAATTTCTCGCGGCAGTCAACATCAGTTACATCGAGGCCGACGAAGATTTCTTGATGCTGAGTTTCGTCACCGATATCACCGCCCGCAAGCATGCCGAAGCCGAGCTGAAAGCTGCCCGCGACGCCGCTGAGGCCGCGGCACAGGCGAAAAGCGATTTCCTGGCCAACATGAGCCACGAGATTCGCACGCCGATGAATGGCGTTCTCGGCATGGCCGGGCTCTTGCTAGATACCGAGTTGAACGGCGAACAACGGGAATATGCACAGACCTTGCGCAACTCCGGCGAGGCGTTGCTGGCCATCATTAACGACATCCTGGACTTCTCCAAGATCGAAGCGGGAAAAATGACCATCGAGCCCATACCCTTCGACCTGCGCGTGATGGCCGAAGAAACCGCGGATTTGCTGGCCTCCCGAGCCCAGGAAAAAGAACTGGAGTTGATCCTGCGCTTTTCACCACAAGCCCCGCGGCGGGTGATCGGCGACCCCGGCCGCGTGCGCCAGATCCTCCTCAACATTCTTGGCAATGCTCTCAAGTTCACAGACAAAGGTCACATCTACTTGAACGTGGAGTGCCTGGAGAGGACGAAAGAAGGGGTCATGCTGCGTTTCGCCGTCGAAGATACCGGCATCGGCATCGCCGAAGAACAAATCTCCAAGATCTTTGAGCGGTTTTCCCAGGCGGATGCGTCTACCACACGGAAGTTTGGTGGTACCGGCCTGGGGCTTTCCATCTCCCAACGGCTTGCCGCGCTGATGGGAGGAACCATGGGCGCGAGCAGCGTGCCGGGCAAAGGCTCCACATTCTGGTTCTGCCTGCGCATGCCTCTTGACCTTGCCGGTCCGGTCGACCTGCCACGTGTAGCGGACCTGAGCGGAGTGCGCATTTTGGCGGTGGACGACAATGCCACCAACCGCTTCGTGGTGCACGAGCAGTTGAATAGCTGGCACCTGCGCAATGATGTCTGCGAGAGCGGGCCCCAGGCCCTCCAGATCCTGCGCGAGGCGCAAGCTGCGGCGGACCCCTACGACATCGTCGTCCTCGACCACCAGATGCCGGAGATGAGCGGGGAAGAGCTGGCGCGGGCCATCAAGGCCGACCCTGCGCTGCAAGAGACCGTGCTGGTGATGCTCAGTTCGCACGGTCAGCGCGGCGACGCCAATCGCATGAAGGACGCCGGGTTCGCGGCCTATCTGACCAAGCCGGTGCGCCAATCGCAGCTATTCGACGCTCTGGCGGTCTCCTGGGCTACCAGGATGCGGGGCGAGCGCTCGCTGCTCATCACTCGTCACACCCTGGCCGAATCCGCCGCGGCTCCGCCGCAACCCCCGGCGCGAACCGAACTGGTGATCCGCGCCCGCATCCTGCTGGTTGAGGACAATGCCGTGAACCAAAAGGTGGCCGTGCGCATGCTCGAAAAACTCGGCTGCCGCGTGGATGTCGCTGCCAACGGCAGCGAGGCGGTGCAGATGCTGGAGTTGCTGCCCTTCGACCTGGTGTTCATGGATTGCCAGATGCCGGTCATGGATGGCTACGAGGCCACACGCGAGATCCGGCGCCGCGAGGGCCAGCGTGCGCACCAAATCGTCGTGGCCATGACCGCCAACGCCATGCAGGGCGACCGGGAGAAGTGTCTCCAGGCCGGGATGGACGACTACATTTCCAAGCCCATCAACAAGGGCGACCTGATCAACGCGCTCAATCGCCATCTTGACGCCAAGCACCCCTCCGACTTGATGCCAGCGGCTGATTCAGGAAAGGCGTCCTCGTAGTCTGGGGCGCGCGTCGATATCCCCTAGCCGCCGGCCATCTTCGCGTAGCGCAGGAATCCGTTCACGGTGATCCTGTACAGGGTAAACCGTCCCGACGGCTTTCGTTGGGACTGACCGGAAGCCTCCTCCCCACCCAAGAGATCGGCCCATCCGGGTCAGGACGTGGGTTTGTCCGGGATCGGCTGAGTGGCCAGAAAATCGCTGCGGAAGCGGGCGGCGTAAGAGTCCATGAGCTCGGCGATGCGCTTCGGCTTGGGCGACCTGAAAACGAATCCCGCGTGATGGTATTTTTGAATACGCATGGCAATTTCCGGATCGGTATAGGCCGAGGTATCGGGGTGCTCCTGGCGCGCGAGGGAAAGGATAACGCCGGAATAATCGCGCCGGACTTTTGGAAGCTGATAAGGCTCTTTCCCGCCGCCCACCTCGATGCTCGCCCATTCGCGCCACAGGTTGATGCCCGTGGCCGCCTCGACGACATCAGCGATGTGCGCCCCGCCGACCCGGGCGGCAATTTCCAGGAAATAAAACCTGCCGTCTTGGCGCGACTTGAGATATTCGGCGTGGGTCACACCACGCACAAGCCCGAACGAGCTGATCAGCTTGCGGTTGGCCTGGAGCAGCGCTCTGGCTACGGCGGAGCTGCGCGGCAGCGTGCGCGTAGTGAACACGCCGCCCTGATGGGCAACCTCGAAGGGCGGGTGGCCGTACTCATGGGCTTCGGCGAATACCACCTCGCGCTCGGAGACCACGCTGTCCACGTGGTAGACGTCCCCGGGAATGAACTGCTCGAGCAGAAAAAAAGATTGCTGGTCGCCGAGCTGATCGAGCAGCGGCCAAAGCTCGGCGGCATCCTGGAGTTTTGTCATTCCGATCCCGGAGGCCTGCGATCGCGGCTTGAGCAGCCACGGCGGCTTCACGCGCTCCAGGTATTCCCTGAGCGCGTCGTAGTTCAAGACGTGCACGAATTCCGGAACGGGGAACCCGGCGTCGCGGGCTTGCGCGCGCATGGCCAGTTTGTCCCGGAAATAACGCACCGTGGTCAGGCCCATCCCCGGGACGCGCAGATGTTCGCGCAGGGCCGCGGCGTTTTCCATGTCGAATTCATCGAGCGGCACGATGCGGTCGAGCGGCCGCGAGCGGGCCAGGTAGCTGACGGAATAAATCAGGTCCTGGAGCGGGAGTTCTGCCGGGGTGGTAAAGATCTCGTCGATGCAGTCGCGCGGCCAGTCCGCATCGCGAAGTTTTTCCACCGTCACCAGCAGCACGCGGCAGCCCCGTGCTTTGCACGCGCGGATGAACTCCTGCCCCTTTTCATAGGAGCTGATACACAAGATCGTGAGCGGCCGCCCTGCCGGCATTCCCAGCCTCCGGAAAGATCGTTGCCCGAATCTACGCCAGTTGTGTGTTACGGGGAGCGCGCATTATATAGCGGAGTCACCGGCAGGGAAGAGGAATTGGAGAAATGGCCCCACACGCTGCGCCCAGGCCGCTTCGTTATGTTCGCCGCGGTCGATGATTTCAAAGTGCAGGTCCTGCTCTGGCGTCCATCCTTTTTCGATGAGCAGGTTGCGCAGCCGCTCGACCTCGCGGACGATGCGCGCGCTTTCCTGCGTGCCGATATCCAGCCAGATGCGCGGCCGGGGAGAGACATCGGCGCGCGCGGCGAACTCGTGGATCCATTGGTGGCCCCACCAGACGGAAGGAGAGAGCGCGGCGAGCCTGCCAAACACGTGCGGAAATCGCAGCCCGGCGAAGAGCGTGAGTAGTCCGCCGAGCGATGACCCGCCGAAGCCGGTGTGCGCGGGGCCGGAGAGCACGCGGTATTGCGTTTCGATAAATGGCATCAATTCTTCGGTCAGCATGCGTAGGTATCGGCCGGCCTGCCCGCCGCCGATGCGCGGAATGTTGGTGGGCGTGTATTCGCGCACGCGGCGAACCCCAGCGTTGTAAATGCCTACGATGATGAGCGGCTGGATGGTGCCGGCGGCGATCAGATGGTCCGTGGTCTCCCCCACGCGCCAATACATCCCCGGGATGTAGGAAGTGGCGCCGTCGAAAAGGTTCTGGCCGTCTTGCAGGTACAGCACAGGAAAACGGCGTTGCGCCTGCTCCTCATAGCCTGGAGGCAGATAGACGACGATGTCACGCGCGCTCCTGAGGATTCGCGAACGGAATTTGTCGTGCTTGCGAAGCGACCCCGTGCTCAACGGCGCCCGCCCAACGCAATGCCCGCGAAACAAAAATCGGAAGGCGCCCCGGCCTGGAGGTCTGTGGCAATTTTCAACGCGGCTATCGGATGAATGGATCTCGCTTTCACATCTTCAGAATATCAAACTCCGATTGCGTCGGGCGAGAATGTTGCCACTCGGATGGAATTGGGGGGCTAGCCCGGATATCTCACCAGCATAGAAAAAATGTGCTGATTGAAATAGAAAAAGGCCGCTTTTTCGGGCATAACTGCGTTGTCGAGACGTAGTGAATGTCCGAACAGAGGCGGCCTTTTCATGACAGAGTGTACCCAG
>JBGPJC010000149.1:0-7907 GCA_041485165.1 Terriglobia bacterium | reverse complement strand
GAGCGCGAAGTGAAGTCCTTGATGATCGTCCGGTTCAGGTCGTAGCTCTCGAGGGTGTCCATGGGTCATCCCCTGCCTGACTAACGGCATTCCGTTTCCTGAACATTTTCACCAGCGGCGCGCGGGAATCAGCGTCTCCTGTCAGCCTCAGTGCCAGGAGGATTCTCGCTGATGAAAAAGCTTTTTCTTCTGGTTACCATCTTCGCGATCCTGTCGCTCATCCTAACAACCGCAAACGTCAAAAGCAACGCGCCACTTCGCCCCGGCGCCATAGTCGCCGATGGCAGCTCTCCACCGCCACCGTGGCCAAAGCCTCCAACACTGCTCGCGGATGGCAGCTCACCTCCGCCGCCGTGGCCAAAGCCTCCTACTCCTCCAACACTGCTCGCGGACGGCAGCTCTCCCCCGCCACCGTGGCCAAAGCCTCCTACTCCTCCAACACTGCTCGCGGACGGCAGCTCTCCTCCGCCGCCGTGGCCAAAGCCTCCTACTCCTCCAACACTGCTCGCGGACGGCAGTTCCCCTCCGCCACCGTGGCCAAAGCTGGCTTGAGACGACGGCTGTAGGCACCGGGGCGCTTCCTGGCAGAGTCTCTCGCGACTCTGCTATGATGCGCCCCGGCAGCCATGCCTCGGCTCAATCTGGAAGACGCAGTCTGGGTGATCGGAACAGCGCTCGAGCTGGCCGTGTGTCTCCTCGCTCTTTACCGCCGGCTGTATCTCCGGCTGCCGGTTTTTACCTCTTATCTTGTTCTGGTCTTTGTCCACGAACCGGTTGATTGGAGTATGTATTCTCATTTTGGCCAAGCCTCCAAGGAGTATTTCAGCTATTACTGGGTGATGCAGTGCCTCTTGATGGCCACCCGTGGGCTGGCGGCGGCCGAGCTTTGCTGGTTTGTACTACGGCCCTACCGCGGCGTGTGGAGGTTTGCGCGACTCTTGCTGGCGTTGACCTCGAGCGCCCTGGTCCTTTATTCAGGGATGCAAGCCCTGCAGAAGACATCGCGGCTCAGCACCTTCGTCCTCACCGCCGAACGCGGGCTCGAGTTCGCTGTCCTGGGCACCTTGATTGTGCTGATTGGGATCAGCCGGTACTACGGCGTGCAGCTCAATCGCCTGGTGATTTCTGTTGCTTCGGGCTTGAGTCTCTATTCCTGTTTTGATATAGTGAATAATAGCATACTGGGTGTATGGCTATCGGAGTGGTTCAGCGCATGGGCCTTTTTTCGACGAACATCTTTCCAAGCTGCACTTCTAATCTGGATTCAGGCGTTGCTGCGGCCACTTCCCCAGCCCGCCGCGGAACCTGCGCTGGATGGAGCTGATCAGTACCTCCAACTTGCGCCGGAAGTCAGTGGAAGAATGCGCGAAATGAACCAACGCCTTCTGGACCTGCTGAAGGGGTCCGGGGCCCGATAGCAGAATGATACAAGCCCTTTTTTACGCGGCCGCGGGTCTCGCGGCGCTCGCCACCATTCTGGTGCTGCTGCGCCGGCCTTCCTCCGTCGCGCACCGGCGGCCTTCTGGCACGGAGCGCGAGGGCGAACAATTGTTCCCCACGCAGTGCCGTTTCTTCCCCCAGGTGCAGCAAGCGCTCTCCGCAGCCGATGAAGCCTTTCTCGCCAGCCGGGGCTCACCGCTGCTGGTCAGGCAATGGCAGTCCGCGCGAAAACAAGTGGCCCTGGAGTTTCTCGCCGCTCTGCGCGAGGATTTCTCGCGGCTCAATCGCCTGGCGCGCACCATCGCGCGCATGGCTCCGGAGATCGACCGGCGGCGTGAAACCGAGCTGTTCTGGCTGGGGGTGAGGTTCTCCGTACTCTGCGGGCTGGTACGCCTGAGATTGCGTCTGGGCCGCACTCCGCGGGAAGAATTGAAGAAACTGGCCGATTTGATTGGTGCGCTGGGTGCGCAGATGGATCTGGCCGCGGGCGCACTGGTCCGGGATCCGTCACCCGGCCGCGCCGCACCGCTTAGCCCTTGAGGACCGAGGCCCGCGTTTCTCCCATCACCCGCTGCACGGCCAGCAGGAATTCCTCGACGCGAAACGGCTTGTGCACTGTGGCGCAGCCAGTTTGCTGGCTGATGGCCTGCGCATCTCCGCTGTGGGCTTCGGAGAGAGTCAAGACCACCCGGTTGCTGAGACCTGGCCGGTTCTGCGCAATCCACTCCAGCAGCGATTCACCGCTCCACTCGCCGGGCAACTTCCAGTTTGCAACCACCAGGTCAATGTGATGGTGTTCCAGGATGTCCACCGCAGCGGCGCCGCTCCGCGCCGTGTAGATCTCCAGACCGCGTTCGCGAAGGATCTGCCGCTCGATATCCAGGATGGCCTCTTCTTCATCCACCAGAAGTGCGCTGCCTGCCGGGAGCCCCTCGGCCACCGCCGGCGCAGGAGATTCCTCGGGAATCAGTGAGGTGCTCAATGGAAGGGTCACGGTAAACACGGCGCCGCGCGGGGGATCGTTGCGCACCGAAATCTCTCCACCGTGCTCCTTGACGATCCCATAACAGATGCTGAGGCCCAGGCCGGTCCCTTCCCCTACCGCCTTGGTGGTGTAGAACGGGTCGAAAACCCGGCGCGGCTCGCGGACCCCCGGCCCGGAGTCGGCGACCTCAACACACAAGCGAAGATCCTGCACGCGCGTGGAGATCCAGATGTGCCGCTCACCGGGCATCCCGCGCACCACATCGAAGGCATTGTTGAGAATATTCAGGAACACCTGTTGCAGTTGGTGGCGGTCCCCGGCGGTACGCGGAAGCCGGACGTCAAGCTGGCGATGGATCTCGATGCTGAATCGTCTCCAATCGTAGTCGCGCAGGGAGATGGTGTCCTCGAGCACCTCGTTCAGTTGCACCGGCCGCCGTTCCGGCTTGTGCTGGCGGGCAAAGCTCAGCAGGTTCTGCACGATGCGCTGGGTACGGTGGGCCTGCTTGGTAATCTTGTTGGAGAAGTCTGCCACCTGCGTGCCGGCCTCCTCGTTGCCGCTCAACAGTTGGCTATAGCCGAGGATGGCGGTAAGCGGGTTGTTGAGCTCGTGAGCCACGCCGGAAATTAATTGTCCCAGAGCGACCATCTTCTCGCTCTGCACCAATTGCTCCTGGGTGCGCCGCAAGTTCTCGAGCGCCTGCCGGGTCTCGTCATACAAAGTGGTTTTCTCGATGGTTCCGGCGATCTGGTTGCCCACTGCGGCCAGCAGGTTCAACTCCGCGGTCGAGAATTCCCTCCGCGAGCGGCTGCCCACCAGCAGACCGCCGATGATGCGGTCCTTCGACCACAAGATCACCACGCGGGCCACCTGCACGCCTTCGGTCTCTGGCAGGGACCCGAAATAGGGGATGGCCGAGAGCGCCTGTGGGGCCAGGACCGTGGCCCGGGTGCGCTTGAGATGGCGCAACAATTCGCCGGGCACGATGTTGGCCGCGAACTGGCGCACTCCTGCTGAGCGCAGGCCCACCGCGGCGCGGCGCTCCACCTGTCCGGAGTGCTCGCTCACCAGATAGACCGCTCCCAGGTCCAGCCCGAACAGCTCGATGATCTGCCGCAGGGAGAGCCCCAGGAGCTCGTCGAGCGCCTCGGGCTGGCTCAGCGTATAGCCCACCGCGTTGAGCAGAATCAATTCGCGGTTGCGGCGCCGGATTTCCATTTCCGCCTGTTTGCGCTCGGTGATGTCCAGAACAAAACCCTGGTATGCGTTGATGGCCCCGGAGGCATCGCGGCTGGCGAAGCTCGATTCCAGCACGGTGATGGGTTCGCCGTCGCGGCGCCGCATGGTGAACTCGAACCCGCTCACCGATCCATGCTCGCGCAGGAGTTTCTTCAAGCGCTCGCGGTCAGCAGGGTTGACGAACAGCGTAGAGGAAATATCCACGTTCATCAGGTCTTCGCGGGAGGAATAACCGAGCATGCGCTGGAAGGCGTCGTTGAAATCGATGAACCTCCCTTCGGGCGTGGAGACGAATAGTCCCTCCTGAACACTTTCGAACAGCGTGCGGTACTTTTCCTCGGCGCGCTTGCGGGCGGTGATATCGCGCAGGACGTGGATGGTGCCCAGGCGTCCGCCCTGCGGGTCCTCCAGCGGCGTGGTGGTTGCCAGCAGATACCCGCCGAAAGAAGGATCCAGGCCCTCGGCCTTGCCTGCGGCCCCTTCGCAGTACGGACAGTGGTTCCAGCGCGCCTCGCCGCGGCGCAGCAGTTCGCGCATGGGTTTGCCCAGCAAATCCGCGCCCGCGCCCAAACGCCGGGTGACCGCCTGGTTGGCGCGCAGGAGGCGGTACTGTCCGTCGTGCACCAGGATGGGATCGCCCATCTCATCAAACGTGCGCGCCCATTGCCGCTCGGCAATCGCCGCCTTTTCGATGTGACGGATGTTTTGGATGGTCAGGCCGAACAAGTTGGCCGCGTTGACCAGAAAATTCGCCTCGTCCTGCGGGAACAGCCGGGTATCGCCCCCGCCCACTCCCAGGATCCCCAGGGGCCGCTCTTCTCCGGTGACGCGGATTTGCGCCAGCGCGGCGATGCGTTCGGACTTCATCCAGCGGCGCAGCTCGGGGTCGGCGGCGTCGGCCAGCGAAACGTAGCTGGACTCCGCACGCAGCAGGCCCTGCGTCCAGGGTTCGCATGCCGGCAACGGGCTGCGGTCGAGCAGCGAGTCCTTGTTGAAACCGACCGAGGCGCGCAAAACCAGTTGCGCGGTTTCTCCTTCGCCTTCCAGTAAGCGCACAAAGCCATGGCGGACGCCAAGATTCTCCACCAGGTGTTGCAGCAGCTTCTCTAGCACCTGGTCGGCGCGCAAAGTTTCCGCCGCAGTTCCAGTCATCAGCGTCAGGCGGCTGAGCTTGGCGTGCAGGTCCTCGGTGCGGCTGCGGTTGGCTTCGAGCACGAGCACGGCCATGCTCACGCCGGCCGCCAGGGCCAACAGCGCGTCGAAGGCCACGCGGAGGAGAAATACAGGATTCGAAAGCCAGCTCCCCTGGTCCATCTTGTGCAGGCCATAAAGGAGCAACGAGGCCGAGAGGATGCCGCTGCCGTATCCTCCGGATCGTTTTGCATACCGCCAGAGCAGCCAGCCGGCGGAGAGGTACAGCACGCTTTCCGTGATTTGTCCGCTCTGCTGGATCCAGGCATTCCCCGGAGCCCTGACCAGACCCAGCGTCAGCGCCGCGATGCCCACTACCCCTGCCGGCCAGATGTAATGGAGCTGCCTTTGCCGGCCGATGTATTGAAGGATGGAAGCAAGCATGAACAGGGATGCGCCCAGCGCCAGCTCGATGGTCAAAAAGAAGTTGGTTTGGCCGCCCCACAAGCCAAACGCTCCACTGCTGCACGCCGCGGCCACATGGAATCCCCAGCCGGCCAGCCAATAGCGGAAAAATCGCTCGCGGCAACTGGGATAGAGCAGGAGGTAAAGGACAAAGAAAACCAGCGAAGCTGCGCCCTGCAGCAGGCTGATCGCCAGCAGGCCGTTGATCACCATTTGCGGTCGGAGCTTCCGGGCCCAAGCCGCGCGAGCCCACTCTGCGGACTCCGCCCGGAGAATCAGAGATGCCGGGAAGCCTGAGCCGTACTATGTACTGACTCGCCGAGGCAGGCAAGAAATCTAAGTGCCTGCTGTGCTCTGGCTTATAATACGAACGTTTTGGAGAGACGCGTGGCGGAAGAAAGAATTCTCATCGTTGACGACGAAGAGGCCATCCGCGAGGTGGTTTCCACCCTGCTGGACGCTCAGGGATACCGCTGCACAACGGCGCCGAACAGCCAGCAGGCGATGGAAGTGCTGCGCACGACCGACGTGGATCTGGTCCTGAGCGACCTGGTGATGCCCGGTGTGGACGGCCTCAAGCTGATCGAGATGATCCGCGCCAAGGACCGCGACATCCCGGTGATCATGGTCACCGCCATGCACGACATCTCCACGGCCATCGAAGCCCTGCGGCGCGGCGCTTACGACTACATCCTCAAACCTTTCGAGAAAGACCAGCTCTTTCTCAGCGTGCGCCGGGCGCTGGAACACCGCCGGCTGGTGATCGAGAACCGCCACTACCAGCGCGACCTCGAAAAGCTGGTCGAGGAGCGCACCACGCAGCTCTCGGTCGCGCTCGAAGAGCTCGAACAGTCTTACGACTATACGCTCGAAGCCCTGGGCGGCGCGCTCGACCTCAAGGACGCCGAGACCGAAGGCCACTGCCAGCGCGTCACCGCCATGACCATCGTCATGGCCCGGGCCATGCAAGTGGACGAGCTCGTACTGCGTCACATCGCACGCGGCGCGTTCCTGCACGACATCGGCAAAATGGGCATCCCGGACAGTATCCTGCGCAAACCCGGCCCGCTCACTGCCGAAGAAACGACGATCATGCAGACCCACTGCGACATCGGCTTCAAAGTGCTCGAGCGCATCCCCTTTCTCCACGAGGCTTCCGACATCGTGGTTTCCCACCAGGAAAAATTTGATGGCACCGGCTACCCCCGCGGCTTGAAGGGCGAGGAGATTCCCCTCGGCTCGCGGATATTCGCCGTCGCTGACACGCTCGACGCCATGCTCTCCGACCGGCCGTACCGCAAAGCACTGCCTCTGGATGTCAGCAAACAGGAAATTGTGCGCTGCTCGGGCACGCAGTTCGACCCCGCCGTGGTGCAGGTCTTCCTATCTCTCCCCGATACCATCTGGCAGGAGCTGCGCCAGAACTACAAAGATCCGTTCCGGCTGTACCAGATGAACGAAGCTTAACTGCGGCTGCCGAGACGGCCCTCTCGCCGAGCCTTAGCTTCCCCACTCTCCCCGACTGTTGGGAGATGCGAAAAACCTGCACTCGCCAGGCCGAGGACTGAGGTGGGCCACCCTCTATGACGGCGTCGGCTCTGTCAAGAGACACCTACAGTTCGTGAACGGCGAGAGGCTCTTTCTCTTCCTACTTAAAAGGATCTTTTCCTTTCTCTTGACCAAGGCTCGCTCTTGAATCCAGCGGTGGACTCTGGTTCCACCAACCATCTATTCGGTCACCGACTTCCGACCATGATTCGTTGTTCAGACGCCCCGATCGCTCGGGGGAGCAAGGCGCCCAATCAGCCTGACGGTGAACTTGCGTCCACCAGGGTGGCCCCCGGGCTGCCTTGCATGCGAACCAGCTGTTCGTAATCTGCCCCTCTGCGCAGCATCCAGTACATACGCACAGCCAACTTCCGCGCGATGGCCACCTTGGCCACCGCGTTTCCTCGGCGGAACTTCAAGCGCTGAAAGTCCTGCTGCAGTTGGGGATCGAACCGCACCGCGGTTTGCGCCGCCTCCACCAGCAACCAACGCATCATGGTGTTGCCCTGCTTGCTGATGGCCCCCAGGCGCTGCTTTCCGCCCGAAGAGTGCTCGCTCGGATTCAGCCCCAGGTAACTGGCCACCTGCTTGCTGCGGCGGAAGCGGGAGACCGGACCGATGGTCAGCACGAAGGCCAGTGCGTTGACCGGACCGTCTCCCGGATGGGTCATCAAACGAACCGCGTCGTCACGCCGCTGGGCTTCTTGGAGAACGGCGCGGTCCAGCTCAGCAATGGGGGGATCCAGTTGATCGAGGAAGTGAACCAGTTCCGCCCGCCGGCGGCTGGCCCACGGACCCAGTGGCAGGCTGGCCAGTTCTGCGCGGCCTTTCGCGGTGAACAACTTTTTCTTCCGACACAGCCCCTGGCTCATGGCCACGGCGTGCAGTTGGTTGGTCACCAGGGTGCGCAGGCACACCAGCTTGTGACGGTGCCAGAGGAGTTGCCGGAGGTCGCGTTCCGCGGGGGACGGAACCCAGATCCGCGGAAAGCGATTGGTCAGCAGTAGATCGAGGATGTGCGCAGCGTCGCGCTGGTCGGTCTTCTGCTGGCGCACGACACTGGCGCGAATCTGGGCGGCATCGCCGAACCAGAGTTCGT
>JBGPJC010000148.1:0-8007 GCA_041485165.1 Terriglobia bacterium | reverse complement strand
GGGAATATCCTGCACGATGGCCGCAACCTTGGCGGCGCGGATGCGCACCATGTTCTCGTGATTCAACGGCTCGTAGTTGATGTTGCCGGTCACGTCCTGCTTTTCGAGGCCGCCGATGCGGTGCTCCAGGCCGGGCGTGCCGGGGATCGCCCAGGGGCGCGCCAGCGTTTGTGGATCGCGCTTGTATGGCAGGAAGGTAGCCGGGTCCTTGGCGAAACTCACCGGGATCGCCGGGATTTCGTCCACCTTGGGGATCTTCCAGGGCTCGGCGCCGTTGGCCAGGTAACCGTCAGAGAGAATGATCACCGGGACCATGTACTTGAGGGCGATGCGGCTGGCTTCAAGCGCCACCCAGAAGCAGTCCGCCGGGGTGGAGGCGGCAAGAACCGGTATCGGCGCTTCCGAGTTGCGGCCCAAGAGCGCCTGCAGCAAGTCGGCCTGCTCGGTCTTGGTCGGCAGACCCGTGGACGGGCCGCCGCGCTGGATGTCGCAGATTACCAGCGGAATTTCAACGGCAATGGCCAGACCCATCGCTTCGGTCTTGAGCGCCATGCCCGGACCGGAGGTGGTGGTGATGGCCAGCGCGCCGGCGTACGCCGCGCCGATGGACGAAGTGATCGCCGCGATTTCGTCTTCCGCCTGGAAGGTCATTACACCGAAGTCTTTGTATTGCGAAAGCTCGTGCAGGATGTCCGATGCCGGGGTGATCGGATAGCTGCCCTGGAAGAGCGTGAGGCCGGCTTTTTGGGCGGCGGTGACGAAACCCAGCGCCAGCGCCTGATTCCCGCTGATGCTGCGATACAAACCCGGAGAGAGGTGCGCCGGCGGAATCTCATAACTGATCTGAAAGGCTTCTGTTGCCTCGCAGTAGGAATAGCCGCCCTTGAGCGCCAGTTTGTTGGCTTCGACCAGCAGGGGCTTGTTCTTGAATTTGTCCTCGATCCAGCGGACCGTCGGCTCCATCGAGCGGTTGTAGAGCCAGTAGCACATGCCCAGGGCGAAAAAGTTCTTGCAGCGGTCCGCCGACTTGGCGTCGAGGCCGAGATGCTCCAGGGACAGGCGCGTGAGGCGCTCGAGTTCCACAGGAAACAGACGGAACTTGTCGAGGGAATGATCCTCGAGCGGGTTGCTGGTCATCTGCGCCTTGCGCAGGTCGGTTTCTTTGAAACTGTCGGAATTCACGATGAGGATGCCGTTGGCCTTCAGGTCGGCCACGTTCACCTTCAGCGCCGCCGGATTCATGGCGATTAAGACGTCAATCGAATCGCCGGGCGTGTGCACCTCATTCGAGGAAAAATGGAGCTGGTATCCGCTTACGCCGGGAATGGTCCCCGCCGGGGCGCGAATTTCCGCGGGATAGTCCGGAAACGTGGAAATATCGTTCCCGTAGAGCGCTACGGTATTCGTAAACTGGCTTCCGGTGATCTGCATGCCGTCGCCGGAGTCTCCCGCAAAGCGAATGACCGCTTGATCGATGACTTCGTGCTTGGTTTTAGATGGCGGAGTTTCTGTAAGAGTGGACATAATTGCTGCTCGACCCCCATCCTGCCGGTCCTGCTCGGATTCTTTCCTGACGAGACGCAAGTCCTCGCGAGGGACACGGCCCTGTCATGCTTCAGAGTGATCCCGCTCTGCGGGATCAACATCGGGCGGTGCGGCGAGCGTCAGACGGATGCTGAGGCCGAACCCCGAGAGCCGACGACAAAATGATACCACACCAGCCGGTCCGCGGCGGGAAGAGTCACGCGTTGGTAATTCGTTCAGGCTGCGTTGATATGGGGAGCGTAGATCTTTAAAGTTCCTCCAGAAAACCACTCTTCAAGGAATTGTTGCTCGGCAATGAAAGCCAGCCTTTGTGGGAGTAGGTCTCCTGAAGCCTGGACCTAATGTATACTGCGACGCGGACTCAAGGCCAACAGGAGGTTCTGGTGAAAACTCATCGTCTCGGCAATTGCGTTGTCAGCGACCCCGAACGCGGGCCGTCTCCCGCCGTCGTTGTCTATGGGGGGCTTTACGGGTGGGAAGGTGAGTGGCTGGTGCGCGAGATACCCCAGTACCTACTGGGAAGTGTCGTCTTCGTTCTGCCGACACACTACACAAATGACTGCAATGCCTGCCTCAACGAGTTACACACGAAAATCAGTCCGCAGAATATCACTTCGTACTCGCTCTGCGGCTACTCCCGTGGTGGTGTGGAGGTGTACAGATACCGGAACATTGCGCAGTGGAAAATTCTTGGCCTCATCGATCCGACGGCGCCGACGATGGGTGGATACACGGAGACCGTGCTGGACAGTGTTAGTAGCAAGATCCGCTGTGTGTACTGGGTGCCGAATTGGGGGAAAGACGGTTACGGCGGTAAGGTTCCCAGTTTCGCTAAACACTTGCGCGATCTGAAGGTGAAGATGGTTGAGCAGGCGACCGAACACCGGTACATGCCCTCGTTGTTCTTTGGTGTGTTCCATACCGACCTGTTGTATTAGACGCCGTCCTCAACCCTAGCTTGTACCCGCAGAATTTGCTTTTGGGGCAGTCTTCTGGACGCTTGGCCCATCGACGTTTTCACGGTAACAAGCGGCATTCCTCAGACACACGCGCCTTCTCCCCCTTCACTGCATTGTCTTTTTGCAGATGCCTCGGCGCGACGGCCGGCGTCCTCATCGGACCAAGGCCCTGCGAAAGTCACGATCCCTTCGGTCCATTCAGGCTGGCTAGCGGCTGCCGGGCAGGGAGGTTGTGCCAGGGGCCTGCGACAGCGCAGCGGGTGATTGTGCTTTGGCGAACTGCGTGTTGCTATCGGGCATGAGCGCGACCCATTTGTCGCGCGAGGTCTTGAATTCAGCCAACTGCGATTTCGCCACGGGCTCAGCGGGCGGCAACCGCAATGTCTCGAAATTGCGATACGCGCCCTGCTGCTTGATGCGGAAATCGAGGTGCGGCCCGGTGGCGAGGCCGGTGTGGCCGACCAGGCCGATGCGCTGCCCCTGCGACACTTCCTGCCCATTGCGCACCAGGATGCGCGAGAGGTGAATATACAGCGTCTCGTAACCATTGGCATGCTTCAGGTGCACCATGTTTCCGTCGCCGCCTTTCTTCCCGGCGAAGATCACCCGCCCCCCGCCGATGGCCTGCACCGGCGAGCCTTCCGGAGCGCCGTAGTCAATTCCCAGGTGCGGGCGATGGACTTTCAAGATGGGATGAAAGCGGTTGTAGCTGAAATGCGAAGTGATCGGCGCACCGAACTGCAGCGGCGAGCGCAAAAAAGCTTTCTTCATCGCTTTGCCGTCCGGGCCGTAGTAGGCGGAGTGTCCCGCGGCATCATGGAACAACACCGCCTGGAAGCGGCGCTCACCGTTCTTGTATTCCGCCATCAGGATGCGGCCATAGGCGGCGGTCTGTCCGCTGGCGTATTTCTTTTTCTCGACCACCAGCCGGAAGGTATCGCCCGGGCGGGGGTCGGTGTAGAAATCGAGGTCCCAGCCAAAAATGTCCGCCAGGGCCATGGCCAACTCCGGCCGCTCGCCGGAGTCGGTGACCGCGTTGAAAAGCGAATCCTGGATGAGGCCGGCGACCCCCGAAGCCTCCGTAGTGGTAGGGATGGTCTTGATCTCGGCTTGGAAAGTCTCGCCGCGCGGCGCGATCCATAGCTCGCGCTCGGGATCAATGCGGTAACGCACCGCGCGCAACTCGCCCAGGACCGAACGTCCCACCGCCAGCCGGTGCCCGGCCTGGATGCGCCGGAAATCGAACACCGGCTGCGCTGCGGTCACCATGCCGGCGGCGGCCACAGGATCGAGGCCCATGAGCTCGAGCGCCTGCCCAAAGCGCATGCCCGAGGGCACGGCGCGCTCGGTGAAGAGCACTACGGTCCGATGGATGCGCTCAGCGAGCTCGCGAGCCAGCGCGGCCTCGTGCGCAAATTGCTGCTCGACCGTGTGCCGGCGATAGAAAGACCAACCCAGGATCCCGGAACCAATCACCAAAACAATGACAAGAAGAATGCGCTTCCAAATGACCACGATCCCCCCAGAAAAGTGCATCTTCATACCAGACGGAGCCCAGCAGTTTACCGCACGCTCCACCGGCGGCCAAAACTGGAAATGAGGCGGCACCACGCCGCACAGCCGCCCCACCAACATAATCCGCCCGCGCACCCCGCAGTACACCCAACTGCGGGCGCTGCTTCCATACAGTCAACTGGCAGGTCGAGGCTGGTAAAATGGGCAGCCAGCGCGGGCTCCTCTCCGGCAGATTCCTCATCCACTTCTTGCCCATTCCAGCCGATAGGTTACACATGGAGACCGGAATGGAAAAACACCAGGCTCACCTTCCCGCCACTCAGCTCGAAGCGCAACTCGCGGTGGTGCAGTCGGCCGCGAAAATCCTGGGGCGGTGTGTGGTTGTGGTATTCGCGATGACTACGCTCGGCGACGGATTCATTTGGTCCTTGCGCGTTCAGAACCGGGCGATTGGCATGCTTGTGGATGGATTGTTCGTCTCCATCTGTTGCCTGCCTTTGCTCTACATCTCCATCCTGCGGCCGCTGGCGCGCCTGGCCGCCGAGCAGGGGGCCGCTGCCGCAGAAGCTCGCTTCCGGATCGTTGCCCAAGCAATGCGGGACGCCATCACGATTTTCGACGCGCGTGGAACGATACGCTTTGTCAATCGCGCGGCAGAAGGAATGCTGGGCTACAGCCCCGGTGCGCTGATCGGCGCCAAGCTGGAAACATTGATGCCCGAGGAAAGAAGAGAAGCCTTCCGCAGTGATCTGCGCGCTTTTGCCAGCGGCGGCCCCACCGCCTTCATCGGAAAAGGCCCTGTGGAGAGAGTCTCCCAACGCAAAAACGGCGAGCGGTTCCCGGTGGAGCTTACCTGGGATAGGCTGCCTGCCGATGACGCACAGAAGGAAATCACGTTCGTGGTCATCCAGCGGGAGATCACCGCCCGCAAGCAGGCGGAAGCAGCCCTGCGGGAAAGCGAAGCGCTGTTCCGCAACATGACCGACACCGCGCCGGTGATGATCTGGATTTCAGACCTCAGCAGGAAGCTGACATTCTTCAACCGTGTCTGGCTCGATTTCCGAGGCCGCCCGATGGAAGCGGAGATCGGCGATGGGTGGAGCGAAGGGGTGCATCCGGAAGACTACGAAGCCTGCCAGCACGCCTATAACCAGGCATTTGAGGCGCGGCAAGGGTTTGACCTCGAATTCCGGCTGCGGCGCGCCGATGGCGAATACCGCTGGGTGCTGGAACGCACTGCTCCACGCTACGCCGCCGACGGCACTTTCGCGGGCTTCATCGGCTCCTGCCTGGACGTGACCGAGCGCAAACAAGCGGAGGAAGTACTGCGCGCCAGCGAAAAGCACTTTCGCGAGCTGCTGGAATCGCTGCCGGTCGCAGTCCGCATCATCCAGGGCGGCACAATCGTATTCGCCAACGCCGCCGACGCGCGATTGCACGGGTTCGACAGCCCGGAACAAGAAATCGCCATGGACGGATTCACGCATATTTCTGAACAGGATCGCCCCCGGTTGACGGATTACGTGCGGCGTCGCGCTGCCGGTGAAGAGGCCCCGCGGCGCTACGAGGTCGGTATGCTGCGGCGCGACGGCTCAGAGTTCCGAGCCGAGCTCGACGTCGAGCGCGTCATCTTCAACGGTGCTCCTGCTGTCCTGGTGGCCATCCGTGACCTCACCGACCGCAAGCGCATTGAGATGTACGAAAAACTTCTGCCGGTATGCTGCGTTTGCGGCAAGATCCGCGACGACGCAAACACCGAGCACGGGGCTGGCAATTGGGGCCGCTTCGAGGAATATTTGGCCGCGCACTCCGACACCCAGTTCAGCCACACCTTTTGCCCGGAATGTTTCGAGGACTACCGCAAGAAAAACCTGATGCCCTAGGCCGGACTTAGTGCGCGGAAACCAATGTCTCTACCGGCCCACGAGCGCCGGCATCGGAGAAGAAATTCTGCTCGTGCAGGCGGTGGTAGATGCGCCCGGCGATATCGCTGGCCGACGAACCGTTCACGCGGTGCCGGTAGCCGCGCAGCAGCACCACCAGGACAAGACGAGGATTCCGCTGGTCGGCATAAGAAACAAACCAGCCGAGCCGCGTCCCCTGTTCCGAACAGCTTCCCGTCTTCCCCAAAACCTGCTGGCCGTCGCGATCGAAGCTGTGACGCGCCGTGCCATAGAGCACTGCCGCCAGCATTCCTTCGCGCAGGTCCGGCAGGTAGGACTCGATCTCCAGCTTGCGCTTCACCACCGGCGCAAATTCCCGGCGCTCCTGCTCGCTGCGCGGGTATTGCAGGTAGTAGATGGTGCCGCCGTTGGCCAGCGTGGAGCCCAGCACCGCAAGTTGCAGGGGCGTGATCTCGATCCCTTCTCCAAAGCTGGACATCCGCGCCACGCCGCCGCGCTGGGGCGGGCCCTCGGGCAGCACACCGGGATGCTCTTCAAAGATGTTGCGGCCTGCCAACTCACCCAGTCCCATCTGCCGGGCGTAGCGCGCCACGGTGTCAAATCCCATCTGGCTGCCCAGGGATTCAAAAAACTTGTTGTTGGAATGCGCCAGCGCCTCGGTCAGGTTCATGTAGCGCCGCGGGGCGATCTTGAGCATGGTGTCGCGGTTGATCAGCCCTTCCTGCAGCGCGGCCACGGCAATCACCGGCTTGATCGTCGAACACGGAATGAACCCGGAAGAGAATATCAGCCGTTGGTTGACGGCGGCGAGGATTCGTCCGGAGTTGGGGTCCACGGCAACCACTGCGCCGTCGCGGTGGCCCAGCGCTTCGACCGCGGAAGCCCGCACTACGGCATCATCAAAATCTGCAATGTCATCCTTGGCGGGATCAACCAGAGGGACCGGCTTACGCGTATGCCGCGGTGTCACCACAACCCTCTTCGAGGCGGGCGCCGGAGGGCTGCTCTTGGAGGCTATTCCGTGCGTCCGCCCTTGTGCCGGCAAACCCAGTGCCAGCAACAGCATCAGGACCGCCAGCGTCCCCCCAAGCATGTTCAATAGGGACAGGGGTACCCGGACTGGTCTCGCAGAGGCCATATGTTCATTATTGTACAGAACAGTCCTCCGCAAGCAAGGAATAATGGGCTAGGGAAGTAACCACTCGGTCCGTGACCGGAAGACGCGGAAAGAATAGCTACCGATGCGGCGCGATACAGAGTTTCCGGGCGGCCCGTTCGGTTCTGGATCAGGTGCGAGGTTCTATTTCCGGGGCCGGCTGGCGAGACGATCCGGCCAAAACGGATCAATTGGGTGGATCACAGACGTAATGTAGGCGATGAGAGAGGGGAAAATGGAAAAGAATTCAAGAAGCGTAAGAAACGGTCTTTGCGCTCTAGCCGTGATTGCGGCTTGCCTGTTCGTGTTTGCGGGCATCGCGGCGGCTCAGGGTCGGCAGGTAATCAGCGCCGACTATGGAATCGGGAACAGGCGCGTTGACGTTACTTCCCGCCTGCAGTCGATGACGCAGAACGGATCTCTCCATTTCAGAGTCACCAACGACACCTTGGGCGGCGACCCCGCACCAAACCAGGCCAAAGAACTCCGCATGCGTGTGGAGGAGCGGGGCGGCCAAACACGGGATTACCTATATCAGGAGGGAGACACCGTCAGCCTGGAGTTCGAGGGCGGCGAACGGTACCCCAACCGGAATAGTGATGGAAATCTGCGGATCATCAGAGCCCGCTACGGCGCGGGGAACAGGTGGATGGACGTCACCGGTGCGTTGCAGAATCTGGTCAACAATGACCGTCTGAACGCCAAAGTGAACGATACCAACATGGGTGGAAATCCTGCCGAAGGCCAGCGCAAGGAGTTGGAATTCGAATGGGAGTTCCAGGGGCGGCGTCAGGAAGCGCGCCTCCGGGAAGGCGATTACATAAACATTCCTGAAAGCTCAGCTCGCAATTCGGAACTGCGCATCATCAGAGCCCGCTACGGCGCAGGGAACAGGTGGATGGACGTCACCGGCAGGTTGCAGAATCTG
>JBGPJC010000147.1:0-8059 GCA_041485165.1 Terriglobia bacterium | reverse complement strand
GGATTGCGTGTGGAAAGTGTGATGGCTGGCCAAGTCTCGGCGCAGCTCGAGGTAGTTGTAGATTTCCCCGTTGAAAATGATCCACAGGGACCCGTCCTCGTTGGTCATGGGCTGGCGGCCGGTCTGGAGGTCGATGATGGTCAGGCGCTTGTGTCCCAGTCCCACGGCGCCGTCGAACCAGGCGCCCTCGTCGTCGGGGCCGCGATGGGTCAGCGCCGACATCATCGCCAGGACGGCGTTGCGGTCCACCGGCTGCTCGCGGTCGCGGTTGACGATGCCCGCTATTCCGCACATGCGGAGTCCCTCCCGGCCGTTTCCAGCAGGCGGCCATCTGGGCCATAGACGCGCCGTTTGCGTTCCGCAATCTGGCTTTTCCAACTCTGGCCGATGGTGCCCCAGAAAACGACGTACTTGGCGATGAGCATCAGATAGCCGAGCGTGGTCACGCTGGTGACCACCTTGCTCACGCTCTGCTTGCGGTCGTACCGTAGTATAAAAGGCACCTCGGCCACGCGCGCTCCCATCATCTTGCATTTGACCAGCTTTTCCACCGTGCTGGTGAAGCCCAGCCCCTTCAAGTCAATAAAACGGTTGCCGAAAATCGCCAGGGCGTCCTGCACCAGGGCCACGCGGAAGGCGCGGTAACCGCAACTATATTCTTTCACGCCGGGGATGGGGAAGACGACTTTCATCAGCAGGTTGGCGACGCGGCTGATCAGGCGGCGGTACCAGTCCACGCCCACCTGGCCGCCGCCGGGGGCGTAGCGCGAGGTGGTCACCACCTCGTATCCCTCGCGGATTTTCGCCACCATCGCGGGGATGTACTTGGGGTCGTGGGTGTCGTCGCAATCCATACGCACGATGATGTCGCCGGGGGCGGCCACCTCGGCAATGGCCTCCATACCGTCGCGCTCGGTCTCGCCCAGGCCGCGGTTGTATCTGTGGGTGATGACGTCGAGCGGGTAGTGCGCGCGCAGCTCTTCGAGAATCTGCGGCGTGGCGTCTTTGCTGCCGTCATTGATGATGACCACGCGATACGGCATGCGCATCTCGGCCATCACGCCCTCGATCTTCCCCATCATCGGCCGCAGGGCGTCCTCTTCGTTGTAGGCGGGCAGCAGGATGTAGATCATTTTCGCGTCAGCGCTCCCTCTTCCTGGACTTGAGATCTTGCCGGCAGCCCCGCCGGATCGGTGACCAGCACCGGCTCGGCGTCCGGAGATAACACCAGACGGAATCTGCACTCCGCCGCGCGGCCGGCGCGCAGCGCTTTGGCCATCGTGCTGGTGTCCGGCAGCGGCGTTTCCACCAGCTCGGATGGATGGAAGTATTTCGCCGAGCCCATGTGGATGGCGGTGAAGGAACGCGCCAGCTCCAATCGTTCGATGGCAACCGGCCGGCTGAGTGTGATGCGGTCCTCAAAAGCGACTCCATCGGCATCAAAGCGAATCCGGCGCTCCAGCTTCAGTGGTCCAGGATGCGCGGAGGTGATCAGCCGCGCGATGATGCGGCGGCGCAGCCAAGCGCCGAGACGCAGGCTGCGGAAAAGCGTCAGGTTCAGGAGGCGAAGCAATAGGAATTTCCAGGGCGTGGGAAGTTCCTGCCGAACTTCTGAGAACTGTCCGGCGCAGTGAAGTTCGCCAGGAGAGTCGAGATCGCGGCTCTGCCCCAGGCGTTGCGATGTCCAGAGGCGGCCCGCGGCACTGACCAGATAGCCAGCGTCCTCATAGGCGACGCGCTCACTGTGCTTCGAGAAAATGCGGCAGACGCCGCCTTTGGCGCCGCTGGCCACGGCGTAGTAGCTCGCCGTGCCCATCACCGCGATCCCCGAGTCGCTGAAGCGGCGGAAACCGGCCAACGTTTCGCAGGGCAAAACAGCTGCCGGTCGGCCTGATTCCTGTCCGCACACCAGGGCAGCATCCAGGTAGCTGCAGAGCAGCGGAACCAGGTTCTCCGTGTCGCTGGCCGCGGGCGTCAGCACGTTGCCGCGCTCCAGCTTCTCACGCATGAACTTGGCAACGGCCGCGGCCATGGGTAGCTCGGCTGCCAACATCTCGAAGCCGGAGGGGAAGTAGAGCTGGGTATGGCGGCTCCCGTAGACGCCTCCGACGCTGCCATCGGGATGCACGCAATGCGCAAAGAACTCGATGCTGCGCCGCAGCGATGCGAGCAACTCCGCAGACCGGATCCGTTGCCAGCACTTCGCCAGATAGTGGATGCCCAGAGATTCGTAGCCAGGGTCCGGTCCGCCGTATTCCCGGTACCAGCCGTCGGGTGACTGTTCGCGCAGAATGCGCGCCAGCACTTCGTCAGCGCGACGCCGGTAACTTGCATCGCCGGTGTGCTCGGCGGCTTCGAGCCAGGCCGCTGCAAACAGTGCCTGGTGGTTGCTGATGAAGGCGTAGTCCTCGCCGCTCCGCGCGGAAAAAGAGCAGGCGCGCTGTACAGACCGCACCAAACGCTCGCGCAATGCGGAGGGCAGCGCATCACCGAGCAGCCGCGAAGTCTCGGCCAGGTAGTGGACCATGGCCAGCGTCACACCGTGGTCGCGCGTATTCGGCCCCACGGAATCAAAAGCCCCTTCCCGGCGCTGGCGCTCGAGCGTGCGCTCCATCCCGCTGACGATCCACGCAAGCAACTGCGGGTTGCCCGTGTAGGGACTTCCGGGAAAAGGAAATCTCCACGCCATGGCCAGAGGTGCGATCCCGGTCTGGAGCATGGTGAGCGGGAAGTCGCGGAACTTCCACCCCCAATGCGACCGGTCGAAACTCCCGGCGCTGGCCGAGAGCGCTTCGCGGTCGAGAAGGCTGAGCAGCCGAGGCAATTGCGCAAGTGCCTGGGTCGTGTATACGCAGTCGAGGCCGCGGTTCAATTCTTGGTCATTCCCCGGCCGCATTATGGCAACACCCGCGCGGCGGAATTTTGCTCGATATCCCGCACCATGGCGTGCTGCGTCGAATCCGAGCGCCAGATGCGATAGCCGACACGCTCGAAAAGACGGATGCCAGCGGTGTTTTCTTTGTCCACGGCCAGCCAGATCTTCCCGGACCGGCCCTGGCAAGCTTCCCGCGCCAGTTCGAACAATCGCGTGCCGATGCCGCATCCCACAATAGCCCGGTCAACCACGGCCAAATCTATATGCGGCACGTCTTGAAGCCCTTCCCGCAGCGTTTCTCCGCGCTGGCCCCGGAGTGCGCCCAAAGCGCGCGAGAAAAACCGGGGTGAAAAGCCGTAACGGCCGCTCAACAGATGGCCGGTGGCCCGAAACATGAAGCCCTCCCGGAATAACCTGCCAAAGACCGCCTGGCCGGGCATGACCAGCAACAGGCATCCGGCCAATTGTCGTGCTCTCCGCGCCGCGAAAAATGTCTGGCCATGGGCCAGTCGCATCAGGTCCATGTAATCAGTGTAGAACGCCACGGCCTGTGCGGCGGTGCCAAACTGAGCGTGCGCCCGCCCTGGAAAGCTCTCGACAAAGAAGCGCGCCGCGGATGGCACCTCCTCGCGCTGGAGCAGGCCATACTCAATCTCCCGCACCGGCGGATTGCACTCGGCCTCGAGTTTTGTTGCGTCGGGCACGGTTCAACTCAACTGCCTTGTGACCCAGCTTCCCAGCCGCTCCGAAACCGGCAACGGAAACGCCTTCCACGCCGTGCGGGCGAAACTGTACACCGGCGAGCTGCTGTCCAGATCCGGTGGCGACTTGATGCCGTTCAGGAAATAGGCATAGCACATTGGTTGCTGCACGCCACCCCACTTTTTCTTGAAGAACAACAGCCCCTCCTGGCGGATGGAATCGGCGCCGAAGTCGAGCCAGCGGAAGCCGTTGCGGCTGGCCCACTCGATGGCGTGCCAGAACGCGGACTCGCTGGGATACAACTTGCGCCATTCCCGCTGCGGAGCCGCGTATGCGGGAATGAAGCTGTCTTTGGAGAAAAAGCTCACCAATCCCGAGATGGGCCGGTCACCGTCATAGACCAGCAGGAGACTGCCGCGGCCGGGCGCGATCATGTGCTTCCAAATGGCAGAAAACAGATTCCGCGGGAAGGGCGGAATCCCCATGGAGGTGCGCGTCCGCGAAAACATCTTATAGAAAATCTCCATACCGCGCTCGCTGGCATCTTCCGCCACCCGTATACCGCGCTTCTTCGCTTTGTTGATGGCCCAGCGGACCGCATCGCGGTCCAGCGCCTTCCAGAGTTTTGTCGCTCCCGGCGAAAGATCCACTCGTGTGGTCACCCAGTTGTTCTCGATGCGGAGATTGTACTCGCCGGCCAAACCGGGATCGATGGGCTCGAGCGACCTCAACTCCAGATACTTGCAGCCCAGCTCGCGCGTCAGCGAAACCGCGGAACGCAACAGCGCCGCGCCGGATGCGGGATCTCCCGCCAGCAGGCCGCCGCGGTCGCGCATGGGCACGGACACCAGCCGCCGCCCGAAGACGCCCTGGACCAGGAAGAGCGGCAAGACACCGCAGATCGCTGCGCTGCGGTCGAGCGCGCGCAGATAGTAGGGTTGGTGCCCGAAGGCTTCCTGGGTTACGGCGCGCCAGGACAGCGTGTGATAGATGTTGCCCGCGGGATGCGCAGCGACAAAAGCGTCCCATGCGGCAGCTTCGTCATCGCGGAGCATGCTCACGGCGGGCTGTGAATCCGCAACCGGAGCGGTGATGCTCGCCGCAGCATTTTGCGTTTTTTCCCGGGAAGCGACCGGCGCGGGGGCGCTGGGTCCGCTGCGGACGCTAATTGTCCCTGCCGCCTCCGCAGGGAGAGCACGGTCAACGGAGGCCTCATCAAGGGTTTTTTCCCGCGCTTCGTACTGGCGCACAATTTCGCCCGCAGTGGCGTAGGAAACGGCGGAGTCCATGTGGTCGCGGATAAACCCCTGTAGCCAGGGGCCGTAGCGCGGGTAGAAGTCCGCGTTCATCCCCCGGACGTGATAGTCCACCACCACCACTCCTTCCGTCGCGCGCGCCGCTCCCACAAGTTTTTTTGCATAGCCGGTGGGGTCGGAGATTCCGTTCTTCGCCAGGCGCCGGTCGAAATGATCGTCCATCCAGGTAGGTGGCAGCTCGACCAGCTTCAATTCGCGCCGCTCTTCCGGGTGATAGATGCGGAAAGGATGGCAGACGCCGCGGCGGAACCCGGGATAATACTCGAAGCCCAGCGAAGAATCGTAGCGCAGGCCGGCTTCTTCCTGTTTGCGGAGCGTGTGGTGCGGAGCGGCGGGGTCGAGATGCCAGTAATGGTGGCGGTTGCCTTCGACCGGCATGCCCGAGACGCGCTCGAGCGTTTCCTTCTCGCGGCGGATCTGCTCCGCGCTGCGGTGCGCATTAAACGAGGCGTGCAAACCGACCTCACAACCGCGCTCGCGCAGCTCCGCGAAAAGCTGGCGGAACTCGGGAGCGTTGATGTCGTAGAAAGCGTCGGGCGTCCCCATGGCGTACTTGAGCAGCGAGCCCTTCCTGGCCATGAAGTAGAAAGCGGGGCGGGCGTCCAGCTCGCCTTCGAAATCAATCCATTCGGAGAATTTCCAGAAGTGGCTCGTGCCGCGCATCACGCTGGCAGCCAGCGGCAGGCCGCTCCGCCCGCGCGTCCCGACCAGGCGCAGGCATTCCACCCAGCGGAGGATCTGCGGGTAGTCCACATCGTGGGTGAAGGCAAACGCCGCGCCGCGATTCTTCCACGGCCAGGCCTGCGGCTCGCGCGCCTGCGACGCAAAGTGCTGCCGGAGCAGCGTGGCGTACTCAGACACCAGCGGCCGCTCGTTCAGGCGGTGGCTCAGATACATCGAGCCTTTCAGGTCGATGTTGTCCATGCGGTCGCGCCGGTAAAAGGGTTCGCGCGCGCCGGTGAGCAGCCAGTACGCGCCGAATACAATGTCGTTGGTCAGGCGCAAGCGCTTGTCGGGGAGGTGCTCGATGCCGCCGCCGGCGCCAAAGTCCATGAAGGCCTGGCCCTCTTGCTCGCGCAGGCGGAGCGGCTCGAGCCGGGGGGCTTGGTCGAAGCCCAGCCCACACGCGGTGATTTCCACGGACGCCGCTGCTGCCGTGCCGGCCGGGCCGTAGAAAATGTCCAGAGCGCCAGCCTGTGGCGCTTGACTGGACCACACGAATTCCGCGGCGTACCCCGCGATCCGCAGCAAGGTGCGGAGGACGTACTTCACCTCGGGAGCCCACGGGGCCACTGAAGGGTGGAGGCCCGTTCGGATCACCGAGATGTTAGAGGGATCTGCCATGACACACGACCAGCGCTGTGACTAGGTGCTAAGCGCAATGCATTTTCCTTCGCGCTGCGTGAGTAAGACTTGTAAAATCAATGCGATAGACTGTTGTCGGCTCACGGGAGTGTGCTAGATCTTACCCACAAAGTGCAAACTCTTGCAATCCCGTTTCCGGGACCGATTGCGGGTCTGATACCCATTCGGGCCGGGCCACGGGTCAGTTGGAGAAGAGAGATTAGGAACGAAGGAGGCGGAATCTTCCGCCTCCTTGGCCAGACTCGAGCAATCCTTCGCAGGATTCTACTTCTTGGTGGCTTTTGTTTTATGCAGGGTGCCGCACATGGTGATGGCCCCGGTAGGATCAACTGCCTCTTTGCCTGATTCGATGTGGCGGATGATGCCCTCCTTGTCCACCACGAAGGTGACCCGGTTGGCGAGTTGCCACTTCTCGTTAAATATTCCGTAGTCCTTGGTGGTCTTGAAGGTGGGGTCGCTCAGGATGGGGAAATTGGCTTCGACTTCCTTTGCAAACTTGGCGTTGTCTTCCTGCTTGTCCGCGCTGATGCCGAATACCACCGAATCGCTTTCCGTGAGCTTGGCGATACCAGCCTGGTACGCCTTCATCTCCGCGGTTCAACCGCCTGTGGAGGCCTTGATGAAGAACGCCAGGATGACGGTCTTCTTTCCCTGGAAGTCGGCAAGATGGACCATCTTGTTGTTCTGATCGGGCAGGGTGAAGTCCGGGGCTTTGTCTCCCTCTTTCAACTTCATGGGCGGCGCTCCGGGATTCTGGGCGGACAGAGCCGCTGCCAAACCCGCGGACAAAACGGTTGCAATGATGAGGTGCCGGATTCGCATTCGCACTTCCTCCTTACGCATTGCTGGTAAGGGTGATTATAACCGCTCCCGCCGTCTAAGTGGGGCAGGGAATTCTTCAGCGCAGACGGCCGGGCGGGTCCGCAGCTTCGGGCATGCCGACATCAGTGGGCGTTCCGGGAGCGGTTTCAGGCATGCGCGAAGGCGCCGGCCGCGAGAGACCCAGCCCGCGGTTCAATTCCAGGTGCTCCTGCGCGCAGCGCGGGCAGAATGACTTACCGGTCTCATCGTCACGCAAGCTGACCAAGTCGTAGCAGCCGCAGATGCAGTCGCAGTATCCGGTGCCCGCGGATGTCTTGATGGGGACCAGTGCCATCGGCTCTCCCTCGCGGCAGAAGTCTACCTTTGGCAGCGACGAATCGCAACGCTGTCAGGCGCGGCAGGCGGCGCTAACAATTGCAGGTGAAGAAATGCGGATGCAGGTGAGCGTGGTAACGATTAAATTTCCTACGGATGGGAGGTGCCAAAATCCCCACCCTTCGGTGGAAGGATGGGGCACACCCGACATCTTAACCCTACGGTGAACTACCGCAGTGGTATCATCCCATCGTGGCGGTGTAAGTGAGAGGAAGGAAATGATCCCGAGAGTGAAGCGTGGGCCACGCGCCCAGCCTGCCCGTTTATTTTGATGCGGCGCGAATTCGGTTCCCGCTCAGCGTCACAGCACCCGTCAGCGCAAAGACTCGACCGGTAACACTGGTGCCGGTGGTGACGGTGTCGCTGATGAGCGCGAGAATGCTTCCTTCAAAGGCGGTGTTCGTGCCAAGAGTTGCAGAGCTGGTGACCTGCCAGAACACATTTCCTGCCGTCGCTCCTTTGGCCAGGACAACAGAGGAATTGCTCGCTGTCGTAAGCGTGCTCCCTATCTTGAAAACGTAGACACCGTTGCCGTTGAGCGTGAGGGTGCCGGTCAACTGCGCCGAAGAATTAAAACAATAGACGCCAGGCGAGAGTGTGACCG
>JBGPJC010000146.1:0-8197 GCA_041485165.1 Terriglobia bacterium | reverse complement strand
AGGTGACGGGTCGCGCGTCCCGGTGATCATCAGCGCGCGCGAGCTGGAAGACCCCGACGGCCGCGTGTTTTCCGTGGTCACCTTGACCGACATCACCGATCAGAAGCAGGCGCAGGAAGATCTGCGCGGGGCCAACCACAAACTCAAGAAACGCCAGGAGGAGATCGAGGTAGAACTCTCGCTGGCCGCGCGCGTGCAGCATAGTCTGACTCCGCAAGCCATCCGCTGGGGCGCTGTGACCGTGGAGACTTACTACATGCCCGCGCGGACCATCGGCGGTGACTTTGGCATCGTCACTCCGCTCGAGGACGGCAACTTGCACCTGCTGGTGTGCGACGTTTCCGGACACGGCATCGGTTCGGCGCTGGTGGCCAACCGCATCTATACGGAGACAATGTCGCTGCTTGAGGGCGGCTCCCCTCCGGGCGAGCTGCTCCGCCACTTGAACAGCTTCGTGCTCCAGCACATTCGCACCTCTGGGTTCTTCTTCACACTCGCGGCGGCGCGCCTGGACGAAAGCGGGCGCCGCCTCTCCTTCGCCGGCGGCGGGCACCCCCCGGCCCTGCTGGTGACGCCGGGCGGCGAGTGCCGCCAACTCGAATCGCTCAGCGCTATCCTGGGCGTCCTCGAGGAGGCGGTTCCGTCCGAGCCGACGGTCGAGGTCGAGATGGCCGCGGGAGACCGTCTGGTGCTTTACACCGACGGGCTCACCGAAGTTTTCGATGCAAAAGAGGAAATGCTGGGGATCGAGGGCCTGTCCGAAATTGTGCGCACTTCGGCCAAGCTGCCGCTGGAGGAGATGAAACATTCCATCGTCGAGCGCGTCAACGCCTACCGCGACGGTCCGGCAACTGACGATATGTCTCTGGTGGTGGTCGAGGTGAACTGACCTACGCGCCGCAAGCCGCTGCTCCGTGCTACAGTCTGACTCCCGCCATGGGTAGCGTTCGCATCGAAGTGGAAATCGAAGCGCCGCTGGACCGCGTTTTTGTTTTCTTTGTTCCGCAGAGGATGCCGCTATGGTACGTGGCGGAAATGGATACGCAGATCGAAGTGCAGGGCGGCGCTTCGGATTTCCATCCTGGACAGAAGGTACGAATTTCAGGGAGTCTTGCCGGGCGCGAGGTAACCCTGACTGCCGTGGTCATGCGCTATGACTGGATGCGCGCGCTGGAATGGCGCTTCCAGGACGCCTACGGGGTGCGCGGGCGGCAGCTCTGGGAAATTGCCGAGGCGCCGCGAGGCACTCGCGTCACCATGCATGATGACTACCAGCTCCCCGGAAGGCTCGGCCGCTGGCTCGACGGCGTGCTGATGCGCCCCGGGGTCGCCCGGCGCAACCGCAACATGCTCGCATCCCTCAAGCGATTGGCGGAGGCCAAGCCCAGATCGTAGCGCCGGCCTACTCGACGACTACGCGCACGAATTTCTTCTTTCCAGCCCGCAGCAGGAACTCCTGAGCGCGCGACAAGTCCATTTCGCGTTTCACGTCGTCCACGCGCGCGCCGTCAATCTCCACACCGCCCTGCTTGATAAGGCGCTCGGCCTCGCTCCGCGAGGAGGAAAGGCCCAGTTCGACGAGCAGTACAGATAGACGTTTGGTCCCGCCGCGCGGCAGTTTTTGGACCGGCGACTCCTCTGGCGCCTGGCGCTCGCGGAAGACGCGCTGGAACTGCTCCGCGGCGTGTTTCCCGGCGGCGGGGCCGTGGAAATCGGCGACGATGCGCGCGGCCAACTCCATCTTCGCGTCCATGGGATGCTGCCGCCCCGCGGCCGCGCCTGCGCGCTTGGCGGCGATTTCTGCGGGCGAGAGGTCGGTCAGCAGCTCGAAGTATGACCACATGATTTCGTCGGAGATGGACATCAGTTTGCCGAACATCTGCTCCGGCGCTTCGGTGATGCCCACGTAGTTGCCCAGGCTCTTGGACATCTTGCGCTGGCCGTCGAGACCCACGAGGATGGGCATGGTGATAGCCACCTGCGTTGGCTGCCCGTATTCCCGTTGGATTTCACGGCCCATGAGCAGGTTGAACTTCTGCTCGGTGGCGCCCAGCTCCACGTCCGCCTCCAGCACCACGGAATCGTAGGCCACCAGCAGCGGATAGAGCAGCTCGTGCATGGAGATGGGCTGCTCCTTCTCCAGCCTTGTGCGAAAATCCTCGTGCTCCAGCATGCGCGCTACACGGTATTTGCCGCACAGCCGGACGATGTCGTAGCTTGTTAATTTATCCAGCCATTCGCTGTTGTAGCGGACTTCGGTTTTCGCGCGGTCGAGGATTTTGTACACCTGCTCCAGATACGTTTTTGCATTGGCGCTGATCTGCTCGCGGGAGAGCGGCGGGCGCGTTTCGGATTGCCCGGTCGGGTCGCCCACCAGGGCGGTGAAATCGCCGATCAGGAAGACGGCCGTGTGGCCCAGGTCCTGGAAGTGCTTCAGCTTGCGCAGGGCCACAATGTGGCCCAGGTGCAGGTCCGGCGCGGTGGGGTCCACGCCCAGCTTGACGCGCAGGGGTTTGCCGGATTTTTGAGACGCCGCAAGCTTGGCGCGCAGTTCGTCCTCGGGGATGATCTCCGCCGCGCCTTTGCGCAGGTATGCGAACTGTTCGTCAACCGGCTTGAATTTGTGTGCCATGTTTGTGGTTCGCGGATTCAGCCCCTGCACTTGCCGCCTCAAGCGCTCAAGATCACCCTGCGCCCCTGAATGCTGAACCGCCCTTCGAGCACCATGCGCACTGCCTCGGTATAAATGCGATGCTCCTCGGCCAGGATGCGCGCCGAGAGCGACTCTGCCGTGTCGTCATCGCGCACCGCCACCGCCGCCTGCGCCAGTATGGGTCCGGCATCGAGGTTTTCATCCACGAAATGCACCGTGCACCCGCTGAACTTGACGCCGTGCTCGAGCGCCTGGCGCTGCGCCTCGAGCCCCGGGAATGACGGCAGCAGAGAGGGGTGGATGTTCAGGATGCGCCGGGGAAACTGCTCCACAAAGTAGGGCGAGAGCAGGCGCATGTAACCCGCCAGGCAGACCAGGTCCACGCGGTGTTCTTTGAGCACCGCGGCTACTTGCCGGTCGTAGACTTCGCGCTCGAGACCCTTCGAGGGGATCACCCGCGCAGGGATGCCCCGCGAGCGGGCCCGCTCGATCCCCGGTGCCCCTTCGCGGTTGCTCACTACGATGGCGATTTCTGCGCCGGGAATGCGCCCCGATGCACAACTCTCCGCCAAGGCCTCGAAGTTCGACCCGCGGCCGGAAAGCAGCACGCCTATGCGCTTGGCCATAATCACAGCACGTTAGCACAGGTCCGCAAGCGCGCAAATCAAGAGCACCCCACTTGCACAGCCGCCTTGCCTGGCCGGATGAAAAAGCGTTACTGTACCGCCTCTGCCGCGGCAAGAGGGGCGAAAACAGGGGCACCGCGCCGCGGCGGCGAGCAAAAATGAAACCATCGAACGCTGCCGGCATCCTGCTGGCGCTCTGCTGCCTGTTGCCCGCGGGCCTTGCCGCGCAGAGCGACGCATACGAAAAACATAGGGCCGCGGCGCACCACGCCAGGGCCGAGGGACGCTACGACGAAGCGGAAAAGAACTACCTGCTGGCGCTCAAGGAGGTCGAGGGCCTGGAAAGCTCCGACCTGCGCGTGGTGAACGCGCTCACCGACCTCGGCCAGTTCTGCGACAGCCTGCGGCGTTACGATGAGGCGCAAAACTATTTCCAGCGCGCGCTCGCCGCCAGCAACGCCTTCACACGCAAGGTGCGCGACCCGCAGTACGAGCCGCTCAAATCCACCATCGCAGCCATCCCCACCGAGCGGCTGGCCGAGTTCTTCGCCGCCCGCAAAAGATTCACCGAGGCGGAGAGCTACTACCAGCAGGCGTTCACGCTGTGGCAGACCCAGGCCAAAGAAAAAGTCATCCCGCGCGCGTCCAACGCTTCCGTGATCGCACAACTCGGCTCCCTCGCCGTGGGGTCGAAGGTAGAGAAGGCCGCGCAAGTGTGCGACCGGCTGGCGGAAATCTACATCGCGCAAGGCCGCCTCTCCGAAGCCGAAACACAGTACCGGCGCGCGCTGACCCTCCGCGAAAAGGAACAGCCCCGGGAGGAGAGAAAGCTGGCTGCAAGCCTCGGCCGCTTGGCCATGCTCTACACCCGGGAACAGAAGTACGCCGACGCCGAGCCTCTCTACCGCCGCAAGCTGGAAATCACCCGGCAGGAATTTGGCGAGGGGACCGCCCAGGTGGCCGCGGGGCTCGAACAGAGGGCAGCTTTCTATTCCGCGCAGGGGAAATACGCGGAAGCGGAGGCGGACCTGGAGTCCGTGCTGGGGATTTACGAGAAAGTGCGTGGCAAGGACAGCACCGAAGCGGCGTTGACGCTCGAGCACCTGGCGCGCCTGATGCGGCGGATGGGTCGCGTGGCCGAGGCCGAAAAATACGAGGCCCGCGCCAAAGCCATTCGCGACCGGAACACCCTCGCACCCTCACGGGATTGAGTGGATGTTGTGATCCTATCCCGAGGGATTTGTCCGCGAACCTCGCAACCCCGAGGATCGGGGCGCTACGGCCCCGGATACGACTTCTGCTTGCGGCCCCGTTCGGCGCGGAGTAGTCTTAACTGAGCAGGTTTCTCATGCCGGAAAGACGCTACCAGACGCGCCGCCAGGGTTCGCCGCAACAGCGGCAGCTTGCCGACCTCGGCTCGGTAGGCCCGGCCATGCTCGAAGACTTCCAACTCCTCGGCATCCGCAGTGTCGCGCATCTCGCCCGCGCAAAGCCGGAAGCAATGTTTGAGAAGCTCTGCCGCGTCACCGGGAAGCGAATCGACATTTGCTGCCTGGACGTTTTCACCGCCGCCGTGGCCCAGGCGCGCAACCCCCGCCTGCCGGAAGAGCAGCGCCAGTGGTGGTACTGGAGCCGGCAGCGCAAGGCACGCGAAGTCATGGCCGGTCAGGCGCAGAAGCCGCGAGGTTTGCGGCCATGATGTTTACGCGGATGGAAACGCTGCTCCTCGTGCTTCTCTTCGCGGTCACCTCGGCCCTCGCGGTCTGCCTGGCCTTGGTGTGGATGCAGTTCCTGAAGCTGGCCGACCGGCAGCTACGTCTGGCGCAGGACGTCAGCGAGCAGCTTAGCCGGCTGTTCACCGTCTTCAACGACAAACTCAGCCGGGACATGGGACGTCAACGGCGCGAGGCGGAAGGAGCAGAGCAAAAGCTCAGCTCCGCCGTGGAGCGAAAGCTGGAAGATGTGCAGGAGTTGGTAATCAAGCTGCTCGCCCTGGAGACCGCACTCGAGGCGCGGAATGCCGCGTCCCGTCCCCCCGCCGCGGCCGATCTCCCCACCGCCAAGGAAGTACGCTCAGGCTTCAGCGTATTCACCCGCGAAAAGAAAGGCTAAGAACTGATCTCCCCGCTCCGGCCACGGGAATAAGTGGTAGTTACAAACCCAGCCGGCCGGAGTAGGCCACGCGAGGCGTCCCGGTCTCGATCTTTCCGATGCGGTGGAATTTTTCGCGGCGGCGTTTCAATTCTTCTTCCACTTTCTTCACGTTCGCAGGGGGCACCACCAAAATCATGCCGATGCCCATGTTGAAGGTACGCAGCATTTCCTCGGCGCTGATTTTTCCCAGACCGGCGAGGTAGCGGAACACCGCGGGCACCGGCCAGGAAGTGAGGTCCACGTTGGCGCGGGCCGAGCGCGGCAACACGCGCGGCAGGTTGCCGGTGATGCCGCCGCCGGTGATGTGGGCCATCGCCGAGAGCCAGCCCTTTCGTACGATATTTTTCAGCATGGGCCAGTAACAGCGATGCGGCTGGAGCAGTTCGCCGCCGATTTTATTGTGCAACTCGTGCACGTAGGTGTCCGGCTTGAGCTTGGCGATCTCGAAGACCAGCTTGCGAGCCAGTGAATACCCGTTGGTGTGAAGTCCGGTGGAGGGCAGACCGATGAGCACGTCGCCGGGACGAACCGCGCGTTTGCCGTCGAGGATGCGGCTGCGCTCGACCACGCCCACGATGAAGCCAGCCAAATCGTATTCGCCCGGCGCGTAAAAGTCCGGCATTTCTGCGGTCTCGCCGCCGATCAGCGCGCAGCCCGCCTGCTTGCATGCGCGGCTGATGCCTTCCAAAACCTGCTCGGCGACCTCGGGCACCAGGCGTCCCATGGCCAGGTAATCGAGGAAGAACAGCGGCTCGGCGCCCTGGGTGAGGATGTCGTTGACGCAGTGGTTGACGATGTCGCCGCCGACCGTGGAGTGCACGCCCATGGCGAAAGCGATCTTGAGTTTGGTGCCGACACCATCGGCGCTGGCGACCAGCACCGGCTCGCGGAAGCGCTTGTGGTCCAGCGCGAACAGCGCGCCGAACCCGCCGATATCGGTGAGCACGGCGCGCGAGAAGGTGCGCCCGGCCAGCCTGCGGATGCGCTGCTTGATCTGGTCGGCTCGAGCGATGTCTACGCCTGCGTCTGAGTAGCGCATGAAAGATTCCAGTCCGGTCCGCGAGGTAGAGAGCGGTCTAAAAGGGCACAAACAGCCTCTCCCAGCGCACCCGGCCGGGATGAATCAGGGCGAGCCCGTAGGCGGCCAGCCGCTCGCGGAGATGTCCGGGCTGCCAGGCCTCACCGGGCGAATCAACGGAAAGATAGATCACCACCGGCGAGCCCACGATGGAGGAGCGCGGCACGAAGCCCCATCTGCGGCTGTCGGAGGAGTTGTTGCGATTGTCTCCCATCATGAAAAAATTGCCGGGAGGCACGAGGTAAGGCCCGAGGTTTTCCGACGGGTCGGGAGTCTCAGAAAGATACGGCTCGACCAGCGGCTTGCCGTTGACCCACACGGAGCCGGCGCGGATTTCCACGCGGTCGCCGGGCACGCCGATGACGCGCTTGACGTAATCCGGCTGGTCGGGCAGCGGCGGGTGGAAGACGATCACTTGCTGGCGCGCGGGCTGGCGCCACAGGCTGAAGTGCCAGGTGGTGAAGGGCACTCCGGCGTCGTAGCCAAAGCGGCTGACCAGCACGTGGTCGCCAATCAGCAGGGTCTTGAGCATGGATTCCGAGGGAATGACGCGCGCCTGCACCAGAGTGCCCTGGATGAAAAGGAAGGCCACGACCACCCAAAACCAGCCCTGCAGCTCGCGCTTCAACTTGCGGCTGAGCGGCACGTTTTCCTCGGTCTTATTCGCTGGCACGGGTCCCTGCCACTTCCATTTGCACCAACTCGGTGGGATAGACACCGGTATAACACGATGTGCAGAAATGTCCCTCCGTGTCGCCGACGGCCTGCCGCAGCCGGTCCAGGGAAAGATAGCCGAGCGAGTCGGCGCCGATGAACTCGCGGATCTCCTCGAGAGAATGCTGCGAGGCGATTAACTCCTCGCGCGTGGGCGTATCCACGCCGTAGTAGCACGGGGAGATGGTCGGCGGACAACTGATGCGCATGTGCACTTCGGTGGCGCCAGCTTCGCGGACCATGCGCACGATCTTCTGGCTGGTGGTGCCGCGCACAATGGAATCGTCCACCAGGACCACGCGCTGGCCGCGGAGAAGCTCGCGGATGGGGTTCAGCTTCAGCCTGACGCCGAAATTGCGGATGGCTTGCGACGGCTCGATAAACGTGCGGCCGATGTAATGGTTGCGGATGAGCCCCATTCGGAAGGAGAGGCCGGACTCAAGGGCGTAGCCCACCGCCGCGGGCACGCCGGAGTCGGGCACGGGCACGACAATGTCGGCTGCGGCGGGATGCTGCCGGGCGAGCAGACGTCCGAGCTCCTCGCGGCTGCGGTTCACCGAGCGGCCAAAGACCATACTGTCCGGCCGGGAGAAATAAACATGCTCGAAGATGCAGTACTGGTGCGGTTTATCCGGAGCGTAACGGATGGACTCGAGACCGGTGCGCGAGATGCGCAGCATTTCTCCGGGCTCGATCTCGCGCACGTACTCGGCATCGAGCAGGTCAAACGCGCAGGTTTCCGAGGCCACGATCCAGGAGCCATTGTGGCGAGCCAGGCACAGCGGGCGGAATCCGCGCGGGTCGCGGATGGCATAAAGCTCTTCGCGCGTGAGCAGGACGATGGAATAGGCGCCCTCGACCTGCTGCAGCGCGTCAGCCAGAGCGCCGGGGAGGTTGCGCGCCGCGCTGCGCGCCACCAGGTGGACGATCACCTCGGTGTCGCTGTTGGTCTGGAAGATCGAGCCGCGGTGT
>JBGPJC010000145.1:0-8280 GCA_041485165.1 Terriglobia bacterium | reverse complement strand
GGGACGCGTTTGATGGCCGCGAGAATGCGCTCGAGCTGCTTGCGATCGATAACGTCGAGGGCCACTTCGATTCGCGCGCGGAGATTTTCGCCGCTGCTTTCGAGGTGCCGGATATTCGCCTGCGCTTCGCTGATGATTCCCGTAATGTCCGCGAGCATCCCGGGGCGGTCTTCGGTAAGAATGCGGAGGCGGACTGGGAACGTGGCGGCGGTGGCGGTGGCCCACTCGACGGCGATGCGTCGTTCCGTTTCGTAGAGGAGATTCTGGACATTGGGGCAGGAAGTGCTGTGGACGGCGACGCCGCGGCCACGGGTGACGTAGCCGACGATGTCGTCGCCGGGAATCGGATTACAACACTTCGAGCGAAAAACCATCAGGTCATCGTGGCCGCGCACGAGAATGGCGGCGTCGTGAATGCCGAGCATGCGCTTGACGGTGGAGACGAGCTTCGGCGGCTTTTCTTCCGGCTTCTCGACGAGATCCTGGCCGGTCGCCTTCCCAAGGACCTGGCGGGCGGACCATTTGCCGTAACCGAGTTCGGCGTAAAGATCTTCGGCGCGGGCGCAGCCGTATTCGTTGGCCACGCGCTGCAGATCTTCATCGCGAATCTTTTTCAAACTGAGGCCGCACTGGCGAGCTTCCTTCTCGAGCAAGCGGCGGCCGACTTCGGTGGCTTCACGACGCTCGTGGAGATTGATCCACTGGCGGATCTTGCTGCGGGCGCGCGACGTTCGGACGAACGTGAGCCAGTCGCGGCTAGGGGCGTGGCCCTTCTGCGTCAGGACTTCGATGACATCCCCATTGCCCAGCGCGTGGCGCAGGGGAACGATCTGTCCATTCACCTTGGCGCCGACGCACTGATTGCCGACCTCGGTATGAATGGCGTAAGCGAAATCCACCGCGGTGGCCCCGCGCGGAAGCACGACGACAAGGCCCTTGGGCGTGAAGGTGTACACTTCGTCGGGATATAAATCCACACGGAGCGTGGAGAGGAACTCGCTGGGCTCCGCCATCTCGCGCACCCACTCGATCAACTGGCGCATCCAGACGATGCGTTGATCGGCGGCGTCGGGGACTTCGCGGCCGTCTTTGTATTTCCAATGCGCGGCAACGCCTTCTTCGGCGATGCGGTGCATTTCCTGCGTGCGAATTTGAACCTCGAAAGACTGCCCGGCGTGGATGACGGTGGTGTGCAGCGACTGATATAGGTTTGGCCGGGGCATGGCGATGTAGTCCTTGAAACGCCCGGGCACGGGCCGCCAGAGCTGATGAATCACGCCCAGGGCGGCATAACAATTCCTCACCGTATCGGTGACCACCCGGACGGCGAGCAAGTCGTAGATCTGATCGACCGGCCGCTGCTGTCGCTGAATTTTCTGGTAAATCGAGTACAGGCGCTTGGTGCGGCCCTGGACTTCCGCGGGGAGGCCGTTCTCCACCATTTTTTCGCGGATGACGTCCTGTACCCCGGTGAGAAATTTTTCGAAAACCTTTCCTTTGGAATCGACTTTCTTCTGCAATTCAAGGTAAGAGGCGGGCTCCAGGTAGCTGAACGCTAGATCTTCCAGTTCGCCGCGCATCAAGCCCATGCCCAGCCGGTTGGCCACCGGGGCATAGATTTCGAGAGTCTCTCGGGCGATGCGCTCCTGGCGCTCCGGGGCGAGATAGTGAAGGGTGCGCATGTTGTGCAGCCGGTCCGCCAGCTTGACGAGAACGACGCGAACATCGTTAACCATTGCCAGCAGCATTTTGCGGACGTTTTCGGCCTGGCGGGCTTCTGGGGCGAGGAGGTTGAGGCGGCTGATCTTCGTTGCGCCCTCGACAATGCGGGCGACATCGGGGCCGAACTGTTCCGCAATTTCCGCGATGGGAATCTTCGTGTCTTCGACGACGTCGTGGAGAAGCGCAGCGGAAAGCGCTGTGGCATCGAGCTTCATGTCCGCGAGCAGATGTGCCACCTCGAGAGGGTGAGAGAGGTAGGGCTCGCCGGATTCACGGAATTGGGACTGATGCTGTTCGGCGGCAAAATCATACGCGCGGCGAAGTAGATCGCTGTCGTCGCCCGGGCGGTTGCGGCGAAGCTTGTCGAGAAGCTCGACAAAGCGCAGATCAATGGCGCGCTTGGCCGCGAGATTCGAGAACGGCTTGCCTGCCTGATTCATCCCTGGTCCAATCCCATTCTAAACCCTCTCCAGCCCGCGGGGCGCCTGGCCACAGTTGTGTTTCCCAAAGCAGAAAGACACTCAAGAACATCGGCGATGGGGCCGCTCCGAAGGCGGCCCGCATGGCGGGCGGGAGTGCCAAAAAGCAAAAAGCCGGCTGAGCCCCTGGGGACCCAGCCGGCGAATTTCTGAATGCGATTACTTCGGAGCCGGTGTTTCCATTTTCTTCTGCTTGATCTCTTTCACCTTGTCCATGAGCTCGTCGGCGAGCCTGACGTCATTCGTGCGGGCGTCCGCAGTCGTCTCCATGTCCGCCTTTTGGCGGTAGAGCAGATTGAGGTACGCCATGGCGTCCTCGTAGTCCGGGCGAAGCTCAATGGCTTTCCCCAGTTTCGTGATGCCCTCGTCAATGAACGGGCCGAACTTGGTCGTAAATTCATCACGCACGGCCGGCGGGAGAGCCTCATCATCCTTGATGGTCTTGCGGGCCTTGGCATTGTACGCCACGCGCAATTCCTTGTTGCCCCGATAGGCCAAAGACCAATCAATTACGCCGATCCAGTAGTAAGGCTCAGGATCTTCAGCCTTCAACTGAATGTGTTTTTCGTGGTAGGACTTGGATTCCTCGAATTTCTTCGGATCATAGGGCGTGCCACCCATGTTGTAGAGGATCGAACCAATCCCATCAATCGCAGAGAGGTTGGAGGGATCCTGCTGAAGGACCTCTTGGAACTCCTGGATCGCCTGCTGGCCAAGGCGCACGTTCTCATCGGAGGGTGCGCCAGGGATGTATTGACTGGCGTAGGCTGTAGCCAAATACAGCCGGGCATTCAGCAGTGAAGGGTCGAGCTCTTTCGAAGACTTAAAATCCTCAATGGCTGCGTCGAACTGTCCGTTCTTGTAGGCCTCGACGCCCTTGTTGAGCTTGTCGCGAGCGCGGAGCTTGTCACATCCGGCAGTGCCGGCGGCCAGCGCCGCGACCAGGATCAGCGAACCAATTGTGTGAGACTTCCGCTCCATCCCTGCTCTCCTTGAACTTGAATGTGCCGAAGGGCGCCCGGTCGGGTCGCCAGCCATCGAGCTACCGGCTGGCTTCCAACTTGGTTGTGATCAGGCCGATCTTCTCGACGTCCGAGCCGCGCAGGATGCCGATGGCGCGCGCCACTTGGGCGAACTGTACGTCAGCGTCACCCTGAACGAAAGCGACTTTTTCGGCGCGCTGCTTGAAAATCGTTTCCAGGCGGGATCTGAGTTCATCCCAGGTTGTCGTCTCCTGGTTGATTCTTAGCTTGTCGCCCGGCAGCACCTGAACAACGACTGCGTCTGGCAAGGGATCCACCGGCACCACCACCTCGTCTCGCTGGGGAAGAAGGGCCTGAAGTCCACGAGGAGTGGTGGGCGTGATCACCATGAAAAGGATGATCAGCACGAGCAGGATATCAATCAAGGGCACAACATTCATGCTGGCGACAACGCCCTTGTTCTCCCCCACCTGCCAGCCCATCGGAGAACTCCTGCCCCGCCGGCCGAAAGTTAAGGCCGGAGGGCCCCCTGCAAGAACCGAACTCTCCATTCCTTCCGCTACTGGCCGGCTTCCACCTTGGCGGTAATCAAGCCGACTTTTTCGATTCCCGACCCGCGCATGATATCAATTGCGCGAGCGACCTCGGCAAACTGAACAGAGTCATCCCCTTTGACGAACGCGACTTTTTCCGCGCGCTCTTTGAAGATGGCTTCCAGGCGCGGCCCGAGATCGTCCCAAGTGGTGTCGTCCTGGTTGATCTTGACTTTGTTATCGGAGGTGACTACCACTACGATCGTCTTGGCCAAAAGCGCCGGATCTTCTTTCGCGTTGGGAGGCGCCGGCTGCGGGACGAGGGCATCGAGGCCCTTGGGTGTCGTGGGTGTGATCACCATGAAAATAATGATCAGCACTAACAAGATGTCGATCAAGGGCACGACGTTCATGTCGGCCAAAACACCCTTGTGCTCACCAACTGCCATTCCCATGGGAATACTCCTTTGCTAAGACGGTTTTCTAGTTGCCGCCGGAGGGCGGAGGAGGCGGGGCCTTCTTCTGCACCTCCATTTTTTCCGTGAGCAGGCCCAGATTATCCACTCCGGCAGCGCGGACCTCGTCGACGACCTTGACGACGTCGCCATACTTCGCGCGGGCGTCACTCCTCACGAACACAGTTTTGTCGAGCCGATTCGCGATGCGGTCCTTGACCATGTTGGTGATTTCATCCAAGGAGATTCTCTGAGACCCCAAATAGATGGCGCCATCGCGAGTGACGGCCACCAAAATGGCGTCATCGCGGTCGGCGGCCTGCATGTCCTGGGCATTCTGCACGCGGGCCATGTCCACCGAGACGCCCTTCTGCAACATGGGCGTGACTACCATGAAGATAATCAGCAGGACCAACATGATGTCAGCCATCGGAATCACGTTCGGGGTGGACATCACGTCCCCTGCTTTGGGCTTGTACGCCATGGCTTACTTCTTCCCGCCTCGACGGGTGATGAAGTAGTTGATCAACTCCATCGAGGAGTTGTCCATCTCCACGTCAAAGGCTTCCACCTTGTTGGTGAAGTAGTTGAAGGTCCACACCGCGGGCACGGCCACCAGGAGGCCGAGAGCCGTGGTTACAAGGGCCTCCGCGATGCCGCCGGCAACCGCCGAAAGGCCGGTGGCCTTCTGCGCGGAAATGCCCTTGAACGCGTTGATGATGCCCATGACGGTGCCGAACAGACCGACGAACGGAGCCGTGGAGCCGATCGTGGCGAGGCCCGACAGGCCGCGCTTCATTTCGGCATGTACGATAGCCACGGAGCGCTCGAGGCCGCGCTTGGCTGCCTCGATCACTTCCTCTTCGGAGACCTGCGCGGAAGCGGCTTGGAACTCCGAGAGCCCGGTCGCCACAACCTTGGCGATATGGCTCTTCTTGTTGCGCTCGGCGATAGAGATGGCTTCGTCGAGCTTGTTGTCTTTCAGCGCTCCGGCTACCTGCTGGACGAAGACCCGGGACTGCTTCCTTGACGCGCTGTACATCAGCGCCCGGTCAATCATGATACCGACCGACCAGGCGGACATGATGAAGAGAATACCCACAACCAGCTTGGCGGGAATACTCATCGTGTGCCACATGGAAACCAAATCCCAGCCAACTTCGGGTTGTTGCTGAAGCAGCCACAAGCCGACCAATGAAACATTCGCAAGCATGAGTTTTGCTCCTCCTCCGTTCGTTCCAAATTCTCTCGCCAGCAGGTGGTCTGTCAGCCCCAAGGGCGGGTCCGGCGAGTCTTCTCCTACCCGCCACCCAGGCTAAAGATTACAGAAATCGTGGTATCCACCTCAACTGGATCGCCGTTGAGCAGTGTGGGCTGGTAACGCCACTGCTTGACGGCATCCATCGCATTCTTGACCAACAACGGCGGACCGCCCACCAATTGAAGCTCTTGCACGGTGCCGTCCTTGGCAATGATCGCGTGAAGAATGACGGTCCCTTGAATGTGCGCTTGCTTGGCGATGGTGGGATATACCGGCTGAACCATCCTGACCATCTTGGCCTGCTGCACATTACCACCGACGCGCACACGCTGCGGAGCGGCCTTCGGTGGCGGTGGCAGGTTCCCACCCGGGATACCGCCAATAATGCCACCCAACACGCCGCCCGCCTGCCCTCCCGGCATTCCGCCAGGCACGCCGCCAACGACGCCGATGACGCCGACGTCCGGTGGCAGCTCCTCTTCCTTAATGATGTTGACCTTCTTGGGGATGACGCTTGGCGCCATCATCTTGCCGGCCTGGATGATGCGGACAATGTGATGCACGACTGTCGGTGCCGGTGCGGCTGGCGGTGGCGGAGGTGGCGGCGGCGCGGGTGCGACGAGGAACGTCGTAAGCATCTGCTTGGGCAATGCCTCTGTGTAAATCAGAGGGATGAGGATGAGAACGCCCAACATCGCGGCCTGAACGAGGGCCGAAACCGCCACGGTCCACGGCTTGTGTGTCCCTTTCCGTGTCGGCCCTGAATCGACGAGTTCGTCAAACATGGGTTACCTCCTTGCTGCTGCCGCGAGGCGTTTATCGGCTGCGGATCCGCCGCCTGCCACGGCTCCCTGACCACGAAACTTATGCCAAACCACCACAATGGGAGCTGCGATGCCGAAACTGGAATACGTTCCTACCACAACTCCCACTACCATAGCAAAAGAGAAGCTGCGAAGAACCTGTCCGCCCATCAGGAACAGGACAATGACGGTAAGGAAAGTGAGCCCGCTGGTGAGGATCGTGCGCGACAGCGTCTGGTTGATGGATCGGTTGACGATCTGCGGGAGAGGATCGCGGCGCATCAACCGGAGGTTTTCACGGACGCGGTCGAAGATGACGATTGTATCGTTCATCGAATAGCCCACCAGCGTAAGCAGCGCGGCGATTACCGTGAGAGAAATCTCATAATGAAACAAAGAGAAAAGACCCAGGGTAATCAGCACATCGTGAAAAACAGCTATCACTGCCGCCGCACCGTACACCCACTCAAACCGAAACGCAATATATACCAGCATGCCCGCCAGCGCATAGAGGGTGGCCCAAATCGCCTGGCGGCGCAGTTGCGAGCCCACCTTCGGCCCGACGATTTCGACGTCGCGAATGGTGAAGTTACCGAGAGCATACCCGTCGCGAAGCGAAGCGATGACGGCGCTGTTCACGCCGGGGACATTCTTGAGATCTTCAAAATTCGTAAGGATGCCGCTGTGCTGGGTGTCGCGGTAATCCGTCAGGCTTTTCGCCAGCAGTTTGTAGCGATCCGGAGACGCGGTAGGCCCCAGAATCAACGGATCCTTGCGCGTCAGGTAATCCGCGAGTGCGGCGGCTCCGGCGGAGTTGAAGTCTTCCTGGCTGGTGGTGGCGCTCGCAAATGTCCGATGGAGGGTGTCCACGATCGCCTGTTTGCCGACGTCCAGCGCTTCATCGCCTTGGCCCTTCTGTTCGAGGCCGATCACCACGTCGTGCGCATTGGGATTCGAGATGTCGCTGATCTGCTGGATGGTGCTGTCTCCCAGGCCCCCGGCCGCCAAGCCCCTGCGGATCTGGTCAATCGGCGGCGGGCCGGCGAACCGCACGTAGACGAGCGTGCCGCCCCGGAAATCGATCCCGTAGCGCAGTCCCCCCTGGCGGTAAATGGAGATGCCGCCGATCACCAGCAGGGTGAGCGATAGCGCGACGAAATACTTCGCCTTCCCCATCCAGTCGATATCGACGCCGTGGAAGAGCTCCATAAAGAGTCCAGTCCTCTCCTTTAGATATAGACACCAGCGAGGCCGATTTTGTGCCCGCCGCAAGACACTTCTTGCGGCATCCAACCCTTCCCGCCTTTAGCCTCTTTCCTGCCCCAGACGCCTGCCGTGCGACCCGCGCCGCAGCGCGGCAAGATGAGCGCGGCGCTTCGCTCGGGCCAGCCCGAAACTGTTCCCTGGCGCCTCAATAGATTTGACACCGCCGAAGTCACAGCCCGATACGAATTCTCCATCCCCAGAGACGCGATTGCGCAGACTAGATACTCAGTGCCGCCTGGCGAGGCATCCGCGCCAGGTGCCAATCGAAAATGGTGCGAGAGACGTAAATGGACGTGAACAGGTTGGCCAGCAAACCGATCACAAGGGTGACCGCGAAGCCCTTCACCGGTCCGGTGCCAAACAAGAACAGGAACGCCGCCGAGACCAGCGTTGTGATGTGCGTGTCGATGATCGTCAGGAATGCGCGGCTAAAACCCAAATCGACGGCAGAAGGGTTGGCTTTCCCGTTATGCAATTCTTCTCGAATGCGCTCGAACACCAGGACGTTGGAGTCCACGCCCATGCCGATGGTCAGCACCACGCCGGCGATCCCCGGGAGCGTGAGCACGGCGCCAAAATAGGCCAGCGCGGCAAGCAGGATCACCAGATTCAGAAGCAGCGCAACCACGGCGTTGATGCCCGAGAGCCGGTAGTAAATCACCAGGAAGATCATCACGACGAGCAAGCTGGCGATGGACGCACGGACGCCATCCCGTATCGAATCGGCGCCGAGCGACGGGCCAACCGTGCGCTCTTCCAGGTATCTCACCGACGCGGG
>JBGPJC010000144.1:0-8333 GCA_041485165.1 Terriglobia bacterium | reverse complement strand
CGGAAATCAGGGATCAGGACTTCCACCTTGCAGCCCGGCACTCGCCGGCGAATCTCCTCGATGGTGCGGGCAAAGATCTGCGCGCCGCCGTCGGGCTGGTCGTCGCGGTTCACCGAGGTGACCACGGCATAGCGCAAACCCATTCTCTCCACAGCTTCCGCCACGCGCTCCGGCTCGTCCTCTTCCGGCGGCCCCAACGGCCGCCCCGAAGGCACCGAGCAGAATCCGCACGCGCGGGTGCAGATGTTGCCCAGGATCATGAAAGTAGCGGTGCGGTGCTCCCAGCACTCGCCCATGTTGGGGCAGCGCGCGCTCTCGCACACCGTGTACAGGCCCAGCGTGCGCATGATGCTCTTCAGGTCCTGATAATTCGACCCGCCAATAAACTTCACCCTCAGCCATGGCGGACGAGGATGCATCCCCGGAGTGTAACTGGGCGCCGAGGCGCCGCAGCCGACGACTGGAGGCGTGGTGCGCGCGAGAATGTTAAATGGCGTAGCCATCGCTCTAAGTGAACAGCACCTAGTGTAAGCCGCCTTCCGGGCAGAAACAAGAAACTCGGCCGCGAAAGCCTCAAGCGCGTGATTTCCTGGAGTGCGGCGGCTTGCCGCCGCGTCGTTGCGGTTTAGCCCGCTCCAGCGTTCTAATTCGTTGCAGGCAGTTTTTTCGCCCGGCGATGGAAGAGCAAGCCGAGCAGGAGCCAGCACCCCAGGGTCACGTATTCCCAGTGGGAGAAGTAGCCGGGGACGATGGGCAGGAGTTTCATCAGCACGATCGCTGCGCCGATCAGGATGCCCGCCATGGCCACTGCGCGCTCGAGCGCCGCGGGCTTCATAGCCAGGTAGGCGGCGCAGGCCATCATCCAGCCGAAGCCGGCGGCCAGCGATCCCACCTCCGAAATCGGCACGAGAATCGCCGAACCCAGCATCATCGCTGTCGCAGTACCCGCCGCCACGGCAAGAATCGCTGCCGACGGCGTCTGGTAGACCGGATGAACCTGCCCAAAGCGCGCCGCCACCAGCCCGCGGCGGCCCATGGCGAAGAGCAATCGCGTCGAGGCCACAAAGTTGCCGTTGAATACTTTTCCCAGTGACAGCAGCGCCGCGGCCAGGATCAAGTTCACCACCCAGCGGTGCCCCACAGCGCGCTCGAAGGCCACCGCGGTCGAAAACTTTTCCCCGGTCACGCTCTGCCAGGGCTGCGCATATGCCACGATCCCGATGACCGCGCTGTAGAAGATGATGGCCGCTCCGATGGCCATTAGCGGCGCCAGCATGTAGTGAAGCGCGGGGAAATCCGGATGCGCCTCTTCCGAGGATTTGCTGGGTGATTCAAAACCGGTGAAGAAGTACGGCACGACTTGCAGCGTGAGCAGCACGGAGAGAAACGGCGCGTGGCTGAAGAGCGGGGTGAAATTTTTCGGCGAGCCGCTGGCCAGACCCGCGCCGCCGAAAACCGTGAAGAGCAGAAGGAGACCAAAAGTGGTCACATTCTGAAAGGTCGCGCTCTGGCGGATGCCGCGGAAGTTCAAGACCGCCAGCGCCACGGTCATCGCCAGACCAATGACCATGTGCGGCAGATAAACCGGATAGCCAGCCATGCGGTAGAGCTCGATGGAATCGAGCGCGGGGAAAATGTAGGCGGCGATCCGCCCGATGGCCACCGCCTCCCACGGACAGACAATGGCGTAGGCCAGCAGCATCATCCAGCCAGTGGCGTAACTCAACCCGCGCGGAAAGACCGCCGCAGTATAAGCAACTTCACCTGCGGCATCGGGGTGGGCCATGATCAGCCGGCCGTAGACGTAGCCGATGGGCAAGAACGCCGCGCCGCCCAGGGCGAATCCCAGGATGGCGCCCAGCGGCCCGCCGCGGCCCAGCCAGTCGTCCATCAACAGCAGCCAGCCAACGCCCACCATGGTGCCGAAGCCCAGGGTGAAGTAATCCACCAGACGGAGCTTGCGGGCCAGTTCGGTCATGCCAGCAGGCAGAGAATTTCGTACAGCAGGTTGGCAGCGAGCAGGGAAGTCAGCTCGGCGGAATCGTAAGGCGGAGAAACTTCGACCAAATCGGCGCCGACAAAGCGCAGGCCGCGCAGCGCGCGCACCAGCTCGATAGCTTGAGCGCTGGAGAGCCCGCCAACCTGCGGCGTTCCGGTGCCCGGCGCAAAAGCTGGGTCGACCACATCAATGTCAAATGTGAGGTAGCACGGCCGCCCGCGCAGCCGCTTAAGCAGCGGCTTCACCAGCCCCAATCCGCCGCGATGGAACTCTTCGCTTGTGATCCAGGAGATGCCATGCTTTCGAGAAAACGCAAAATCGTCGTCGCCATAGACCTGCCCGCGCAAACCGACCTGAAGGATTGCGCCCTGCGCCAGAACGCCTTCCTCGATTCCGCGGCGGATGATCGTGCCGTGGGAATGGCGCGAGCCGAAGTACGCATCCCAGGTGTCCGAATGCGCATCAAGCTGCACCAGCGCGAGAGGCCCGTGACGCTTGGCCACTGCGCGCAGCAACGGCAGCGTAATGGAATGGTCGCCACCCACGCTGACCGGGACAACCCCGGCTTCGACCAGCGGGGCCAGGCCCTGCTCGATGCGGCGGTAGGAGTCTTCGAGCGAGAGCGGATTGATGGGCAGGTCGCCGTAATCGGCGATGCGGAGCCGCTCGAACGGATTCACCCGCAGGGCCGGGTTATACGGCCGGATGATTGCCGACTGCACGCGGATGTTGCGCGGACCCAGCCGCGCGCCGGCGCGATACGTCGTGCCGCCGTCGAAGGGCACGCCGAGCAGCGCCACATCGAGCTTGGCCGGGTCGGTAATGTGCGGCAGCCGCATGAATGTGCAGATGCCTTCGAAGCGCGGGTAGGCCAGCGAGTCCAGTGGCAGGGGATGGTCGGTGGCGCGAGGTGGCGCAGCCGTTCTCGCGGGCCCTTTTCCGGCGCGGCGCTTTCGTGGGCGCGATTGTTTGATAGCCATCGCTCTGGCCGGTGAGTGTAGGCGCAGCCCCGCTGCGAGTCAACGCACCCGGATCGTAGGGGCACGACGCAGTCGTGCCCTCCCCGCGACGGATGAATCGTGGAGACAAGGGGCGGGCCAGATCCGCCCCTACAATTTCGGGTGGAGTTTGTGGAACCCAGTGGCCTCCTGATACGCGCGGGCAAATGCCAGCAGCTTGGCTTCGCCATACAGGTCAGCGAGGAACGTCAGGCTGACCGGCGTGCCCGGGCCGCCGATATTGTCCTGGTCGCCGGTGTCGGTCTCCGGCGGTTTCGGAGCGTCGTCGCCGCGGAAACCGTTGGGCAGGATGACTGCGGGCTGGCCGGTGAGGTTGGTGACCACGAGCTGCTCGCTCGAGGTGGGTGCCACGATGACGTCTACGGCCTCAAAGACTTTGCCCATGGCTTCCATGGCCATCATGCGTGCGCGGTTTGCCTGGATGTATTCCACGGCGGGATAAAATCGCGCGATGCGGAACTGGTTGGGCCAGTCATCGGGACTCTGCTCGGTGAGCAGTTTGTCGCGGCCGGTGCGCGTCAGCTCATCGAAAGCTGCGGCGGACTCGGCTGTCAGCAACGCCACCATGGCGTCATAGGGAAATTTGGGCAACTCGACGGGGATCAAGTTCACGCCCCTCTCGCGCAGCTTGGCCAGCGCGGCTTCGTCGTAGCGCCGGTCGTAGGCGCGGCGCGCCCTCGCTTGCGCGCGGCGCTCGCGCTCAGCGGCGGTCTTTTTCTTTTCTTCGGCGCCGGCGTCTTTTTCCTGCTTGGGAGACTCTGGTTCGGTCTCCGGCTTGCGCTCGAAGTCGGCCTTCAGGTAGCCCACGCGCAGCTTGCGCCAGTCGAGCTCCGCATCCCAATTGAACGCGGCGTTTTTCACCGCGCGGTCGCGGCTGTCGGGGCCGTAGATGGCGTCGAGGACGATTGCGCAGTCTTCGACTGCGCGGCAGATGGGGCCAAGCTTGTCCATGCTCCAGGAGAGCGCCATGGCGCCGCTGCGCGGCACCAGACCGAAGGTGGGCCGCAGGCCAGTGTCGCCGCAGCGCGTGGAAGGCGAGGAGATCGACCCCAGCGTTTCCGAGCCGATGCTGAACGCTACGCACCCGGCAGCGGTGGCCGAGGCTGAGCCGGCCGAAGAACCGCTCGAGCCCTGCGCCGTATTCCAGGGATTGCGCGTCCTGCCGCCAAACCATTTGTCGCCCATGGCCAAAGCACCAAGGGTGAGCTTGGCGATGAGCACGGCCCCGGCGGCATCCAGGCGCTGCACCACCACGGCGTCTTCATCAATCACCTGCTTCTCAAAGCCGCCCGCGCCCCAGGTGGTCGGATAACCTTTCACCGCGAGCAGATCTTTTCCGCCCCAGGGCAGGCCGTGCAGCGGCCCGCGGTATTTTCCGGCGGCGATTTCGCGGTCGGCTTGCTGCGCCTGCGCGCGGGCGCGCTCTTCGGTGAGCGTGATGACGAACTTGAGCACCGGGTCAAGGCGCTTCAGCCGTCCCAGATACATGTCCGTAAGCGCGGCGGAGGAAACCCGGCGCGTGCGCACCATCTCGGCGAGTTGCCGCACGCTGTAGAAGGCGATGTCGTTCAGGTCTTTGGGGACGTCGCTCGCGTGGACCGCCGCGGAAATGCGCATGGGACGCCGCTCAGACTCGAGCTTCCTGCCGGGCAGCACGGGATCAAACACCAGCGCGGGCGCCACCTGGTTGGGAATGTGCAGCTTGAAGATCTCTGCGTAGCCGGCGATCTGTTCGTTGAGCCCGGCAATCAGCATCTGCTTCTGCTCGTCGACGATGGGCACATCGGCGACGAGAGCAGCCTCGTCAATCATCTCTTTTGTGACTTTGTTTTTCTCCGCGGCCAGGGCCCAGAGGACGCCAGGGAACAATGTGGAAGTAAGACCGAGTCCCGAACAGGCGGTGAGAAAATTGCGTCTATGAAGTGTCATTCTTGACTCTCCCGCTGGCTCTTATATCTCAAGACTGCGCAGCGTCCAAGCGGCGCAGGATCGCTCACTCGGGGGCAAGCCGCCGCATTCCAGGAAATCGCAGGGGCCTGCGCAGCTATGCTATCTTTGCCGCCTATTCCTTATGCCGCGGAAATCGCCCGCCAAGCCGCCCGCCGAGCTGTCCATGGCCGATATCTTCGGTCCCGGCGGAGCGCTGGAAAAATGCCACCGCGGTTACGAATTCCGTTCCTCGCAGCTGGAGATGGCCGAGATGGTCGCCGAGGCTTTCGAGAAGCGCCAGCACGCCATCGTCGAGGCCGGGACCGGGACCGGAAAGACCCTGGCCTATCTGATCCCCGCCATCCGCAGCGGGCGGCGCGTGGTGATCTCCACGGCGACAAAGGCGCTCCAGGAACAGCTTTTCCACAAGGACGTGCCATTCCTGCAGCGCCACTTCGCCCCGCAGAGCAACGTGGCACTCATGAAAGGGCGCAGCAATTTCCTCTGCCGGCAGAAGGTGCGGCTGATGGACAGCCAGCCGCTTCTCAAGGGCCTCGACGAGCTGGACTGGTTCACGCAGATCAAACAGTGGGAAAAGGTCAGCGAGACCGGCGATCGCGCCGAGCTCGACTTCCTGCCCGACGACCAGGACTTCTGGCAGCGTCTCGACGCCCGGCGCGACACCTGCACCGGCCAGAAGTGTCCGGAATTCAGCCGCTGTTTCATCACCTGGATGCACCAGCGCGCCCAGGCCTCGGAAATCATCATCGTCAACCACGCGCTGTTTTTCGCCGACCTGGCGCTCAAGCAGGACGACTTCGGCAGCATCATCCCGGAATACTCGGCGGTGATTTTCGACGAGGCCCACGAGATCGAGGACGTGGCCAGCGACTATTTCGGCCGGAAAATTTCCGCTCACCGCTTCGAAGACCTGGCGCGCGACGCGGAAGCCGCCCTGCGGATGACCAAACTGGCTTCGCCGCCGCTGATCAAGCGCGCCACGCAACTCAAGGAGCGTGCCCGCGGTTTCTTCGAGGCATTTCCGTCCCCCGAGGGACGCTTCAGTTTTCCACCTGAGGAGCGCGGGCGCTTTCTGGAGCAGAACCGCGCGGCCTATGATGCCCTGGCCATGGCGCTGCGCGGCCTGGAGACAGAGCTGGCCGCTCTTCCCTCCAAGCCCGAGGAAGTGATCGCCGTCGCTCGCCGCGCCGCCGAGCTGCGTGGCGAGCTGCAATTCCTGCTGGAGAGCCAGGATCGTGCCAACGTCTTCTGGTACGAGCGCCGCGGCAAAGGGCTCTTCCTGGCGGCCACGCCCATCGACGTGAGCTCCATCCTGCGCGAAAAGCTGTTCGAGCAGTTCGACACCGTGATACTCACCTCGGCGACGCTGGCCGTCGAAGGGCGCTTTGATTTCCTGAAGCAACGCCTGGGAGTTGCCGCCACCCGCGAGCGGGTCCTGACCTCGGAATTCGATTTCAAGGAACAGGCCATGCTCTATCTACCGCCGAAGATCCCCGACGTGCGTGACGCCGGCTTTGCTGCCAGCGCCGCCCGCGAGGTCGCCGGGCTGCTGCGCATCACCCGCGGGCGCGCCTTCTGCCTGTTTACCAGCTACAGCCAGATGAAAGACGTCTACGAGCGCGTCACGTCCGTGGTGGATTTCCCCGCATTCCTGCAGGGGACCGCGCCGCGCTCGGCGCTCCTCGACAAGTTTCGCAACACACCTGGCTCCGTGCTGTTTGCCACTGCCAGTTTCTGGCAGGGCGTGGATGTGCCCGGCGAGCAGCTCTCCTGCGTGATCATTGACCGCCTGCCGTTTGCCGTGCCTTCCGACCCGGTGGTGGCCGCGCGCGTCCGCGCGCTGACCGAGGACGGCCGCAACGCTTTTCTTGAGTACCAGGTGCCGGAGGCGGTGCTTTCCCTCAAGCAGGGCTTCGGCCGGCTGATCCGCTCGAAGAAGGACCGCGGTGTTCTGGCCCTGCTCGACAACCGCATCCAGCGCATGCGTTACGGAAAAGTGTTTCTCGAATCCCTGCCCGGTTATTCCATTACTCACGACCTCGAGGATGTGAAGCGATTCATGGGTGATGGTTAGGCTGTGATACAATTTCCGTGGTCGTTCCCGCCGCTTGAAACCAGCACACGCGAGGCTTCCGGGATCGCACCATGCGGGCCACAGCATGTTTGAAATCAGCGTAGAAGAGACATTTTCCTCCGGGCACGCGCTGCGCGGCTATCGCGGCAAGTGCGAAAACCCCCATGGCCACAATTACCGCGTGCAGGTGATTCTGCACGGCGCGGCGCTCGACAACACCGGGTTGCTCTACGATTTTTCGCAGCTCAAAAAGAACATGAGTGCGGTCATCGCCGCGATTGACCACCGCTTCCTGAACGACCAGGCGCCTTTCGACGCCATCAACCCCTCGGCGGAAAATATCGCCAAGTATTTCTACGACCAGTTATCGCAGCAGTTCGCGGCGCCCTCCAACGGGGCGCGCATCGCGCGCATCGCCGTATGGGAAACCGACACCACCTGCGCCACCTACTGGCCGGGCGAGGCGCAACTGCCATGAACCGCGCGTTCCTGATCATCATCGCGCCCGCCCTGTTCGTCGCGTTGCTCTACCTGGGAATGGGCACCCGGTTTCGAGTTCCGCTCACTGCCGGGGTGGCGCTGCTGGCGGTGGCCACCGTGGCCTACTTGTTGACCGCGAGATTGCGCCGCGGCAAAGGCCTGCCGCAGGGAGACCGTCAGGCCTGAGCGGCTGCGCTCGACTGGCAGGCGTCCCGCCATGGTCATCACTGAAATCTTCCGCTCCATCCAGGGGGAAGGCACGCGCGCCGGCCTGCCCTGCATTTTCGTCCGCTTGACGGGTTGCAATCTGCGCTGCGTGTGGTGCGACACCGCCTACGCATTCTACGGCGGCTCGAAGCAGACCCTCCAGGAAGTCCTGGCCCGCGTCGACGAACTTTCCCGCCCGGCAGAAGCCTCCGAAGACAGACCTCGCGTCAATCTGGTCGAGATCACCGGCGGCGAGCCGCTGCTCCAGCCCGAAGTCTATCCGCTGGCCGAGCGCCTGCTCGGCGAAGGCTACACGGTGATGATCGAGACCAGCGGAGAGCGCTTCGTCGGCAAATTGCCCCGCGAAGTCATCAAGATCGTAGACGTCAAGTGCCCCGATTCCGGCGCCGCCAACACCTTCGATCCCGCCAACCTGGAGGCCATGGACGAAAAAGATGAAGTCAAATTCGTGATTGCCAGCCGCCGCGATTTCGAGTTTGCCCGCGACTTCACCGCCACGCACCGCCTCGATCGCCGCGTCCGCCAGGTGATTTTCTCGCCGTCGCATCCCGACCCGGCGGGCAAGTGGGCGGGGATCGAATCG
>JBGPJC010000143.1:0-8533 GCA_041485165.1 Terriglobia bacterium | reverse complement strand
GCTGGTGGTGGTGCCTTCGCCTGCGGTCGCCAGCCTGGTGCTCAACCCCACCTCGGTCGCCGGGGGCAACTCCTCGCAGGCCACGGTCACGCTCTCCGCGGCGGCCCCCTCCGGGGGCACCATAGTGATGCTGAGCAGCAGCGACCCTTCCGTGCAGTTGGCCCCGTCAGTTACTGTGGCCGCGGGGGCAACCACGGCTACGTTTACGGTTACGACTCTGGTGGTGACCAGCCCGATTTCGGCGGTGATCACCGCGACCGTCGGCGCCTCCAGCCAGCAGGCCACGCTCAGCGTCACGCTCCCGCCGCCGGTCCCGCGCCTGGTTTTCTTTAATCCTGCGACGGTGACGGGAGGACAGACTGCGCAAGGGACGGTCGTGGTCACCCAAGCGGCTCCGATGGGCGGCACGGTGGTTACACTCAGCAGCTCCAGCACCAGCGTCACCGTGCCCGGGACCGTGACTGTGCCCCAGGGCAGCAAGAGCGTCACTTTTTCCGCCACTGCCAGCAGCGTTTCGGCGTCCACCACGGTCACCGTGACGGCCACTTTGAATTCGGCCACACAGACCATCACTCTGACGGTGATCCCTGTCGTTTCGGGAACGCTCAGCGAGCAGATCCTCTCCGTCGGCTCGACCACTTCCACCGACTTCCCAGTGACTGCCGGAGCGTTCCAGAACATGAATGGAGGGGTGCAGAGCGGGACACTGACCAGCCTGCAGCTCAGCACCACGTCGGGCAACACAACCATGAGCACTTCGTTCTCCACCTATTTCGGCGCTTCCGCATTTGGCGATGTGCGTGACGTCTTCATCGACCCCGCCGGAAACGTTTTCGCTTGCGGGGTCACGAAAGACGCGGGCCTCCCCACCACCGCCGGGGTTGTCCAGCGCGTCTTCACGGGTTCGGACAGCAATGCTTTCGTTGTCGAATTCAGCTCCACCGGGACGGTGAAGTTCCTGACTTATTATGGTGGCTCGCAGGAAACGGTTTGCTACAGCATCCTGGTGGATTCCACGGGAAATATTTTTATCGCCGGGCGCACATCGTCACCGGATTTTCCGGTGAGCGCGAACGCGTTCCAGAAGAACTTCGGCGGCGGAACCGTGGCTGGCGGGGACATGTTCATCGCCAAGCTGGCCAGCGGCGCGGTGAGCACCACCTGGGCCACTTATATCGGCGGCTCGGGTGACGACGCAGGCTCGGGACGACTCGGCCTGGACACCACCGGAAACGTTTATCTGAGTGGGGTGAGTCAATCCACCACGGATTTTCCGACGGGGCAGGGACAGGGCCAGCCCAATCTCACCGGCGTGGCGAGCTTTGGCGTGGTGGTGAAACTCTCCACCGATGGCACCACGCTGCTCAGTAGGACGATTCTGGCCGGCAAGATCAAAGCCGCCGGCGCCAGCGCTGGGCCGACTACCGACGCTTCCGGTGGGCTGGTGGTGAACTCCTCCGGCAGCTTCACGGTTTGCGGGTTCACCAATACCACCGACATCGGCGCCACCACCGGCGCGTTACAGACCGTCATTGCCGGCAAACAGGATGCTTTCGTGGCGCAATATTCCTCGAGCGGCGTGCTCACCGCGCTGACCTATGTGGGCGGCTCGGGAAACCTGGAAGCGTGCAAGGGGCTGGCGGTGGACAGCGCGGGGAATGTCATCCTGTTGACACCGACGGATTCCGCTGATTATCCCAACACCACCGCAGCCACGCTCAACGGCCCCAGCGATATCGGCGTTACCAAGCTGACTGCGGACCTCAGTCTCGCGGTGTTCTCGACCCTGCTGGGCGGGTCGGTGAGCGAAATTGTGGACGGCACGCGTCTTGAGTTGGACGCCAGCGAAAACCTGTACTTTTCTCTATCCACCAACTCCGGGGACTTTCCGGTCACGCCCAACGCCACGCACCCTATGTTTACCGGCCTCGCCGGCGGAGCGAACAACAACGTAGCCATCGTAAAGTTCGCCGCCGACGGCTCGAAGATCCTGTTCGCCACCTATCTCGGCGGCTCGGCAAACAACAGCAGCGGCGCACTGCGGTACCATAAAAATTAAGCGAGAAGCGCTTTAGCGCCCAGGAAAAGCCTCAGCTCAGCCGCGGAAGGCTTACTGATTTTTCTTCGGCTCGGGCATCGGCGGGCCCAGGAACCGCAAGCCGAGCTTCATGGCGTCAAACGCGGGGCTGCTGTGACGCAGGCCTGTGGGCAGTTTCATGTGGCTGAGTTCCTTCTGGGCATCATCGATCCGCACTTGCGGCAACGGATGCGAGGACATCAACTTCTTCATCAGGCTGGGATCGCCGGTGAATTTCTTGAAGACTTCGAACATGGCCAGGCAGCCGTGCGGGTCCCAACCGGCGCGGACTGAATTGTAGACGCCGAACAAATCGGCATCGCTCTCTTCCTCGCGGCTGAAGGCCAGGTCGATCAACATAGCCGGGCCGCCCACGAGCTGCACCACCTGCGCGATGACCTGATCGTTCACCACGCCGGTGCTCTTGGCTTGCTGGATGAGCATCTGCACCAGGGCGAACCGTGACAAGTGGTTGATACTGTGGCGGCCGACCACATGACCCACTTCATGTCCCAGCACAAAGGCCAGCTCGTCCTCATTCTCCGCCGCCATCAGCAGTCCGCGGTAGACGTAGATGTGCCCGCCGGGCAAGGCAAACGCGTTGATGGTTGCGGTGTTCACGACCTTGAAGGTGTAAGCGATATTGGGGCGGCGCGACGATTTGGCCATTCTCTGGCCCACCGAATCCACATAGCCTTCGATCGCCCCTGGGCCGAGCATGGGGTTTTCGCTCTCGACTCTTGCAGCGAACTGGCTTCCCAGCTTCAGCTCGGTTTCTTCGTCGATCACGTTGTACAGCGCCGGTTCGGGTTTGGGTTCATCGGCGCGCAGGAGCGGGAGAGCGCCGCCTAACACCAGCGCGAAGCATAGGGTCAATGCCAAGTTTCGCATCCTCTCCTCCTTGAGCAGGTTCAAACGCGCGTATCCTAGTTCACCCGCGCGCCCTCTTCCAGTAATTTCTACCAAAGGCCCCTGTGTTTCCGGGTGCTGGAAGATTACCGTTCAAATCGCTGGCCACCAGCGCCTCAGTTGAGCCGCGTGATCACCAGATCGCTGAATACAATCCCATCGCCCTTTTGCGTCACCACCAGACCGGAAAATCCTCGCAGAGGGTCACTCGCGGTATAGCGGCCCAGGTACCGGCCGTTGATGTAGTAAGCGATCGTGTCGCCGCGGACCTCTACGGCCAGGCGATTGATCACATCCTGTCCCTGGCGGATGACTTCATCCTGCGGCCAGGATTTGTCGTCGGGATTCAGGAGCTTGTACCAGCCATTCGAGTAGCGGAACAACTGGTAAGACCCTACGCCGGTAACCATGAACGAGTAAAACACATGGTCCAGGGAGGGAAAGTTTTGCGGCGCAGCGAAAACCAGGCCATATGCGCCGGCAGGCGCGCCCTTCAGCCGCCGCACACTGATTTCAATCCTTACACTGTCATCAAGCGAACCGAATATGTTGGGCTGCGTAAGGCGCAAACCGCAGAATTCGGCATTCACGTTCTCGATGGTCAACCCGCCTTGCCCGTACCCCGAAGGGCAAGGCGGGGCCGGATTCACCGGCCAATTCTGCACCGTGCGCAAATCGTCGGAATAAATTACGCCTGGGCGTACGACGGGCACCGGGCGAGTCACTTTCAGCGTGACGCTGGATTCCACCTTGCTGTTCTTGCCGTTGGCGACCAGCTTATAGGTGATGTCCTCGGTGGGAGCCACGGTCACCGAGCCGTCTGATGCGCCGTCCTTCCGGGCGGTGAAGTTGCCCAGGCCGGGTTCCACGCTGACGGTATCGGCGTTGAGCACGCGCCAGCGAAGTTTGCTCTGCTCGCCCACCTTGATGGAGCTGGGGACAGCCTCGAAGGATTCGATCTCCGGTGGCTGCGGCTTCATCATTTGCCACAAGCCCAGGCCGGCCAGCAGCAAAACAACTCCGCCTACCAGCCACAACCAGGCCTTCGATCCGCTCCCCGGCCGCTTTTGCTGTTCTCCTCTCCACTCGGGAACCTTGATTCTCGGTTCCTCGCCTTCCCCGGCTCCGCCGCCCGCTGGGATTGCCGGATCCTCCGCGCGCAGAGGAGCAATGGCGGGGTGCGCAGGCTGGAGGGGTGGTTCTGCTCTGGCCGGCTGGGGACTCGGCCAGTTGCCGGGCTCGCGAAAAACCCGGATGGGTGCCGGATCCGGAGAAGCTTGAGGAATCTGTTGCGCTGGCGGATTCAATCGCGGGGCGGGCTCGGGCCGCGCCGGCGGCTCAACGCGCCGGGGAATCGGTATCTCCGGGGGCTGGGGCTTTGGCGGGAGGAGGGGCTCGGGATTACGCACCACCACGGTTTCTTTGCCCCAGGAATACTGCGTCTCGAGGAGATTTAAATCGTTGAGCAACTCCTGCGCAGTGCGTGTGCGCTGCTCGCGGTCTTTGGCAAGCAGCTTGAGAACCACGGCGTCCACGCCGCCCATCCCGGCCAGCGCCGGGTTGTAGCGGCTGGGCGGTTCGGGAGCCTGGCGCAAGTGTGCGCGCATCCAGGCGTCCACAGTGGTGGCATCGAAAGGCAGCCGCCCGGCGAGCATCTCGTAAAGCGTCATCCCCAGCGAGTACAGGTCCGCGCGGCCGTCGAGCTCGCTGCTCCTCTTACCTTCCCACTGCTCGGGAGATCCGTAGGCGGGAGTGAGCAGGAGCTGGGAGCTGAGCGTTGCAGAACTTTCCCGCATGGCCACCAGGCCAAAGTCCAAAACCTTGGGGATATCGGCGCCGCGGGCGTCGCGGGAAAGCAGGATGTTGTCGGGTTTGATGTCGCGGTGCACCATGCCGAGCGCGTGCGCGGCCTGCAAAGCCTCAGCCACGCCGCGGGTGATGGCGATGGCTCGCGCCAGCGGCAGCGGGCCGCCCACCGAGGTCAGCAATTGCCTCAGGCTCAACCCCTCAATGAACTCCATGGCGATGAACGGCCGTCCGTCCTCAGCCTGGTCGAGGTCGTCAACCTGGACGACGTTTATCTGGCGCAGCTTTCTGGACATCTGCGCCTCCTGGCGGAAGCGCTGCAGGAAGCGCACATCGCGTGCCAGGTGTGCGTCCATCACCTTGATGGCGCGCAACTCCTCGAGGGCCAGGTGGATGGCCCGGTACACCGTGGCCATCCCGCCGCGGCCCACCTGGGCCACGATGCGGTACTTGTTTTTCACCATGGTGCCGGGAGGCCAATCGCGGTTCTCGACCAAAGGCGCGGCGTCGCGCGAGCAGTTGGTCATGGTGTCGGGGTATTCGGACAGGCAGATGGGGCACTGTTTCATCGCATTCTGTTCTACTCTCGCCACAGGAGTTACGCTCTTCTCGCCACCCGCTGCGCTACGATCCCAGGTGGCTCACCGTCAGGTCGGAGAAAATCACCTCTTGCTGAGGCTGGTCGGCGTACAGCCCGAACCTTCCCTGCACCACACCGGAAACCTCCAGCTTGCGCAGCAGTTTGTCATTGACGTAGAGCGAGATGCTCCTTCCGCGGATCTCCACCGCCAGACGGTTATCCACGCCATAGCCGGTCTTGATCGCCGCATCGGTGGGATTCTTCGGGTTCGCCGGATCCACCAGCTTTTTCCAAACTTTGTGCTGGTAGTGGAACAACTGGTAGCTGCCGTCGGCGGTGATTCCGAAGGTGTAAAACGTTTCTTGGGGTTTCGATTCCGCGGACTGCCAGCCGATTTTCAGGCCGTAGTCGCCGTCTGTCTTCCCGCCCAAAAGGCGCTGAGTGACCTCGAGGCGCTCGTTCGCGCCGAGGAAGATGGTGCCGTGCGGAGTCACCGCGCATTCCTCACCCTTGGAAATATTTTTCACCGAGTAGCCGGCCGAACCGTAGGAGGTGGCGCAAGTGTCGGATTTTCCCTCCTGCCAGTTCTTTTCGCCATGGAAATCATCGTGGAAAAGAATCACGCGGTTCGTTCCGCCGGACTTCACGCTCACTTTGACGCGAGCCTCCTTATCCCCGCCCGGACCGCTGGCCATCAGGATGTAGGTGGTGTCCTGCCTTGGCGTGACCGTGGTTCCACTCACGACCACATCGTCCGCTTTGGCGGTGAATTCGCCTCCTTGCGGCTCGATGCGGAATTTGGTCGCGTGCGTCAAGTCCCAGGTAAGGCGCACGGGCTTGCCCGCTTCCACGGTCTTTGGATCGGCATCGAACGAGATGATCTCCGGGGGTTGCTTGCTCATCATGCGAATCACCAGGAACACGATGCCGGCCAGCGCAAGCAGGCCCACGCCAACTCCCAGGGCGATTTTCATCCCTCTACCCTGGCCCGAACGATCGTTTTGCGCCCCAAACCGAGGGCCGCTTGGACGCGGCATACGAATCTCTTCTTCTTTCTCCACCGGCGGAACAGGGGGAGGCGAGACCCACTCCCGGACCGGAGGAAGAGGCGGAGCGGGAGGAGGCGTGAAAGCGGGGGGAGGAGTCGGGGTGCGCGGAGGAGTAGGAAAACGCTGAGCGGCCGGTGGGAGAGGACGGACGATGGTTTCTTTTCCCCAGGAGTGCTGGGCCTCGACCAAACTCAACTCCTGGATCAATGTATTGGCGTCGGCGGGGCGCATTTCGCGATCCTTGGCCAGCATGCGCAGCACCAGATTGTCCACGTCCGCGTTCCCTTCCAGCTCGCGGTTGTAAGTGCTGGGCGGCAGCGGTATTTGCTCAAGGTGCGCGCGCATCCAGCCCTCATTCGAGTGGGCGTCGAAGGGCAGACGGCCGGTCAGCATCTCGTACAGGGTCATGCCCAGAGCGTAGAGGTCAGCGCGGCCGTCGAGCTCGCTGGCCTTCATCCCCTGCCACTGTTCCGGCGGGGCGTAAGCCGGGGTCATGAGCGGGCGCGAGCTCTGGATGGCCGAGCCTTCGCGCATGGCCACGATGCCGAAGTCGAGTACCTTGGGGATGTCTCGCCCGCTGGCATCTCGCGCCAGCAGAATATTGTCCGGCTTGATGTCGCGGTGGACCATCCCCAGGGCATGCGCCGCGCCCAGAGCGTCGGCGATGCAGCGGGTGATCCACAGGGCGCGGGCCAGCGGGATGGGGCCTTTCGTGGCGGTGAGCAACTGCCGCAAGCTCACGCCATCCACGAACTCCATGGCGATAAACAGGCTGCCGTCATCGGATTGGTCGAGATCGTCCACGTGCACGGCGTTGGGGTGGCGCAGGCGGCGGGCCACTTGCGCTTCATGACGGAAGCGGACGATGAATTTGGGATCCCGGGCGTACTGAGGGTCCATCACCTTGAGTGCGCGGATTTCCTCCAGACCCACGTGGAAGGCCTTGTAAACCGCACCCATCCCCCCACGCCCGATTTTGGCGATGACGCGGTACTTGTTGGCGACCATCTGCCCTGGCTGCCACTCCTTGGTCTCCATCAACCGCGCGCTGTCGGTGGGGCAAGTGGTGTGTTCGTCCGAGTATTCACTGAAGCAGATTGGGCATTGCTTCATAGGCTTTTCATTTGCCTCCGTACCGCTACCGGCAGCAGCAGCGGCACATTTCCGCCCGCGGGACGCGCGCCGTTCCCGCGCTTGTGGTCCCCGCGGTCATCTTCGATCCTTCATCTTCAATGCCAGGCCGGTGGTTCCGATCATTACCGCGGCGAACAGGGTGAGCACGGCCATGTAGGCGGGGAGCGCCGTATCGCCATCGCTGCCCATGGAGGAAGAGCTGTTGCCGGGGGCATTGAAGTGGCGATCAGCCCGGCGGAATTCGTCGCTGTGGAGCGAGATGGTCACACCATCCAGGATCAGGTAACTGTACTTCTCGTAGTCGTGGACGTACAGATCGCACAGCGCCTCGAGACCCCAGCGGCCCACCATCACTGGAGAAGCCACATAGTGCAGTAAGGGCTGCATGCCCTTGGGAAGGTTCTTGTCATTGGTCAGCGGGGGTAACTGCCGGCCTTCCACTTCTGGGAACATGTACACCTTCTCGGGTTTCTGGACGGGGATGAACAAGCCGGCCAGCAGCAACTGCGGGATCAGCGCCAGCGGGAAAATGTACAGAGCTTTTTCGGGGTTGGAAGCCAGTGCGGAGATGACCAGTCCGATCAGTGCGCCCTCCAGCGTCAACAGCCACATGATACCCAGGGCACCGAGGAAATGGTTCTCCTGCGCGCCCATCATCGTCATCACGCTGATGAAAAGGACGCTCTGCACCAGCGCCAAGGCCGCCAGATAGACGAGCTTCGAACCCAGATAATAAGGGATGGGAAGGTTGCGTTCCCTTTCCCGTTTGTAAATCAGTTGCTCGTCCACGATTTCGCGCACCGAGGCCGAGCAGCCAAACCACAGCGCCGAGAACACCACCATGAACAGGAGCTTGGGGTCGTTGGGCGTTTCCTTCATCAGCCCGACCAGGAAGGCAATGGCCGCCGGCGGCGCGAGCATTCCCGCCACATTGGCCCAATCGGTGAGCCGCAGGGTGAGCTGGCGAGAGATCAGCGT
>JBGPJC010000142.1:0-8589 GCA_041485165.1 Terriglobia bacterium | reverse complement strand
CTCTGAAAAATGCCCGGTAACCTGCCACATATCATCAGAATATGCGAGCCTGCCCGAGGTGTAAAGCACTTGCGGGTAATGCCGCCCGCTTGCGGCACTTCTCTTACCCCTGGGACAGTGCTCGCATCTTCCAGAATGCTTGCGAACGGTGTTCTGTCGCCGGTGGGAAAGAATTCACCAGGCATTCAAATTCCCTTCATGCCGTGGAAAGATGTTAAAATATAAGATGGCAACGTTGTAGGAGCCGCACGCATCTGTCAGATGTCGCGGCAGTAACCGAGTTGCTTCTTCAGGTTACGAGGAAATCCCTATGCCACTTAAGACTGAACTCCAGGTGTCCGCAGGTGTGTTGGTAATCTCTTGCGTTGGAAGGATCACCTTTGGCAACGAGACTGAGCTGCTCGGGCAGCAGATCGGCGAGCTGCTGCGCGAACATCGCCGCATTGTGGTGCATCTCGGTGGCATCGAGAACATGGACGGCGGCGACATCCGGCCGCTGGCCCTTACCGCGCTCCTCGCCCAGGCCACCGGCTGCGAAGTGAGGTTCGCCCAACTGCCTGAACGCATAGCTGTGATGCTGCGGATGGCCAAGATCCTCGACGCTTTTGGTGTTTATGAGACCACGGAGAGCGCATTGCAGGCCTTCCGGGAAGGACCGACCCCGCAGGCCCAGGAAACGGAACCGCCCCTCAGCGCCCCCGTCTTCTTGCCGAGTTCAGAATAACTTCCCTCCACCGCCTGTCTGAGTCCCTGCGGGGGACGAAGCATCTCACTCCAGGCGGTGCCAGGGAACATGACACTCTTCAAATAGTTTTCTAGTCGTGCGCGCGCGGGAGGTGTCTAACCCTTCCGGTCCAATTGTCCGAGTCTGGCTTCAATCTCGGCCAAGGCGCTGCGGAGTTGCTCCAGGTGGCGGGGGTTTTGGCTGCTCTGCAGGTCGCTCTGGATTTTCTTGCGGGCCAGGAGCAAAACCTGTTTCTGGCGTTGCGCTTCCATCTGCTCCGGCGTCAGGTGCACACGGTTTGCGGTGCCGGAGTTGCTCGATTGCGATTCGATCTGCGCTTCTACAGACTTGCTCTCCCAGCCCCTGGCCATGGCTCGATTATACTCCCCCGAATCGAGGATAAGGGCCGCGCACATCTTGTCCGCCCGGAATCTCTATCAGAAGTAGGGTGTATCTGCTAAACTGCATTCTTAGCCGCATATACCAGAGTCGAGGCGCTGCATCTAAGAATTGCGGGACAGACCCGAGACGCTCGGAGATCCATCCGACCCGCGCGTCCACCGCGTTGCGTGGAGGCCGCAGATTTTTCCATGGGAGCCAAGCCACAGGCCTGCGTGCAGGTGTCCACAGAGCAGCAGAAGAAGCTCGGCCTGTCGGTGCTCGAGCGAATTGGCAATACTCCGCTTCTGCGCATCGAGCGCGTCGGACGCGAGTTTCCCGGGGTCGAGTTCTACGCCAAAGCGGAGTGGTACAACCCCGGGGGATCGGTCAAGGATCGCCCCGCGCTCAACATGATCCGCGAAGGCGAGCGCAGCGGCGCTCTCCGACCGGGCAAAATCATCCTCGACGCTACCAGCGGGAATACCGGGATCGCCTACAGCATGATCGGCGCGGCGCTCGGGTACGGCGTGAAGTTGTGCCTGCCCTCCAGCGCTTCGCCCGAGCGCCTGCGCATCCTGAAGGCCTACGGCGCGGAGTTGGTGATTTCGCCCGGGGATGAAGGCTCGGACGGGGCTATCCGCAAAGTTCGCGAGATATACGCGGCGGCGCCCGAGAATTATTTCTACCCCGATCAGTACAGCAATCCCGCCAACACACTGGCGCATTACCGCACCACGGCGGAGGAGATCTGGGCGCAGACCGAGGGGCGAGTGACGCACTTCGTCGCCGGGCTGGGCACCAGCGGCACATTTGTCGGCATCGCGCGGCGGCTCAAGGAGCGCAATCCCGCGGTGCGTTGCATCAGCCTCCAGCCGGATTCGGCTTTCCACGGACTCGAAGGCTGGAAGCACATGGCCACGGCGATTGTGCCGAAGATTTATGACCCGGCGCTGGCCGATCAGGACCTCGCCATCCGCACCGAGGATGCCTATCGAATGGTTCGGCGCCTCGCGCGGGAGGAAGGCTTGCTGGTAAGCATCAGTGCGGGAGCAGCGCTGATGGGTTGCTTCCAGGTGGCTGCCTCGCTGCCGCGTGGCGAGAAGGCGCTGATGGTCACCGTGTTTGCGGATTCAGGAGAGAAGTATCTGAGCGAGCGGTTCTGGGAAGAAGAAGTGAACGGTTCTGGGGAGAAGAGCAGAAGTTGAGCCGATTTTTGGATTTGTGGGTCGCGGCTTCAGCCGCGACATGAGAAGTCAGTCAGCGAAGGGTCTTCAGCCCCTGAAGTATAGCGATGTCCCTTAGAGTGACAGCAGAAATCGCAGAACAAATCCGCGCCCTCGGCGCGGCGGGGTACCCGCACGAAATCTGCGGCGCCTTGCTGGGGCGCGACGCGGATGAGGCGCGCGAAGTGGTGGCCCTCTTTCCACTCGACAACCGCCAGGAGGACTCCCCGCGCAACCGCTTTTCGGTGACTGCCGACGATGTGCGTTCCGCCGAGCGCGCCGCCCACGCGCAGGCGCTGGAGGTGGTGGGCTGGTATCATTCCCATCCCGACCACCCGGCGCGTCCCAGCGAGTTCGACCGCGAGCACGCCTGGCCGTGGTACAGCTACATCATTGTCAGTGTGGCCGCGGGCGCGGCGGAGGAGATAACTTCCTGGCGCCTTGAGGACGACCGCTCCAGCTATCAGGCCGAGGCCCTTGAGATCGCCGCCCGGGCGCGGAGTTGATGCTAATCATCATGGTCGCGCCGAAAAAGACGAGGAAACACGCGGAGAAGGAGCAGCACCGATGCCCGTAAAAGTGATTATCCCCACCCCGCTGCGCCCCTTCGCGGGCAAGCGCGAAAACGTGGAAGTGAGCGCCGCAACCGTCGGCGAAGCGCTCGCTTCGCTCATCGCCCAGCACGGCGACCTGCGCCGCCACCTCTTTGCCGACGACGGCCGCTTGCGCAGTTTCGTCAACGTTTACGTGAACGACGACGATATCCGCTACTTGCAGAAGGAAAAGACCCCGGTGCGCGAGGGCGACACCATCAGCATCGTGCCCTCCATCGCCGGCGGTCGCGCCTGACGGCGCAAGATGACCGGAGAGCGCTTATGGCCACAAGAATTGATACCGCGAGGGCGACACCCGCAGTGAGCTTGTCAAACGAGGAAATCCTGCGCTACAGCCGCCACCTGATCATGCCCGAAGTGGGCATGGAAGGGCAGCTCAAGCTGAAGCAGGCCCGCGTCCTGCTGATCGGCACCGGCGGCCTGGGCGCGCCGCTCGGACTCTATCTTGCCGCCGCGGGCGTAGGACATCTGGGACTGGTGGACTTCGACGTGGTGGACTTGACCAACCTGCAGCGCCAGGTGACTTTCGGATCGAGCGACGTCGGGCGGCATAAAACCGCAGCGGCCAAGGAACGGCTGTCGAACCTCAACCCCGCCATCCACATCGAGACGCACGAGACCATGCTCACCAGCGCGAACGCCCTGGAGCTGCTCCGCGATTACGACATCATCGTCGACGGCACCGACAATTTCCCCACGCGCTATCTTGTGAACGACGCCTGCATTTTGCTCGGCAAGCCGAACGTGTACGGTTCGATTTTCCGTTTCGAGGGCCAAGCCACGGTGTTCGGTTATCCCGGCGGGCCGTGCTATCGCTGCCTCTATCCCGAACCGCCCCCGCCGGGGCTGGTGCCGTCGTGCGCCGAGGGCGGCGTCCTGGGTGTTCTGCCCGGCATCGTCGGCTCGATCCAGGCCATGGAGACCATCAAGCTGATTCTGGGCAAGGGCGAGCCGCTGGCCGGGCGCCTGCTCCTGTTCGACGCGTTGCAAATGCGCTTCCGCGAGCTGAAGCTGCGCAAGAATCCGGACTGTCCGCTGTGCGGCGAGCACCGCACCATCACCCAGCTTATCGACTACCAGGAGTTCTGTGGCATCCGCGGTGAAGAGTCGCTGGCGCCCGCCGTGGCCGTTCCGGAGATTACCCCCCGCGAACTCAAGGCGCGCCTCGACCGTGGTGACGACATCTTCATCCTCGATGTGCGCGAGCCACACGAGGTGCAGATCTGCCAGATCGGCGGTTACCTGATCCCGCTCGGCGAGCTGCCGCGGCGAGTGCACGAACTGGACACCTCGCGCGAGATCGTGGCACACTGTCGCAGCGGCAAGCGCTCCGCCGATGCCGTAGCATTCTTGCGCCAGGCCGGATTCCGCAAGATCGCCAACCTGAAGGGCGGGATCCTGGCTTGGTCGGACGAAGTGGATCCCTCAGTCCCGAAATACTGAGGGTCAAGAAATCGAGATCTTCCGGAGGACTCAGCAGCGATGCCCAACACGAAAATCACGCCACTCCCCAACGGCCCGCTCCGCGTCGAGGGGGAATTCGAGATTGTGGACGCCAGCGGAAAAGCCTTCGGCCTCGCCGGCCGGACCGCGCTTTCCCTCTGCCGCTGCGGCCACTCCGCCAATAAGCCCTTCTGCGACGGCTCGCACAAGACCGCAGGGTTTGCGGACCAGAGCGTGGCCCGCGACCTGCCGCCGATGAAGCCCAAGATCTAGCAGTAGTAGGGGCGGGTTTATCCCGCCCGCTGCGGCATTAGGGCGGCGTAAAGCCGCCCCTACGAAATCACCCGCCATTGCGGCGAGGGTTGCGGCAGCCCCGCGAGTTCATACACCCCATTCCCTGACCGTTCCTCTTTGGTGTCGCGCCAGCATTCCGGCGCTGTACTTCGCCTGTGTTCATCAAGGATGATGTTTCCATCAGGAATGGAGAGGGGTTTTGCCCTACACCCTGCTTACCTGGATCAGGCTTCCTGAGGGGGTATCCAAGGCATGAAGCTTCCCGCGATTCCGCGGCGCGAAAAACGTGTCCCCATGTCCATCGCCCTGCAACTGGCAGGACATGCGGACATGCCGGGCATCGAGACCACCTTTACCGAGAATGTCAGCAGCAAAGGTGCTCGCGTCCATTCCGTGCGGCCGTGGAGGAAGAACGAGCGGCTGTGGGTTTCTTCGCTGCCCGGAGGCTTCCGTGCCCAGGCGCGTGTGGCCTATTGCCAGGCGCAACGCGGGCAGGGTTTTGCGGTGGGTCTGGAATTCCTCAATCCTACCGGGGACTGGGTGATTGACAATCCCGAACATGAAGTTCCTAAAGCAGCGAGCGAGCACGGCAGCCACACGTCTTAGGTAACCACCGCGCCCCAGGCCCAGCTATTCCAGCGAAACGTTTATCCGGACTTGGCCGTTTTCCTTGCGGGCCCCTCCATAGAACACTTCGATGCGCAGGACGCGCGGCTTGCCGGCCGTAAACTCCCCGGAAGTCATCTTTTCGATTCCCTTCTGCTTCTCCCGGTTTCCCAGAAACACCCGGAATGAATGGTTCCCCACCGGAATGCTTTTCTGTTCGGAGACCGGCGAAGCGCCTCGATTCGGCTGCCGGACATGCTCATACAGGATCTGACCGTCCATCCATACCGTCAGGTCCACGGCAGCAGCCATCCGGGGAATATCAATCAGCAGTGTGGCCTGCGCGGGGCGTGGGGAGGAACTTCCAGCCTTTCCTTTTCCAGGAGGTGCTGGAGGAACTTCTCCGCCCGAATTACGCACAGAGGCCCCTTGCGTGGACTTTTTCAGGTCGCGGGCGGAGAGACGCACCGTCCGCGGCGCGCCCAGCGGACCCAACTCTGCCAACTCCCGGCCGTTGAGTGTCAGGCGCAGCGCGCCGGCATTGTCGGTCCGTAACAGGAACGCTTTATCCGCGCCCGCAGAAATCTTGTGTCCCGCCTTCATCAGGTGGGTCGCCGTTTGCCGGTCGTCCGGCTGGATCTCCACGTTGGACAGCGCCGTGGCATAGATTTGGAGCTGGAGTGCGAAGCCACTGATGTCCGGCTGAGTTTCCTCGGGGGGAGGCGGCTTACTCTCTGCTTTCTTCGCCGGCGGCTCCACTTTCGCAGCGGTATCACTCCGCGATCCGCCCGCAGGCTTTTTCTTCGCCTCTTCTGATGGTGGATTTTCAGGCTTCTCCACAAGCGGAGGCGGTGGTACGGGCTCCGAGGCGCTGCTCGGGGCGGTGGACTGGGAGAGCGCCGCCGTTTGCTTTCTCTTGTTGGCGATGGCTCCGCCCACAATCAAGACGATTAGCGCGGCGATAGCCGCGTACAGCCAGCCGCGCGACGATTTCTGCCGCACGGGCATTTGCGCAAGCCCGATCGGACGCGGTGCCACCGGTTTCGGCTGTGCCGGTTTCCTCGGTTGCACCACCGGCGGTGACAGCGAAGAAGGTGCGGGCTTGGCCGGCGGCTTCTCCAGTTGTTGCGCTGACGCTGGCGGCGAGGGTGGCGGAGTCGCAGGCGGACTCACTGGCGGCGCGGACGACGCGCGCGACCCTGATCCAGTCGCTGTGCCGGCGGGCGGGCGCACTGCCACCGTCTCCTGGGTCTCGTCTTCGCGGCTCGACACGCCACTCGCTGACGCGCTGAGCGGCATGGTCGCCTGGAGGTCGGAGGGCGCCGGCGCTGCAGTGGATCCCGGCAGGGAAGGAAGCATAGCGCTAAGCCGGTCTGCCGGGAGCGCACCGGTCTCTCGCAGGCTGCGCAGGTCGCGCGCCAGCTGTTCCCCTGCCGCATAGCGCTTGGCCGGATCTTTCTCCAGACACTTCAGGATCACCGCCTCGAGCTCCGCGGGCACCGCCGGATTCAGCCTGCGCGGCGAGATCGGATCGGTGTGCACGATCTTGTAGGACACCGCGGTAATGGTTTCGGCGCTGAAGGGTTTGTCTCCCGTGGCCATCCAGTAGAGGATCACTCCCAGAGAGAAGAGGTCGGAGCGGCCGTCCACGGTCATGCCGGTGAACTGCTCCGGGGCCATAAACGTCGGCGTGCCCAGCAACGCGCCGGAGGAAGTGGCCTGCGCGGCGGAAAGTTTGGCCACGCCAAAGTCAGTGATTTTGGCGCGCTCGGGTGTTCCGGTGAGCAGGATGTTGGCCGGCTTGATGTCGCGGTGGATCACGCCGCGCTGGTGCGCGTATTCCAGGGCGTCGGCCAGTTGTTCGCCGATCTCGTAAGTGCGCTGGAGGGTGAAGAATTCGCCCGCGTCAAGAACCGCTTCGAGTGTGCGGCTGGGGACGTACTCCATCACCAGGAAGTGCGTGCCATCCTGCACGCCGCGGTCATAAATCTGCACGATTCCCGGATGGGAGAGCCGCGCAGCGGCTTTGGCCTCGCGGTCGAACCGTTCGCGGTATTCAAAAGACTGCGGTCCCTCCAGGGCGGCGGAGAGGATGGTCTTGACCGCGACGACGCGGTCCATCAGCGGGTCCTGGGCCTTGTACACGGCGCCCATCGCGCCGCGTCCGATCTCTTCCACGACTTCGTATCTGCCGAACTCCGCCATCGCTCTTGTCGCGTACTCTACCATACGGAAACACCCCACTACGCCGCGGGTTGCGCCGCCCGCAGCGAAAAGGTAAAAGACAGGACGGCACCACCGGGGAAAACTGCGTTGCAGCTAAACAGCATTGAAGCCAAATTGACCAGCAAGACGCTCAGCCGCCACGATCTCGAAGAGCCCGGCGTGGCCCTCAGGGCGCGCCAGCTCCGCCGCCTGGCGCTGCGTCTCGGTTTCGAGGGCACTCCTTTTGCCGTCAACGGGATCCTCCGCCGGCGCTTTGCCGTCCGCTGGCACAAGCTGTGGGAATACGCGCGAGGCGCCGCCGGAGCTTTTTCCTGCGAGGGCGGTGCTCCGCGCCGCGTCCTGGACTTTGGCGGTGGCGCGACGCTGCCCATCTTTTTCTTCGCTTCGCGGGGAGTCGAAGTGCTGTGCCTGGACGTGGACGGCCCGCTCGTGGACTGGACCAATCAAGTTGCTGTGAAGCGGAAATGGCCGCTGCGCGCCTCGACATACGATCTGGTGGAATCGGCCCCGCCGCCGGACTGGCAGCCGTTCGATGCCGTGGTTTCCGCCAGCGTGCTCGAGCACATTCCGAAAACAGCGCAGACGCAGGTCGTGCAGCGCCTCGCCTCGCTCCTGCGCCCCGGCGGTGTCATGGCCATCTCATTTGATTTTGGTGCCGGCGCGCCGCAGCCCGGGGCCATCCGCGACGCTGCCGAGGTCGAGCGTCTGGTCGCCGCCAGCGGCCTCGTTTACCCGGACGGCCATCCATTTCAGGACACCGGTGAACGATTTGTTCTGGACAAGAGACACCCCGGCGCAAGTTTCACCTTCGGTTCTCTCTTCCTTAGGAAAAAGTAAGCGGATTTACTGGCGGTCTACTCTCAGCATTTTCTTTCTCTGTGTTCTCTGCGCTCTCTGTCTCCCTCTTCGTCTTTCTCCGCGAGCCTCCGTGCTCTCCGCGAAGCTGTGAAAAAACCTATTTGGCTGATTTCTTGTGTGTTTTTCGGTGACCGGAAATGTATCCCCACCCCCCAAAAATCGTTTGTAGGGCATCTGGACGCGAGAGCGTTTGAGGATGATTTCCGCACGGGGGTTAATT
>JBGPJC010000141.1:0-8823 GCA_041485165.1 Terriglobia bacterium | reverse complement strand
GTGCCGGTACCAGCCCTCGACGTATCCGCCGCACCCCGGCGGCAGCCAGAGCGGCGGCAGGAATGGAAGGCGTATCTGGCCTCCATGGGTGTGGCCGGAGAGCACCAGGTTGGTGTGCCCCACGAGTTCGTCAAAGACGATGGGAGCGTGGGCCAAGGTGATGGTGTAAACGCCCGGCGGGACTCCCCGAAACGCCGCGTCAATATTCGGCCTTCCGGCGCGCGGGTCATCCAGCCCCACCATCCACAAGCCCTGGCGCACGGGAGCGCTCTCGTTTTGCAGGTAGTGCAGGCCGTGGGCGCGGAAGAATTGCGAGAAATCGTCGCGCTGCTGCCAGATTTCCCAATTTCCCCGCACGGCCCACACACCCAGAGGCGCATGCAAACGGTCCAGGACGAACCGGGTTTCCTCCAGCGTGCCATCGTTGTTGGTCATATCGCCGGTGATGACAATCAGGTCGGGCTTCTCCTGTTCGAGCAGCTCGAGCAGCTTGCGCTCCGGGCGTCCCAGTTGGCGGGTATGCAGGTCGGTGAGGTGCGCAATCTTGATCGCCGGGTGGACGGGAGCATCCACGTGGAAATGGGTTACCTCGATCCAAGCAGGCTCGATTTCCACGGCGTAAAAGCCGGGAAGCGCCACCAGAAGAACCGCTGTGAGAATGATCCGCCGCAGCCTCCTGGCCCTCGGCCGGCGCGGGACGTCACCCTGCGCTGACGCGGCCGGGTGAGAATCCTCCTGATTGGACTGCATGGTGGGCAGGGTTCCTCGCCCTAGTCCTTGACGCCGCGCGGACTACGAGGAGCGCGGGTCACCGCCGAGGAAGGGTCGCAGAACATACTCTCGAGCAGTTGCGGCATCTTGAATCCTGAGCCGTGGCACACGCTGGATGACGTCCTGTGTTTAGCGCTTCTGGCTTGCGGTTTTTGCGACGACATGCGCGTTCGAGTATACCAGCCGTTTCTGCGTCCCGCGGCGATTTGCTGGTATATTCATCCCGTTCCTCGGGAGCGGAGGGCTCGCGGCATTCGCCCATCCTCTTACCGCGAAAGACATGATCGAAGCCTCGAAATCTCTCGAAGCCATCATGGACATGAACACGTTCAAGGACTGAGACGCGCCCGGCACGGTGCCTTAGTGACAATCGAGGAAGCCGCACGAGAAAAAATGCTGGCCGCCGCGGCCTCGGTGTTTTCCGCGCTGCTGCTGGTGGGCCTCAAGGTATTTCTCACCGTGGCCACCGGCAGCCTGGGCGTCCTCTCGGAAGCGCTGCACTCGACTCTGGACCTGGTGGCTGCGGTGGTCACGCTGCTCTCCGTGCGCGTCTCGGACCGCCCGCCAGACGCCGACCACACCTACGGCCACGCCAAGATCGAAAGCTTCTCGGCATTCTTTGAGGTTCTTCTCCTGCTGCTCACCGCGCTGTACATCATTTATGAGGCCGCGCGGCGCCTGTTGTTCCACGAAATCCACATTCGCCCCAGCCTGCTGGCCGTCCTGGTCCTGCTGGTCTGCGTGGCGGTGGACGTAGTCAGGTCCCGCGCGCTCTACCGCGTGGCGCGGAGGCACCAGAGCGAGGCGCTGGAGGCCGACGCGCTGCATTTTTCCACCGACGTATGGAGCACCACTGTGGTCGTGTTGGGTTTGCTGGCGGTGATGGCCGGCGAACGCCTGGGCGCCCCCTGGCTCGCCTACGCCGACCCCATCGCCGCACTGATGGTGGCCGCGGTGGTCATCTGGGTGGCCGCGCAACTCGGCCGCCGGACGCTGGATGCTCTGCTCGACGCCGCTCCCACCGGACTTCAGCAGCGTATTGCCGCCGGCGTGAACGACCTCAAAGGCGTGCTCGCCGCCGAGCGCGTCCGCGTGCGCCGCGCCGGCGGCCGGCACTTTGTGGATGTGACCATCAGCGTACCGCGCACGGCTACCTTCGAGCAGGTCCACGCCATCAGTGACGCGGTCGAGAAGCGTGTCGCCGAAATCGTCCCCGCGGACGTGATGGTGCACATGGAACCTCGCGCTCCGGCCAACGAAGGTCTGTTCGACCGCATCCGCGCCATCGCCCAGCGCCGCGGCCTGGCCATCCACGAGCTCTCCGCCAACCAGGTGGATGGGCGGCTGTTTGTCGAGCTGCACCTCGAGGTGGACGAGGGCTTGACGCTCAGCCAGGCGCACCGCAACGCCACCGACCTGGAGCGCGAAATCCTCGCTGAGGTCACCGAGGTCGCCGACGTCATCATCCACATCGAGCCGCTGGGCGCGCACATCTCCGCCGCGGACACCATGAAGGAGCTCGAAGCCGCCGTGCAGGAGCATATCAACGGCCTGCGCAGCGAATACCACGAGCTGGTGGATTGCCATCAGGTGCAGGTGCGCCGCGCCGAGCATAAGATCCTGGTCTCCTGCCACTGCGTGATGGAGGGCGGCCTGCCCATCACGGAAATTCACGACGTCACTGCCGCGCTCGAACTCCGCGTGCGCGAGCGCTTTCCGCAGATCTCTCGCGTCACCATTCATCCCGAGCCCCCGGGAGAAAACTGAGTAGCAGCGGGCGGCATGCTGGAAAGCGGTGGAGAATCTCGTCAGCCTGTTTAGGCTCGTTCGTCAACTCCTTGTGCGTCGCGGCGTGCGCTTCTAAGATGTACCATCCCAGGTGCTGCTGGACCGGCGCAGGTCTTCATAACGGGACAGAGCAGGGGCTGAATCCGTTTTCGAATGCGCGGAGATGGCCGTAGGTTCTGGCTGGATCTAAGGTAAGTGGCCAAAAAAGGGAGGAGAGAGCAATGAAACAACTGTGGGGTGGGGTTTTCGCCGTTCTGTTCCTGGTGGTGGGCGCGGCCGCGGTGGAGGCGCCAGCGTTGTCGAAGGCCGAGCGCAACCGCGCGCATAAGTATCTTGAGACCACAAAGAAAAACATCCGAGAAGCCACCAAAGGCCTTTCCGATGCGCAGTGGAATTTCAAGCCGGCCCCCGAGCGCTGGTCGGTCGCGCAGGTGATGGAGCATATCGCCGCCGCGGAAGACATGCTGCGCGGGATGACTGAGGAGAAGGTCATGAAGGCCCCTGGGGACTCCAACCGCGATGTCAAACAGATTGACGAGATGGTTCTGGCGATGATCCCTGACCGCTCACACAAGGTGGATGCACCCGAGCCGCTGCGGCCTACCAACCGCTTTGGCTCACCGCAGGGAGCGCTGAAGCATTTCCTCGCAAGCCGGGCGAAGACCGAGGCATTCCTGAAGAGCACACCAGACCTGCGCGCGCACGCTATCGACAGCCCGCTCGGGAAAAAGCTAGACGCCTACGAGTGGATACTCTTCATCGCGGCGCATAGCGATCGCCACACCAAGCAGATCAATGAGGTAAAAGCGGACCCTAACTTCCCGAAGAAGTAGCCGGCATTTAAGGAATGAGGTCGCCGCGGCGACGAGGAAAGCGGCGAGCGCGGCGCTCCTCTACCTGGGGCGAGGGCTAAGTTTTCCTGGAGACCCCGCCCAAGTCTGTGCGGCGAGCGCAATCACCACGGGGAAACACTCCAGAAGATACCGCGGCTCGGGCGTATCCACCCGAAGGAAATACAGCGCACGCACGGCGACGAAAATCACCAGGAGTGCCACGCCGGAGGGGATTGCTGCCATCGCAACGGCCTGGCGCCGCCGTAACCACACCCACATGCCCGCGAGACCCAAACCAAGGTAAACCACATTTACCGCCGCCAAACCCAGCGTCACGCTGAAGTCGGTGGGATCGTCGGCGTACTGTTCGGCGGGCGGCCACAAGCGCCCGGAGTACGGCAGCAGCTCGATGCGCGGCGTGAACCACAGCGTGGCCAGTCGCTGCAAGGGCACCCACAGATAGGTGCGCAGAGGATGCCGCCGGGTGCGCTCGCGGGCCAGCTCGCCAAATTTGGCGTCGAGCTGCGGTGATATCCCCATGTCGTCGTTGAGCTCGTGGAGCAGAGCGGCAACGCGATCGCGCTCCGCGCTGGAATCGAAAGCCGAGGCCGGTAGGTCATCGATATCGATCTCCTGATCCTCAACTTTCCAAGACACGAGATAGACGTCGCGAAAACGAACCAGCCACGTCCCTGTCCAGGCGGAAAAGCCGTGCGGCACGTATTCCCCGGAGAGCTCCGCGTAACGCGCGGAGAGGAACTGAACGCGCCCCAGGGTGATCCAGTTACGCGCCGCCCACGGCAGCAGCGGCAAAAGGACTCCGCCGGCCAGCAAGATTCCAATCCGCAAGAGTTTTTGCCACTCGCCCCGTTTCAGGCAGCGTGCGGTGATGACCAGAGCTACGGCAACGAGGAGAAGAGGCGTTTCCGGACGCACCAGCGTGCCCAGACCGATCACACAGCCGGCGGCGAGCCACCGGCCGCTCGAGATCTCTTGCCACCGCGCCACGCCATCGCCTTGCCAGGCAATCACCAGCAGGAGGAGCGCGGCAGTGGTCAGGAAAACAATGAGCGTCTCGCTGAGCACCACGGCAACATAATTTGCGGTGAACGGACAAAGCGCGGCCAGCCACAGCGCGCTAAGGTAGGCGCGCATCGCCGGCTTGGGCGGCGTGCCCGCCTGCTGAGGTGCGGCCACCCGGGCCGCCAGCGAGGCGATGAGCAAACAACTCGCCAGATCGAGAACTGTCTGCGCCAACCGCACTGCGAGCCGGGTCGGACCGAGAACTAAGTAGACCATAGCGAGGAAACCCGGATATCCAGGCGCGCGTACGTCCACCGGACTCAAGTTTCCCTGGATGCGGAGTCCGTAGACGCCGAAGTCAATCCAGTTGCGTGCCAATTTTTCGTAAATGTCTGAATCGCCGGCAACCGTGGGGAAACGCCACAGGAAAAACAGCCGCAGCGCCAGGCCAACCAGGAGAGCGGGGACAATATGTTTGAGCAGCGCAGCGCGAGGCCATCCATTTGCAGGGCTCGCCGGTGAGATTGACAGGGCCACGGCCGCAAGCTAGCTTGGACTGAGACCATGCCGAATCGCAAGCCGGTTTTTTACGATGAGCAGCAAGGCCGATGGCGCGCCACGCGACGCACCTTGGAAATCAGCGGCGCGCTGTTCGCCGTGCTCCTCATCGTTTTCTGCATCAGCATCCTTATCCAGCCGGATCTGACCAATCACCTGGTGCCGGATAGAAAGCCTGGAGTGCACGCGGTGAACTCCAAGAAGCCGCCCCGCAAGCTACCCAACCTGCGGCCGGGCCGCCGCCGCCGCGTAGCCGCATTGGGCAAAGCGCCAGATAACTACGACCCGATTCAGGCCGCCTTCTACGTGAGCTGGGACCCCACCAGTCTGGCTTCCCTGAGGCAGAATTACCGCCACCTCGACCTGCTTATTCCCGAGTTGCTCCATGCCACCTCACCGGATGGCGCGCTGGCCATTGTCTCCGATCCAAAATTGCAGGTGTGGCTCTCCAGCCTCGAGGTGGAAATTCCCACCATGGCACTGGTAAATAACTACGACGGAGTCGTCTGGCGGACCAAGGAGATGACCGCCATGCTGGCCAACGCCGTGGCGCGCGCGCGGCTGGTCCGCGACCTGTGCGCCTACGCCACCAGTGCGCGCCAGCAAGGCTTGGTGGTGGACTTTGAGGACATCCCCACGCGAAACCAGCCGGAGTTCCAACGCTTCATCGCCGAGCTGGCCGCGGAACTGCACCGCATCAACTTGAAATTGATGGTGGCGGTGCCGGCGCGGGATTCGGATTGGGACTACGGCTATTTCGGCAAGCAGACCGACGCAGTGATCCTGATGAACTACGACCAGCACTGGACTACTTCTCCGGCGGGAGCCATCGCCGCCCAGGACTGGTTCAATCAAAACATCGAGGAGACCCTGCAAGACGTGCCGCGTGAAAAACTGATCATGGGCGTCGCCAATTACGCCTACGATTGGGCGGTCCCCACGCGCAAAGATCCGCGTCCCATCGCCCAATCCATCAGCTACCAGCAGGCCGTGGTCACTTCGATGGAGTCGGAGGCCACTATCGAATTCGACTCCGACCAGCTCAACCCTTTCTATTCCTACGTAGACGAAAAGGAACGCGAGCACCACGTGTGGATGCTCGATGGCGTCACCGCTTTCAACGAGATTCGCGCCGCGGAACGCAGCGGCGCCCGCGGCGTGGCCATCTGGCGGCTCGGCTCGGAGGACCCCTCGCTCTGGAGCGTCGTGGAGGCGAAATCGTCGGACGAAGAGGTCCGCTCGCGCCTCAAGCTATTGCCTCCGGGTTACGATCTGGTCCTCGAAGGGGATGGAGACATCTGGCGGATCACTTCCGAACCGGAGAGCGGCACCCGGGAGTTGAGCTACGACCCTTCGGTGGACGCCATCGTCGGCGAGACCTATGTGAAATTGCCGCGCACCTATCAGATCGATCAGATCGGGGCGCTGCCGGGCAAGATCGCCTTGTCTTTTGATGATGGCCCCGACCCGCGCTTTACTCCCGAGATTCTCGACATTTTAAAAGCCAAAAAGGCCCCGGCTGCGTTTTTCATCCTTGGCCTCTCCGCCAGTGACAATCCGGGGTTGTTGCGGCGCATTTACAACGAGGGGCACGAGATCGCCAACCACACCTATACCCACCCGCATTTCGCGGAAATCCCCCGTTCCCAGATCACTATCGAGCTCAACCTCACCGAGCGTCTTTTCGAAAGCGTACTGGGGATCAAGCCGATTCTCTTTCGCCCGCCGTACGGCATCGACCACCAGCCTGAGTCCGCGGACGACGTCGCGCTGCTGCCCTCCGTACAATCCCTCGGGTATGTGCTGATCGGTTCCCGCATCGATCCGCACGATTGGGGCCGCGAAGGCGGCGGCGCGCCGGCGGCGGCTGCGGACATCGCCGCGAGCGTGATCCAGCAGGCCCGCGACGGCAAAGGGAATATCGTCCTGCTGCACGATGGCGGCGGCAGCAGCCGCGCGAATACCGTCGCTGCGCTGCCGCAGATCATTGACGGCCTGCGCGCGGCGGGGTTCGAGCTGGTGCCGGTCTCGACGCTGCTGGGCACCACCAGGGCCCAGGTGATGCCCCGGCTGTCCCGCGACGAACAGTTTGTCGCCCGGGCCGATGCCTTCATCTTCAACCTTTACCACTTGCTGCGGCTTTCCATCGTGGTCATTTTCAGCGTGGGGCTCGCTCTGGTGAGCGGCCGCGCCATTTTCGTCGGAATGCTCGCGGTGATCGAAAAGATGCGCCCGGAAGTCCGCGAACATCCCGGCTTTCGCCCCAGCGTCAGCGTGCTGATCCCCGCGCACGACGAAGAAGCGGCCATTGCTGATACCGTGCGCTCCGTGCTTTCCGCGGATTATCCGCGCATCGAGGTGGTGGTGGTGGATGACGGCTCGACGGATGCTACCGCGGAAATCCTCGATCGGCAGTTTGCCGGAGATCCCCGCGTGCGCGTGCACCATCAGCCCAACCGCGGCAAGCCTGCCGCGCTCAACCAGGCGCTGGCCATGGCCACCGGCGAAATCGTGATCACCATTGACGCCGATACGGTCATTGAACCGGACACGGTGCGCAAGTTGGTGCGCAACTTCGTCGATCCGCGCATCGCCGCCGTGGCCGGCAATGTCAAGGTGCGCAACCGCACCCGCTGGCTCACGCGCTGGCAGGCCTTGGAATACATCACCAGCCAAAACATGGAAAAGCGCGCTTTCGACTTGCTAAACTGCATCACCGTCGTTCCCGGCGCACTGGGCGCCTGGCGCGCCGATGTCGTCCGCGCCGCCGGCGGCTTTGCTCCGGACACATTGGCGGAAGACACCGACCTGACCTTTTCCATCCGCCGGCACGGTGGGCGCATCTCCTACGACGATATGGCGCGGGCGCACACGGAAGCGCCGGAGACCACCGAGGCGCTCATCAAGCAAAGGTTTCGCTGGACCTACGGGACATTGCAGGCGGTGTGGAAGCATCGTGACACCCTGGGCCGTCCGCGCTACGGCTCGATGGGTTTGATCGCCTTGCCCAACGTCTTCCTCTTCCAAATCCTTCTTCCCCTGGTGTCGCCCGTGCTCGACCTGCTGTTCGTGGTTTCGTTGGTTTCGTTGGGTCTGGAGCAGTTCCACGTCACCATGATTGCGCGGTGGACCGCGGAGGACGTGCAGCGCTCGCTGATCTTCTTCGCCCTGTTCATGCTCATCGACCTGCTGACTTGCGCAGTGGCCTTTGCGCTCGAACGCGACGAGGATTGGTCGCTGCTGCTTCCTCTGTTGCTGCAGCGCTTCTACTACCGGCAGATGATGTACATCGTTATTTTCCGTGCAGTGATGCGCGCCTGGCAGGGAGGCGCGGTGGGATGGCGCGGCGTGGAGCCGCACCCGCGGCCGGCGGCGGGCGGGGCGTAGAAGGCATCTCATAGATGGAGCCGAGGGGTTTGGCAGGCAGGACCTCAGCGGCTAAAGCCGCCCCTTAAGAAACCAAGAAATACAGCCAAAACAGTCCGCACGAAGCGGAGCTCTGCTGGAAGGAGGAAGTAAGAGCGCAGCCAGGAATGGCTGTGCCACCCCCTGCCAACAATATATGAGACAAGTTCTAGAGTCCGCGCGTCCATATGGGATGGTCAACTCAGGATTCCTGGGGAGGATGTGATGAAAAATCGAATGAACGGTGTGAGTTCTTTGCTGCTCGTCGCCGCGCTGGTGACCGCCGCTCCGAATGCCGGGGCGCTGCGGTTCCCGCTGATGTCCGGCCAGACCAAGACGGACCATTCTGCTCATGCCGGGCACCAGTCATGCCTGGACGCCGAGCGCGAATCCCTGGCCCGCGGCGAAGGCTTTGGCATGGCCCTCCCGGCCGACCACGCCGGAT
>JBGPJC010000140.1:0-8827 GCA_041485165.1 Terriglobia bacterium | reverse complement strand
TTCTGGTGATTCAGCTCTCCGTCCTGCATCCCGGGCGCATGCCGCTCTACGCCGCCGCGGCAACGCTGGGATCGCTGGCCGGGTGTCTCACCATCTATGCCCTGGCGCACCGCGGCGGGGAAGCCTATTTCCATCGCCATGCCGGCGGGCGTGCCGCGCGCATCCGCCACTGGCTGGAGCGCAATAGTTTTCTCTCCGTGGCTATTGGTTCGATCCTCCCGCCACCCATGCCGTTCAAGCTGCTGGTTATCGGCGCCGGAGTTTTCCAGGCCGGCTTGCGGCCGTTCAGTCTGGCGCTGGTGGCGGGACGTGGATTTCGCTATCTGGTGATCGGCATCCTGGCGGTGCATTACGGGGAGGCGGCCCAGCGCGCCATCCTCGAGCACAAACTCGCCTTCGCCCTGGGTGCGTGCGCGTTCGTCCTGGTGTGCTACGCAGCGACAAGACTGCTATTTCGCAACGCGCCGGTGTAGCGCTGGGCTTCAGCCCAGCACCTGCTGCCCGGAAGGGCAGCGCTACTTGGCCCGCTCCCAACGCAGACTTTCGCGCAACACCTTTCCAGTCTCGTCCAATTCGAAAGCTCCGACGCACACTTCTTCCCGCGCGCGCAGGGCGGAATACCCAATCTCGCGCAACTCGGCGTGGTAGCTCTGGAGTGTTTTCTCGATGATCGCGGCGGGGAAGCGCGCCAGCTTCAAGTAGAACTGCGCCGTCCGGGTCGAGCGCACAGCTTCGAGAAGCGGAGAACTTTCCGGCTTGTAGTGAGTGCGTGCCCGCTCCGGGTGCACTGCCTCTGCCGCGCCCAGCGATACGTTCACTTCCTCGATGGTCATCTCCGTTTCCACCACGCCGCGCCAGCTCATCGGCCAGGGCGAGGAGGGAAATGCCCCGGCATGCAGCGCCGCGCGCCCGTGGTAGTTGTTGGCTTCCAGCGCCGCCACCGCCCGCGTGTGCAACAAGAACCGCGCGCCACCATACAGCGCGACCGCCGCCAGCGTGACCAGCGCCCAGCCGCGGCCCGCGCTCGAACTTTTCTTCGCGCCGATTTCCTCCGCGATCAGCCGGAACAGCAGCGGCAGCAGGACACCGAGCAGCAGCGCGGCAAGGAGAATTGGATCGATCTCGAGCATCAGGTCGCCAGCCGTCCGCGTCTGCCGGAATGGCCACAGCAGAGCCACACCGCGGCTGGAGGTGGCGTCCATCAGCAGGTGTGCGCCCGCGGCGAGGGCACTCGCACCCAGCGCACGCAGAAATGTCATCTTGCCGGGCGAACGGCGCGTGTCGAGCCGCCAGAACACTATCGCCAGCAGCACCGCGAGCGCGCCTGCGCCAGCCAGTGAATGAGTCACGGCGCGGGAATAGGCCAGCCCCGGCATCACGCCGGCAAGTTTTGCGAGTGCGTCCAGGTCCGGCGCCAGCCCGGCGGTTACGTAGAGGATTGTGAGGCGCAGCGAAGATTCTTTGTTCGCAGCGCGGGAAAGCGCATAGGAGGCAAGAGTGTGGGTGAGAGCATCCATACTAAGGGCCGCCGGACGGACAGCCGCGAGCCAGATTCGCGTCAGGCGCGCGGCGGGACCAGCAGCGTCAGCGCGTCCGGCACGATTCGGAATTCCGCGGCCAGTGTGCCCGCGGGTTCGCCGTCCACCTGAGCGCGGACCAGTGTGCCGTTGGGCACGCAGCGCAGCTCGGTCGTCTTCCAGGTGTGGATGCCTTCCATGCCCCGCAGCGTGCCCAGCCATAGGGCAGGCAGGTAGCTCAAGTAACGCCACGGGCTGCGTGTGGTCACCGCGACCACTTCGAAGGAATCCTCGAACAGGTCGGCACCGGTGGTAATCCGGAAGGGTCCGCCGTAATGTTTCGTCCGGCCAACCACAACGAGCGAGGCCTCCAGCGTATGGCCGTTGGAGATCACCTGGAATCTCGGGAATGTGTAGCGGAAGAGTTGCCGGAATCCTTCCAGCCAATACGCCAGGATTCCCGCTCTCAATTTCATCGCGGGATTGAGCGCGTGGGTCATTTCGCCATCCGGGCCCGCGCCGCCGAGGCAAAGGAAATAGCGCTTCATCTCGGGATTCGCCGCCGGCACCAGAAGGCCCAGGGCGATGCGCTTGCCCGTCGAGCGGGGGATCAATTCGGCTGCGCGCAGGACATCCCTCGGCAGGCCCAGCTCCTTGGCCAGAACGTTTGCCGTACCGGCAGGGAGGACCGCTAGCGGCGTGTCGGTTCCCGCCAAGCCGTTGACCACCTCATTGATGGTGCCGTCTCCGCCGTGGACGATCACCAGGTCGCGGCGTTGGGCGACAGACTCCCGCGCCAGCCGCGTGGCTTCCCCCGGCTCGCGAGTCACCAGCAGCGACGTCAGGTAGCCAGACCGCTCGAGCAGGCTTATTGCCTGGTCGAGTTTTCTGCGCGACCGACCGCCTCCAGCCACCGGGTTGAATATCAATGCCGCCGTTTTCATTCGGTCAGGCCACGTAGGGGCGGCTTTACGCCGCCCGACTTTTCAGAAGGATGCAGCAGGGAAGGACACCCACAGCTCACCAAAGGGCATTGTATACTAGCCCGGCTTTAGAGCACGCACCATCGCGGGGTTTTTCCTTGGCAGCGCGCAAACCGGTCAACAATCAGATCGAAAAGCTTCGCCAGACCATCCGCAAGCACGAGTACCGCTATTATGTCCTCGACGACCCGGAAATCTCCGACGCCAAGTTTGACCAGTTGATGCAACAGCTCAAGGCGCTTGAGGCCGAGCATCCCCACCTGCGCACGCTTGATTCGCCTTCGCAGCGCGTGGGCGGCGCCCCGCGCGAGGGCTTCGAGACCGTGCGGCATCGCCGGCCGATGCTCAGCCTCGACAACGCCTATTCGGAAGAAGAGTTGCGGGATTTCGACCGCCGTGTGCACGAGCTTGCCGGGCGCGAGCGGATGGATTACGTGGTTGAGCACAAGTTCGACGGGCTGAGTCTCTCGCTGCAGTACCAAGACGGGCAGCTGGCGCGCGGCGTGACCCGCGGCGACGGCTCGAGCGGCGAAGACGTCACGCCGAACGTTCGCACCATCCGCTCGATCCCGCTGCAGGTGGACCCGGACGCTCTCCGCAAGCACAAGATCCCCGCCAGCTTTGAAGTCCGCGGCGAAGTGATCATGACCGCGCGCGCGTTTCAGGACCTCAATCGCCAGCAGGAAGAGCAGGGGGGCAAGCGCTTCGCCAACCCGCGCAACGCCGCGGCGGGTGCGGTGCGCATGCTCGACCCGAACATCACCGCCTCGCGCCGGCTCGATTTCTACGCCTACCTGCTGCTTTCCGCCGAGGGTCGCGGGCCCGTCAAGCGCCATTCCCAGGCGCTCAAAGCCCTTGCGGCCATGCGCTTCAAGGCTTGCGCGGATTGGAAGCTGCTCAGCTCGCTCGACGCGGTTTGGGACTACTGCGTCAAGCTCGACGCGCGCCGCGAGAAGTTGCCCTACGCGATTGACGGCGTGGTGGTCAAGGTGGACGAGATCGCTTTGCAGGAAGAGCTGGGGTCAACCGCCAAGGCCCCGCGCTGGGCCATCGCCTACAAGTATCCCGCGCGGCAGGAAACCACGCTGGTCAAGGACATCTTCGTCCAGGTGGGACGCACCGGCGCGCTCACCCCGGTCGCCGATCTCGAGCCGGTGCAAATTGCCGGCGTCACCATCAGCCGGTCCACGCTGCACAACCTCGACGAAATCGAGCGCCTCGGGGTTCACATCGGCGACACGGTGCTCATCGAACGCGCCGGAGAAGTGATCCCCAAAATCCTGCAAGTGGTGAAGAAGGGGCGCGATCGCCGGCCGTTCGCCATGCCCGAAAAATGTCCGGAGTGCGGCAGCCGCATCCACAAAGCCGAAGACGAAGTGGCCTACCGCTGCGTCAACGCCGCTTGCCCGGCCAAGCGCAAAGAGGGGCTGCTGCATTTCGCCCGGCGCGATGCCATGAACATCGACGGCCTGGGAGAAAAAATCGTCGACCAGCTCGTCGACAAGGAGATGGTCCGCGACGTCGCTGACCTCTACAAACTCGAAATGGAGCCGCTGGCGGCGCTCGAGCGCATGGCGGAAAAGTCCGCGCAAAACCTGCTCGACGAGATTGAGGCCAGCAAGAAGAGCGGCCTGGCGAGGCTGGTCTACGCGCTGGGCATCCGCTTTGTGGGCGAGCGCACTGGACAGCTACTGTCTGACCAGTTCGGAGACTTGCGCGAGATCGCCGAGGCCAGCGAGGAGAAGCTCACCGAGGTGCACGAGGTAGGTCCAAAGGTGGCAGCAAGCATTGCCGAGTTCTTCTCCGAGCCCGCCAACAAAAAGCTGATCGAAAGACTGGCCAAGGCGGGAGTCAAGCTGACGGCCGAACGCCGCGCGATGAAAGATCCTCGCTTCGCGGGAAAGACGTTTGTGTTCACCGGCTCTCTCGAGCGTCGCAGCCGCGAGCAGGCCGGCGAGCTGGTGGTGAGCCACGGCGGGAAAGTATCTTCTTCGGTCAGCAAGAAAACAGATTACGTGGTGGTGGGTGCCGACCCCGGCTCGAAGCACGGCCAGGCCAAAGCGCTGGGCGTCACCATCCTCGACGAAGCCGCCTTCGAAAAACTCTTCAAAGACAACTGATACCACCCCTGCTTCACAAGCCTTAGCTCAACATCACACGTTTTTTATGGAGTGTGGGAGCTTGGAGTCTGTCGGAGTTAAGAGTTGTGGAACCAAGAATCAATCACTTACAGAGACCATACGGTTTGTAAGTTGTTCATTCTTCGTTCAAGAAAATCTATCTCCGACAGACTCCAAGCCGCCGCACTCCAGGAAATCACGTCGCCGGCTCTTCTGCTGTTTCGCTGGCAGTGAAGTACGCGCAATCCGGATGGTGGAAAACCAGCGCGCTCACGCTGGCCTCGGGCTCCATCATCATCCCTTCAGTCAGCCGCACGCCGATCTCTTCCGGCCGCAGCAGTTTCCAGATGGCCTGCTGGTCGTCGAGGTTCGGGCAGGCGGGATAGCCGAAGCTGAAGCGCTTGCCGCGGTAGCGCGAGGTGTAGCGTTCGTGCATGGTCAGCGTGGGCGGGTCAGGGAAGCCCCAGTCTTCGCGGATGCGGCGATGCAGCCATTCCGCGCAACCCTCGGCACTCTCCACGGCCAGCGCCTGAATGGCGTGCGCTTTGAAATATTCCCCCGCGGCTTTGGCGTGTTCGCTGCGTTCGCGCACGCTTTCGCCGGCCGTGGTAACCAGCAGCGCGATGTGGTCGCGCCGCCCGTCCTCGGCATCGAGCAGGTAATCGCTCAGACATAGCCCGTCTGCCTTGGCTTGCCGGCCAAAGCGAAACGTGTGCAGTGGCGATTCCGCCCTGGGAGCGAAAAGATCGATAGCGTTGCCGTCGCGCGCGGCCTCAAAGAACTGCCAGACGGCGCGCACCTTCATCCACTGCGCCGCTTCGTGTTTGACCTCTTCCATCTGGTGGAATAGCTCCAGCGCCTTGGGCTCGCGCTCGGCCAGGCGCTGCTCGAATGGGCCTTTGTAGCCCAGGTGCCGGCCATAGAGCATGTAAGGGTTGATGTAGCTCCAGATCTCCGTGAGGTGCGGAACCTGGCGGACGCGGCGGTCAAGGTAGGGAGCCGGAGGCAGCGGTATATCCGCGCGAACTTTCGTGCTGCGCGCTCCTCCCGCGGGGGCCCGCTCGAGCTGCACACTCACCTCGATATCGATAGCGCCGCCGGCGGTATGGGCTTGAAGGACTTGTTCGCGCATCTTCGGGTCCATGATTTCGTTCATCAGGCGCAGCCCGGTCATGGCGTCTTTGGCGTAGAGCGTCGGCGCGGAGTAGCTGGGCGCAATCTTGTTCTTGGTGAACTTTTCCGAGAGCGCGGCGCCGCCCACCAGCAACGGCACCTGGATCTGCGCGTCTTTCAAATCGCCGGCGGTGATCACCATTTGCTGCGCGCTTTTTACCAGCAGGCCGGAAAGACCGATGGCGTCGGGGCGGTGCTGGTGATATGCACGGATCAATTCTTCCGGCGGCACCTTGATCCCCAGGTTCACCACCTCGTAGCCGTTGTTGGCCAGGATGATCTCCACCAGATTCTTGCCGATGTCGTGGACGTCGCCTTTGACCGTCGCCAGCAGGATCTTGCCGCGTGCCGCGGTGTCGGCCTTCTCCATGAATTTCTGGAGATGATTCACCGCAGCCTTCATGGCCTCGGCGGACTGCAGCACTTCAGCGACAATCAGCTCGTTGTTGTTGAACAGCCGCCCCACTTCTCCCATCCCGGCCATCAGCGGGCCGTTGATGACCTCCAGCGGCGCGGCACCTTCGGCCCGTTTGCGGTCGAGATCGGCGACCAGCCCGTCCTTGCTGCCTTCGATGATGTAGTTGGCCAGGCGCTGGTCGAGCGGCAGGTCCGCGGCCTTCTGCTTGTCCCGCGCTCCGCGCTTGCGGAAATGCTCGGCGATCTGCGCGATGTGCAGGTGGTTGATGGCCGCTTTCTGCTCGCGGGTCTGCTGGCGCCAGTCGTCCGGCGCGGTCTTCAGCAGATCGGCTTGCGGATGGTTTTCAGGCACGTCCACCGGCGGAGTATTGAAGAGCAGGCTCTCCGCCAGGCGGCGTTCCTCGACGGAAATGGAAGCGAAGCGCTCGAGCTTTTCCGCATTTACAATCGCCAGGTCGAGGCCCGCCTTGGTGCAGTAGTAGAGGAAAACCGAGTTCACCACCTCGCGCGCCGACGCCGGCAGGCCGAAGGAGATGTTGGAGATGCCCAGAATCGTCTTAACGCCGGGGATCGCTTCCTTGATCAGCCGGACCGCTTCAATCGTCTCCACCGCGCCGCCGATGTAGTTCTCATCGCCGGTGGCGCAAGGGAACACCAGCGGGTCGATGATGATATCCACGATGCGGATGCCGTATTTTTCCGTCAGCAAGCCGCAGGATCGCTGAGCAACGGCGAGCTTGCGCTCGCGTGTAAACGCCTGGGCCTGCTGCTTGTCCTCGTCAATGCAGCCCACCACCAGTGCGGCGCCATAGGCGCGGGCCATGGGACACATGCGCTCGAATTTTTCTTCACCGTCCTCGAGGTTGATGGAATTGATGATGCTCTTGCCCTGGCAGTAGGTCAGCGCCAGCTCCACTCCCGCCGGGTCAGTGGTGTCGATCATCACCGGCGCCTTGATTTTGCGGATCAGGCGCTCGTAGAAGAGCGGGATGTCTTTGATCTCGTCGCGCTCGCTCGATTGCAGGCAGACGTCAATCACCTGCGCGCCATTGCGCACCTGGCGCCGCGCGATCTCGCTGGCCTCTTCCCATTTCTCCTGCGCGACCAGGTCCTTGAATAGACGCGAGCCGATCACGTTGGTGCGCTCGCCGACATGCAGTGGACGGTTGGAATCCTCCGCTTCGACCAGCTCGATGCCGGAGTAGAACGAGCGGCGCGGCGGGGAAGGAACCACGCGCGGCTTCTTCCCCTCGACCGCGGCGGCAATGGCGCGGATGTGCGCGGGCGTTGTCCCGCAACAGCCGCCGACCAGGTTCAGCCAGCCGTGGTCCGCAAACCGCCCAAGCTGCGCAGCCAGCGTCTCCGGCGATTCCAAGTACTTGCCCTCCTCGTTGGGCAGCCCGGCGTTTGGATAGCAGGAGACCCGCGTGCTCACCATCTCATGCAGCGTGCGGATGTGGTCGGTCATGAACTCCGGCCCGGTGCCGCAGTTCAGGCCGATGGAGAGCAGGTCGGCGTGCGCCACCGAAGCCCAGAAAGCGTCCGCGGTCTGCCCGGCGAGCATGGTGCCCATGGTTTCAATCGTGGCCGAGAGCATCACCGGAATTTTCCGGCCCAGCTCTTTTTCGACGCGCAGGATGGCCAGCAGCGCGGCCTTGACGTTGCGGGTGTCCTGGCAGGTCTCTACGAGCAGCAAGTCCGCGCCGCCCTCTGCCAGTCCGCGCGCTTGTTCATAGAAGGAGAGCTTCAATTCTTCGAAGGTGACCCCGCCGGTAACCGTGATGGCCCGCGTGGTGGGACCCATGGAACCGGCCACGAACCGCAGGCGCCCAGGCCGCGAAAATTCCTCGGCCGCTCTCCGGGCGATTTGCGTCGCGGTACGGTTCAGCTCGAAGGCCTGGTCGGCGAGCTGGTATTCGGCCAGCACGATGGGCGTTGCGCCAAACGTATCGGTTTCGACGATGTCCGCGCCGGCTTGGAGATAGGCGCGGTGGACCTCCAGGATCGCATCCGGGCGCGTCTTGACCAGGTTTTCGTTACAGCCATCCAGCGCCGGCCCGCCGAAGTCGGCCGCGGAGAGGTCCTTCTGTTGGATCATCGTCCCCATGGCGCCGTCGAGGACGAGGATGCGGGACTGCAGCGCATCTTCCAGCGCTTGCCGGCGATAGTTGTGATCATCCATAGATCAGAGTCAATTTTAGCATGCAGGCCAAAAAGCCACCGGCATGACCGGCAGCCCGTTTCCAGAGTTTAGAAGTTCAGGTGAATCTGAGGGAGTTTGGCAGGGCGAAACTGCGACCAACCCATCGCACGGGCTTCGAGCGCACCGCCGGCTGTCCGCCCGGCGATTGCTGGCGGTTTTCGCCGGCTACTCCGGCACGGCCTTGGCGCCGAAGGGTGGGAAGTCAATGTGCCAGAGGTCCGAGCCGCCGCCGGCGAACTCAATCCCGATCGCCTTCTTGTCCCCGCGGGATGTCCCCAGGTAGACGACGCGGCACTCCTTACTCTCGCCCGTGGACTTGTTGGTGACAATCAATTGCTGGCCATTTTCCACTTTTGCCGCCAGGGCGATGAGGCCCCCATTCGCGTTGACGGTGATCGAATAGGTTTCTTCCAC
>JBGPJC010000139.1:0-8835 GCA_041485165.1 Terriglobia bacterium | reverse complement strand
TCCTCGCCCACGCGGCCGAGTCCCAGGACGGCGCGCTGGGAGTCCTCAGCGGCACTTTCAATCCACCGACCTGCGCCCATTTCTTGCTGGCCGCGGAAGCCGCCCGGCAGCTCGCTCTGGATGAAGTTCTCTTCATTTTGCCGGAGACGCCGCCACACAAGGCAAAAATCGAGGCGCCGCTGGAAGACCGCGCGGAGATGTTGTTGCGCGCGATAGCCGGCGAGCCGCGGTTTTCCGCCGCCATCTGTGACCGTGGCCTGCTGACGGAAATCCATCAGGCGCTGGCCCCACACTATGCCCAGTCCCTGCGGACGGTTTTTCTGGTGGGCCGGGACGCCGCCGAACGCATCCTGGTGCGATGGCCGTACCCGCATCCGGAACAGGCCATGGCAGAAATGTTTTCGAGGTTCGAGATGGGTGTTGCGGACCGCAGCGGGCGCTTTGCTCTTCCTGGGGGTCTCCCGGCGGCGCGTTATAGCGGCAAAATCCACGCCCTGTGGCTTCCACCGGAAGCAGGCACAATTTCTTCCTCGCGGGTGCGCGCCGAGGCAGGCGCGGGGATTCCTCTGGAAGGGTTGGTGGCGCCGGAGGTCGCAGCATATATCAAATTGAAAGGCCTCTATAAGGCCGGGCACTGAGGGGCGATCAGTTGTTGGGCCAAGGACGCCCTACAATGCGGTCCAGGTTGGCGGTGATGTCGCGGCGAATGGTCATCATGGGCACGGTGACATGGTGGATGGTTCGCTTCAACGGCCCGCGGTAACGGTACACGACGATCCGCAGGTTTTGGACATTTGGGTTGTTGCTCTCCACGGTGAAAGTTTGAACATTTTCGAACGCATCCGAGTCCAGGACCTTGCGCACGACAGCCAGTTCGGGTAGGAAGTCGCGGTCTTCCACCACGGCGTAGCGGATCCCCCAGGACTGGAAGAAGTTGAGGATCTCCTCCGGTGTGGTCAGGATCTCGCGCGTCCCGTAACCGCTTAAGATCTTGGTGGCCACAACTTGTTTTTCTCGGGCCACCATCTTCTCTTTTTGAGGATCATACTTCCGGACGAAGAAGATGAAGTCGCCGTTCAGTGACCCCTGGTAATAGATCAGATCGGATTCCGGCAAAGAGGTGACGTAGCGCGCCGCCGCCTCCACGCCCCACAGGCGGGGCCGGTCGGTGTTGAGCGCGACGATCAGGGTGTGCAGGAAGAGAGCGCCAAAGCCCAAATAGACCCAGCGCCGCCCGGCGAACAATTGTTCCACCATAACCAGACCCAGGTAGATCACCGCCGGGACCCAGATCATAGTGTGCCTGGTGTCTTTCTCCTGGAGGGCGGTGAACACGGCATAGCAACTCGCCACCCAGGCCAGGAAAAAACCGTATTTCCGCGGCTGGCGGAATAAAGCCCAGACGATCCCCGCCCCTCCCAGGATCACCCACACAATCCCGACCTGAGCGAGCAGCCGCTGCGGATAGAAGGGGAGTTCGGTTTGCCAGCGGGAAAGATGATGGAAGGATTGTCCAGTGACCCGCTCGTAGCTGAGCGACAAGGTGTCAAAGCTCATCAGGTACCAGGGAACAACGGCCAGCCCGCTGGCCAGGAGTGCCGCCCATAAATGAACCCGCCGCAAGACGCGCCAGGGACGCTCCATCATGAAATGCACGGCGAGGAAGACCGGCAGGAACATCGCTTTCTGGCTGGTCAGGAAGGCCATGGTAGAGAACAAACCCACCAGCCAGATGTCGCGCGCGCGATCGCTTTCCAGAAATTTGAGCCAGAAGAGGATGGCAGCGAGCGACAGCGCGATCATGGGGATTTCCAGCATGGTGACGCGCTCGAACACCAGGATGTAGGGGAGCAGCGGAAAAATCAGCGACGACATGATGGCCAGCCGCCGCGATCCCTGCCGCTCCGCGATGCGGTACCAGCAATAGACGCCCAGCAGCGCAAAGCTCAGCACGCACAGCCGGCTGGCCCAGGGCGAGAATCCAAACACCAGGAAGTAAATCCCTTCGATCAAGTAGAACAGGGGCGGCCAGTGCGGTAATCCCAGAGCCGGATACTTAGCATAGTACTCTTTCACATAGCGCAGCGGGTCGCGCCAGGGCATGTCCACCAGCACATCGCGGAAGAACATGCCGGTGACGGCGTGACGCATTTCGTCGCCGTAGAAGTGGAATTCGCCGCGCTGGATGTGCAGGGAAATGATCGCGCCGAGCAGCGCGAGGATGAGGAACAACGGCTCCCGGAAAAGGCCGCCGAAGCGGCCGGAAGGGGGAGAAGACACCATCTCCGGGCTGGAAGTAGTTTCGCTCAACTTCGAGAAATGCGGATCGATCCGCCGATTAGGTGGTCACTGGATCCGCGCGAACGATATCGTATTCTTCGATCACGGCGGCAATGCCGATACTGCCTTCGCCCTGCTGCGGTGCTCCTTCGACCCGAACTACTTTGCCCTGCGCGTGGATGAACACTTCTGTTCCCCGGGTGATGTCCGCGGGAAGGGTCAGCATGAAGTCGAGCGCGCTCCCGGGCGAGAGATCCTGATCAATCATAAAATAAACGCCGCGGGTGGAGATATCCCGGGTCCGGCCATTCCGTGCATCCGCGGTCTCCCTGGCCCCAGCCCGGACTAGAACCGGCAACGAGAGTTCGTAACGCCGCGCTACTCGCCGATCCGTCATTCTGCCGTCCCCCCTTATTCCTCAGTCTCTTCTCCCTCCGCAGGCAGGAAGGGAGCAATCCCCGTTCCAAAAAACTGTATATCCTGGACAGTCGCCCCCGCACAAATTACCGCAATCCGACCTCCCGATACCAGAGGAACTCGTGCTGTTGTTTCGCCCAATCTGACTGAAAAGAGAGAGTATAACTTTAAATCGGTAAAGATCCCCTGGCCCAGGCATGCAGCCTCGCGGCTTCCGCTCCTGCTGCTCCAGCCACATCCGGGTACGCATCCGCCTGCCTTAAATGTGCAAGGCCGTTCACCAAGCTAGACGTTTCGCGTGCCCACCGCAGCGCCCCCGGGGCGAGGCGCCTTGGGGACGTCGAGCTTGAACTGGCGCATTTTATAGAGCAGCGCTTTGTAGCTGATGCCCAGCAACCGGGCCGCTTCCTTGCGGCTCCAGTTGGTTTTCTCCAGCGCGTCGGCGATGGCTTCCATCTCCGCTTCTTCTTTCAAGCCGCGCACCAGCGCCTTGAGGCCCTGCGCCGGCGGAGGCAGTTCTTCGCGCGGCGAAGTGCGCTGGCGGCTGGCAACCATCTCCAGCAGCTCGCGGAAACTGGATTCGTCATCTTCCAGGATTACGTAGCGCTTGACGAAATTCTCCAGCTCGCGCAAATTGCCGGGCCACGGGTAGCGCATGGCCGCCTCGAGCAAGTGCTGGGACGGATCGGGTGGCTGCTTCTGAAACTTCTCGCTGTATTTCTCCAGGAAATGGCGGAACAGCAGCGGGATCTCACGCGTGCGTTCGCGCAGGGGCGGAACGTGGATGGAGAAAACGTTCAGCCGGTAGTAGAGATCTTCCCGGAAGCGTCCCGACTGGATGGCGTCGCGGACATGGACGTTGGTGGCCGCGAGCACACGGACGTTCACCTGCACCAGGGCGCGGCCGCCCAGGCGGGAGTACTGCTGGTCCTGCAGCACGTGAAGAAGTTTAGCCTGCAATTGCGGGCTCATTTCCGCGATTTCATCCAGGAAGATGGTCCCCTTGTTGGCCAGCTCGAATTTCCCCGGCTTGGAGCGGACGGCGCCGGTGAAAGCGCCCTGCTCGTAGCCAAACAGCTCGGACTCCAGCAGCTCGCTGGGCAGGGCGGCGCAGTTGACCTTGATAAAAACCTGGGAAGCACGCGCCGAGCGCAGGTGGAGCATGCGAGCGACGACTTCCTTGCCCACCCCGCTTTCGCCGTGGATAAAGACCGGCACGTCCACGGGAGCGATCTGCAAGATCTGTTGGCGGATCTTCACCATTTGCGGGCTGGCGGCCAGGAAGGTGAGGTCCTCCGTGAGGTGTTCGACATAGTCGCGCAACGCCTGATTTTCTTCGCGCAGTTGGCGCTTCTGGCGGCACTTGAGCATGGCCGCTTCCAGCTCCGACTTCTCAAACGGCTTGGTCAGGTAGTCCTGGGCCCCGAGCCGGATGGCTTCGACGACGTTGCTGACCTCGTTGGAGCACGAGAGCATGACCACGTTCAGTTTCCGCTCGATCTGCAGAAGCTGGCGCAGAGTTTCCAGGCCATCCATCTCCGGCATGATCAGGTCGAGGATGACCAGGTCGGGCTGTTCGCCCGCGCCGATGCGTTCCAGCGCCTCCTTGCCGGAGCTCACCGCGGTGACCTCGTGGCCGTCTACTTCCAGCAGGGTCTGCAGATACTTGCGAATGCTCGGCTCGTCGTCCACGACCAGTATTTTTTCGCTTTCGCTCATATTCTCCCCAAATGAGGATAACCGTAATCGCTTCTCGTCTTCACTCGAGATCCGTAGGCAGCAGGAAATGGAACGTGCAACCACGCCCGATTTCGCTGTCCACCCAGATCTTTCCGCGGTGGGCCTGGATCAGCCGCTTGCTGATGGCCAGCCCCAGGCCCATGCCCGAAGAGGACCGGTCCACGCGCACGAAATCCTCGAAAATTTCCTGGTGATGCTCGGGGGCGATCCCCGTTCCGGAATCCGACACCGAGATCTGCACGCAGTTGGGCACCGACTCCAAGAGTTTGCGGCGTTCGTGGTTGGGTGAAAGGGAGCTGGCGCGACGCTCCCAGAAATACGGCAGCGCGGCAAGCAGCACTTCGCCGCCTCCCGGCGTATGCTTCAAGCCGTTGTCGAGCAAGTTGGCCACGGTCTGCTGCACTTTCTGGTAGTCAAACTTGAACGTGGGCAGGTCATTGGAAAAGCGCGTTTCAATGCGCACCTGCTTGCGGGCAAAGGCATCGTGCCAGCGTGCTGCCAGCTCGCCCAGGCAATCGCGCAGATCGTTTTCCCGCAGATGCAGCACCAAGCGGCCGCTTTCCAACGCAGAATAGTTCAGGAACATGGAAACCAGCCGCACCAGACGTTCGCAGCTCTCGCGCGATTCCTGCAGGATGTCGCGCTGCTTTTCACTCAGCCGGCCAAGCGAGCCGGTCAGCAATAAATCGTAGTAGCCTTTCATCACCGCCAGTGGCGTCTTCAATTCATGCGCGGCCGAAGCCAGGAATACGGTCTTCTGCCGGTTGACCTCTTGCAGCCGAAGGTACGCGGCCAGCAGGTTGCGGTAGGTGATCTCCCTTTCCTGCAGCAGGTCTTCCATCGTCTGCCGCATCTGGGAATCTTCTGCGCCGGAGATTGCCGGGGTCATCTCCACGGTGACAATCACCCAATCCGGTTCGGGCAGCCAGCGCACTCGCGCCCGCGCAGTGGCGTGCGAGGCCGGGTCGCATTGCAACGGCAGGTCCACCTCGTGTTCGCCGCCATGGATCTGGTCGAGAATCTCGCGTGACTCGACTTTCAGGACGTCGCGAAACAGATTGGTGTCTGCCGGGGATTCGTTACCCTGGGCAGACAAGAAACTGTCCGCTCGCTGATTGGTCAGGCATATGCGGCCAGAGCGCTCGGCGATAATCAAGGGGCGCTCGACGGCATCCAGGATCCCGGTGACCACGGATGGGCGGAGCGAAGTTGCGAGTCTGGGCCCGACTGTTGTGCTCTGATCCACTCGTCTCCCTCAGATTTCGCGTCGGGCTTGCTCCCAGGTTGGGGAAGCCCAACAAAGCCCCTGGGTCGTCGACGGGGGTGTCTTCGCGAATGCTTGCAGATGCCCCAGACCGCGTCAATGGGAAAGGAGTCCTATGTTGCACATAAATGGAAAAGAGTTGGAGCAAGAGACGAAGCACATTCCCGATTCAAGGATTAATATGGGAAACGCTGTCTGTAAAACACTTATAACATAGGCTTTATAGACGATGTTCCGCCTAGATGGCTTTGCACTTGAATTGCGGTAGATATTGGTACTAGTCCCCAAGTACTATCGGGTCATCGGTTCGACCTAGGTAGCCTACGAAGGGCAGCGGCCATGACGTTGACGGTGACAGAGCGGCGACGATCGCATCGGATCCGGCTGCAGATCCCCATGTTTATCAAGGGTGTAGACGCTTACGGTGAGGAGTTCCTGGATCTCACCAAGACCCTGAACATCAGTGCTCGAGGTGCATATTTGGCCAGCCCACGGTCATTGGTGCAGAGCGAGGTCATTTCGCTTAAGATCCCCGCCCCTTCAGCCTCTTCCACCGGCTTGGTCCCCGAAGCCACTTCCCCCATCACGGCAGTGGTCCGACGGTCTCATGTCGCCGGGGACGTGAATTTGATTGCCGTGGAGTTTTTGAAGCCGCTGGACTGACCTATGGGGCCCGGTGCCAAGCTGCCTGTAAAGTGAATATCTTTTCCTCTCTGTGGCAAAACCGCCGCAGAACATCCACCAAAATCCACAGGCTGGGGAGGCATTCTGGCCGTTGACATCGGATAACTCGGCACTTAGCATTCGTTGCGGCATGGCCTGCCAAGAGCTTGGGAAGTGGTATTCGGAGTGCTCTCCCAGGTAGTGAGCAGAGTATCAGTCTGTCTTCTTGAGCCAGAGCAACGAGTGTGAGCCAAACGGCGCCCATCCCGAATTTTCCGGAGCTGCGGCGCCTCCACATGAGCGCCGAAGACGCCTTCCTGGACTTGTTGATTGAAACTCTGCAGAACCTCGACCGCGGGGTGCGCGGGCAATTCCTGCAAAAATTTTTCAAGACCATGGCCCAGGTGGAATTGTCCGAGTCGATGAGCCTGGAGTTCTGGGACCAGGTCTTGACCCGGCGGCGGGAGTTGTCGGAAAGTCTGGGCAAGCCGGTATCGCTGCAAACGCTGCTGGTCGACGTCCTGGCCTCTAATAATTTCCTGCGCATGCCCATCCTCATGGAGTATGAAGAGCTGAAGAAGCTGCAGATCAATGCGGCCACCGATGCTCTTACCGGGCTGTACAATCGGCGGCTGTTCGAAGAGTACTTCGCCAAGGAACTCAACCGCGCCAAGCGTTACAACCAGCCGCTGGCGCTGGTGATTTTAGACCTTCACGCCTTCAAGGAAGTGAATGACCGGCACGGGCACCCGCAGGGCGACCACGTGCTGCAGCTTGCCGCCAGCACATTGCGAAAAACTCTGCGGACTTCCGACTTCGCCTTCCGCATTGGGGGCGATGAGTTCGCAGTGCTTCTGCCGTCCGCCGATCCCACGCAGGCGGCCACGCTTGGCCGCCGGCTGCGGACCAACTACCAGGCGGCCATTGATCCCCTCAAGCTGAGTCTTTCTCTGGCTCTCGATTATGGCGTCTCGGTATCTCCGGGCGACGGAGAGACGAAAGAGATCCTGATCCGGCTTGCCGACGAGCGGCTCTATGAGCTCAAGAACTCGATGCGCACTCCGGCTGCCTCGCCGGCCTCCCGGGTGATCCCCATCGAGCCGGCCGCCGTGCGCGAACCGCCACCTGCGAGCGCTCCGCCCGCTGCGGCCCCTGTAATTCCCCTGGCCCCGCACCTGACCCCGAGAGCGGCGCCGCGCTCCGGGGAACGCCGCAAGTGGGAGCGGGTTTCACTGGTGGGCACCCGCGCTCACGCAGTGATCGGGGAAAATGAACAAATGACCGCTCGCGTTCTGGACATGAGCTATGGCGGCGTGGCGCTTCTGGTAGATCGCGCCGACGATCTCCCCACGGTGTTTCCCGCTGTGCTCCACGTCCCCATCTTGCCTCCGGTCAAAGTAAGCCTCCGCCGCGCCTACGTGGCCGCAGCAGAGGGCGACAAGTTTCGAGTTGGCTGCGCCTTCTTGCCCTGAGCACGCCGTTAACGACCTGAACACCCGCTTTTCCTCATATTCTGGCCAGAGTTGCAAATCCTTGATAGAATGTGAAAACTCTTGCACATCGAGGAACCGTGACTTGCCTCTAAGCCACTTCGACTGAAGACACCCTCGGCGCGAGGAAGCTGTTTCTAACTTATTGAAAAAGAGCTCTTTATTAAAAATCTACGGTCGGCAAAGAGGCCCCAGGAGCTTGGTTGATTACGTGCTCTCCTTGGGGTAGCAGGAAAGTAGGAAGTCTGGAGAAACGTGGCTAAAGTACAACAGATTGCATCCGTCGCTGAAGCCTCTCGAAATGGCGTCTCTCCCGAGATTCTCTTCGGAGTCACCGAAGAGATGCAGCGCATTCGCCACACCATTGAGAGGGTGGCAGCAATCCGCGTCCCGGTCCTTCTGCGCGGCGAAAGCGGGTGCGGAAAGGAAGTGATCGCCAACTACTTGCACCGCATCGGCCCCTGGAAGGACAAGCCGCTGATGAAGGTGAACTGCGCAGCAATCCCAGGCTCGCTGCTTGAGTCCGAGCTGTTTGGATACGAAAAGGGCTCTTTCACCGGGGCATACAACAGCCGTCCGGGGAAGTTCGAACTCGCCCACGGCGGATCGATGGTGCTGGACGAGATTGCCGACATCGATTCCAGTTTACAGGCCAAGCTGCTGCAGGTTTTGCAGGACGGCTGCTTCAGCCGGCTGGGTGACCTGGAAGAACGCCGCGCGGATGTGCGCATTATTTCCATCACCAACCGGGAGATCGAGGGAGAAATCCAGCGCGGGACCTTCCGCGAAGATCTCTACTACCGCATCAACGTGGTGAACCTGCAGGTTCCGCCGCTGCGCCGCCGGCTGGAGGACTTGCCCGTGTTGGTCGAGCACTTCCAGCGCTACTACGGCGAGCGCTATGACCGCCGCGTGCAGGCTATGCCGTCAGAAGTGATTGAGCGTTTCCGCCAGCACAAGTGGCCTGGGAACATACGCGAG
>JBGPJC010000138.1:0-8897 GCA_041485165.1 Terriglobia bacterium | reverse complement strand
TGCTGGACGAAGGGCTGGCCGGGGACAACGTGGGTTTGCTGCTGCGCGGGACGGAAAAGGAAGATGTGGAGCGGGGCCAGGTGGTGTGCTAGCCGGCGTCGATCACGCCGCACACCAAATTCAAGGCCGAGGCGTACATTTTGACCAAGGAAGAAGGCGGGCGGCACACGCCGTTCTTCACCGGGTACCGGCCGCAGTTTTACTTTCGGACCACGGACGTGACCGGAGACGTAAAGCTGGGCGAGGGCGTGGAGATGGTGATGCCCGGGGACAACGCGGCGATGCAGATCAGCCTGATTACTCCGGTGGCGCTGGAGAAGGGGCTGCGCTTCGCCATCCGCGAGGGCGGCCACACCGTGGGCGCCGGCGCGGTCACCGAGATTATCGAGTAGCTCAAACAGGAAGGTTATGCCAGCTGGAGAAAAAATTCGCATTCGCTTGAAGGCGTACGACCATCGCCTGCTCGACCAGTCCACCAAGGACATCGTGGACACGGCGCGGCGGACGGGAGCCAACGTGGCGGGGCCCATCCCGCTGCCCACGACCATCAACCGCTGGACCGTGCTGCGCTCCCCGCACGTGGACAAGAAATCGCGCGAGCAGTTCGAGATGCGCACGCACAAGCGGCTGATTGACATCCTCGAGCCCACCCCGGACACGGTAGACGCGCTGATGAAGCTCGACCTGCCGCCGGGAGTGGACGTGGAAATCAAAGCGTTCGGGCGCGAGCACGGCGTCAAGTAGGCGGAAGAGCGAGTATGGCCATCAACGGAATTCTCGGAATCAAGCTCGGTATGACCCAGATCTATACCGAGGACGGCACGGCGATCCCTTGCACCGTGGTGCAGGCGGGGCCCTGCGTGGTGGTGCAGCGGCGCACGGCGCAGACCGACGGCTACGAGGCCGCGCAGCTCGGCCTGGTCGAGTTCGTCAAGCCGCAGCGCATCAACAAGCCGATGACCGGACATTTCAAAAAGGCTGACGCCGCGCCGATGCGCTTCCTGCGCGAGTTCCGCCTGGATGCCTCGGAAGCGGAGACCAAAGTAGGCGACCGCGTCCTGGCCGAGAATTTTCAGGTGGGCGAGTACGTGGATGTCAGCGGCACCAGCAAGGGCCGCGGGTTCCAGGGCGGGGTCAAGCGCTGGCACTTTCGCGGCGGCGATAAATCGCACGGCTCGATGTTCCACCGCGCTCCGGGCGGCATCGGCGGCAGCTCGTTTCCGTCGCGCGTGTGGCCGGGGCAGCACATGCCCGGACACATGGGCAACGTGCGGATCACGGTAAAAAATCTCGAAGTGGTGAAGGTGGACGCGGAAGAAAACCTGCTCCTAGTCCGTGGCGCGGTGCCGGGGCCGAACGGGGCTTATGTGACCATTCGAAGGGTCCGCGCGTCCAGCTAAGAGAAGGCGAAAAGTTTATGGCGTTTGTTGACGTAGTCAATCTGGAAGGCAAGACGGTAGGCCAGGTCGAGCTGGCCGACGCGGTGTTTGCCACCAAGGTGAAGCTGCACCTGCTGCACGAGACGGTGCGTTGGCAGCTTGCCGGCGAGCGCGCGGGCACGCACAGCACCAAGCGCCGCGGGGAAGTTTCCGGCTCGGGCAAGAAGCTGTGGCGGCAGAAGGGCACCGGCCGCGCGCGCGTGGGCTCGATCCGTTCGCCCATCTGGCGCAAGGGCGGCACGGTGCATGGCCCCAAGCCGCGGGATTACAGCTACAACATTCCGCGCAAAGTTCTGCTGGGCGCGCTGCGCTCGGCGCTCTCGGCCAAGCTGGCCGAGCAGAAGCTGACCGTGGTGGATGCGTGGACGCTGGCCTCGCACAAGACCAAGGCGTTCCGCCAGGTGGTGGACAAGGTCGGTGAGCAGGCGCGGAGTTTCCTGGTGGTCGAAGGCGTCAGCAACCGCAACCTGGAGCTGGCCAGCCGCAACCTCGTCGGCGCCAAGCTGGTCAAGCCCGGCGAGCTGCGGCCCTACGACCTGTTGCTGCACGACCGCATCCTTCTTTCGAAAGAAACGGCGCTGCGGCTTTCCACCTCGCTGACTCCGCGCAAGCGCGGCGAATTGGTGATGCGCGCGGTTGCCGAGCCGGTGGTGACCATCGCCCCAGCGCCAACGGTCCCCGCCCCTGAAGTGAAGAAAGAGAAAAAGCCCACGGCGCAGGCGGCTAAGCCGAAGGCCAAGCGGGGAGCGAAGGAATAGTCATGGCCAACAACATTTATCAGGTCATCCGCAGGCCGGTGATCACCGAGAAGGGCCTCGCGGTGAAGGAGACCCAACACACCGTAGTCTTCGAAGTGGCTCCGCGCGCCACCAAGACGCAGATCAAGGAAGCGGTACAGCTGATTTTCAAGGTCAAGGTGGATTCGGTGCGCACCGCGCAGTTCCACGGCAAGTTCCGCCGGCAGGGCCGCAGTGAAGGCTACCGGAGGGATTGGAAGAAGGCGTACGTCAAGCTCGCCGCGGGCGAGAAGATGATCGAGTACGCGGAAAATCTGTAATCGGCAGAGATTTGTTGCAGGCAAGAGGAAACAATGGCGCTGAAGAGCTTTAAACCCTACACCAAGTCGCGGCGGTACATCACGCTGGTGGACAAGGCGGAGATTACCAAGCAGACGCCGGAGAAAGCGCTGAGCGAGCCCAAGAAGCGCTCGGGCGGGCGGAATTCGTACGGCGAGGTGACCATCTGGCACCGCGGCGGCGGCCACAAGCGGCAGTACCGGCGCGTGGATTTCCGCCGGGAAAAGACCGGGATCCCCGCGCAGGTGGCTTCGGTCGAATATGACCCCAACCGCTCGGCGCGTCTGGCGCTCCTGCACTACGCCGACGGCGAAAAGCGCTACATCCTGTGGCCGGTGGGTCTGGAAGTCGGCATGAGCGTGCAGAGCGGGGCCAGCGCGGACATTCTTCCGGGGAACGCGCTGCCCATCCGCAACATTCCGCCCGGCACGCCGATCCACAACCTGGAACTTTTCCCGGGCAAGGGCGGGCAGGTGGTGCGCTCGGCAGGCGGCTCGGCGCAACTGCTATCGAAAGAGGGCGACATCGCGCTGATCAAGCTGCCTTCGGGCGAAGTGCGCAAGTTCCACCTGGACTGCATGGCCACGGTGGGGCAGGTCGGCAACATCGAGCACGAGAACATGACCTACGGCAAGGCCGGCAAGACGCGCTGGATGGGACGCCGTCCCACGGTGCGCGGCGTAGCCATGAACCCGGTAGATCACCCGCACGGCGGCGGAGAAGGCCGCGTGAAGGGCAACCACCCCCAGACGCCCTGGGGTTTCCCGACGCTGGGCGCGAAGACGCGCCGCAGTCATCGGGCGGACAAGTACGTAGTCGAGAGGCCGTAACCGTAATTTTGCGGCGAGCAAGGCCCGTCAACCGACGGAGAAAACTATGAACCCGGCGCGGCGGGTTTCAAGAGAGGGCAGGGCCATGAGAGCGACTAGAGCAAGCAGGACAACCGCGCGCCGCACTGCGGCACGCAAGCCGGCGGCGCACAAGACCGTAGCAGGCGCGCGTCCGGCGACAGCAGTCAAGCCCGCGACGCGGCCGCTGCCCGCACCGCCGGAACAGGTGCTTTTCCGGTTCTGCAAGCCGGGCTGGTCGGTGATCGTGGAAAAGACCGCCTCGGCGCTGGGCACGCGTTTTGTATGTCCGTTCTGCACGGTTTCGCACCGTGTGTCGGGCCCTGTGCGCGGGTTCCGCAAATTGCGCCGCGCGCAGTGGGTCAAGCTGCGCCGGGTAACCGAGTAAGAGGGGAAGATGCCGCGTTCGCTGAAGAAAGGGCCGTTCATCGACGATCACCTCATGCAGAAGGTCGAGGCGTTGAACGCCCGCAACGAAAAGAAAGTGATCAAGACGTGGTCGCGCCGCTCGACGATCACGCCGGATATGGTGGGCCACACCGTGGCGGTGCACAACGGGAAGAAATTTATTCCGGTGTACGTCACCGAGCAGATGGTCGGTCACAAGTTCGGCGAGTTTGCTCCGACGCGAAGCTTCAAGGGCCACGGCGTGAAGGCGGCGCTGGAAAGGGCCGCAGCCGCGGCCGGCGGTCCGGCTCCGGGGGCTGCGGGCAGCGCCCCGGCGGCAGCTCCGGCGCCCAAGGCATAAGCGATGGCCACCCAACCACTGACGCCGGCAGTCATCGAAGCGGAAGCACAATTGCGCTATACGCACGTCTCGCCGCGGAAGGCGCGCCTGGTGATTGACCTGATCCGCGGGCAGCGCGCTGAAGCCGCGCTAGACACGCTGCGATTCACAAAAAAGCGGGTGGCGCGGGAAATCGAGAAAGTGCTGCGCAGCGCCATCGCCAACGCGGAGCGCAAGGCCGAAGACGCCGGAGCAACGCTGGACGTGGACCACCTGTATGTCTCGCGGTGTTTCGTGAACGAGGGTTCGAGATGGAAGCGCATTCGCCCCGCTCCGTTTGGGCGCGCGTTCCGCTACCAGAAGCGCACCGCACACATCCTGGTCGGCGTGGCCGAACGTCTGGTTGCCGCCGAACAGCGTGCCGCCGACGCCGCGGTTGAAGCGGAGAAGTCCAAGGGTGTGCGCGGCGCAGTGCGCCGGGCGCGCAAGGCGCTGACCGGGCCGGCCCGGAAGGGCAAGGGCAGCAAGCCGGCGGGGAAAAAGGACAAGGAGTAGGGGGCAGCGTGGGACAGAAGACACATCCGTACGGTTTCCGGCTCGGCTACAACAAGACCTGGAAGTCGCGGTGGTATGCCGACAAGGACTACGCCGACCTGCTGCACGAAGACGTCAAGCTTCGCCGCGAGCTGAAGCAGCGCCTGAAGTCTGCGGGCATCAGCTCGATAGACATCGAACGCGCCGCGAACAAGCTGGTGATCCGCATCGACACCGCGCGGCCGGGAATCATCATCGGGCGCAAGGGCGCGGAGATCGACAAACTGAAGATGGAGATTCAGACACGCACCAAGCGCGAAGTGCACATCGAGATCCAGGAAGTGCACCGCCCGGAGCTGAACGCTCAGTTGGTGGCTGAGTCCATCGCCCTGCAACTGGAAAAGCGCACGGCTTTCCGCCGGGCCATGCGCAAGTCAGTGGATTCGGCGCTGCGCTTTGGATGCAAGGGCATCAAGGTGCGTGTGGCCGGGCGGCTGAACGGCGCGGAAATCGCCCGGACGGAGTGGTATCTGCAAGGGCGGCTGCCGCTGCAGACGCTGCGCGCCGACATCGATTACGGATTTGCGCAGGCTTATACCACCTACGGCGTGATCGGCGTGAAGTGCTGGGTCTACCAGGGCGAGAGTATCCCCACGCGCCCGGGAGCGGCCAAGTCCGGCCTGGGCGAGAACGCCGGGCGTCCGAGGTGAGAGATCTGACATGTTGATGCCGAAAAAAGTGAAGTACCGGAAGCAGATGCGCGGGCGGCGCACGGGCAAGGCCTGGCGCGGGTCCACGCTGGCTTTCGGCGATTTCGGGCTGAAGGCGATGGAAAACTGCTGGCTGACCAACCGGCAGATCGAGGCGGGCCGCGTGGCCATCTCGCGCTTCATCAAGCGCGGAGGCAAGATGTGGATCCGAGTTTTTCCGGACAAGCCATACACCAAGAAGCCCGCGGAAACGCGCATGGGCAAGGGCAAGGGCGCGCCGGAGTATTGGGTGGCGGTGGTGCTGCCGGGGCGCATCCTGTTCGAGCTGGAAGGGCTGGACGTGGCCACGGCGCGGGAAGCGATGACCACGGCGGGGCACAAGCTGCCCATCAAGACCAAATTCGTCACCCGCACAGGAGTGCAGTGATGCCGCGGCGCATAGAAAAACTGCAGCAACTGGATGTCAAGGAGCTCGACCTGCAACAGCGCGAGCTGACCGACCAGCTCTTCCGCCTGCGTTTTCAGATGGCCACCGGCAAGGCGGAAAGCCTCAAGCGCATGCGCGAAGTGCGGCGCGACCTGGCGCGAATCAAGACCTTGCTCCGCGAGCAGGAACTGGGGATCAAACATGGCAAGTGAAGCAGTGGCCGCGCCGGCTCGGCACATCCGGCAATCCAAAATCGGCGTGGTTACCGCCGCCAAGATGCAGAAAACCATCGTGGTCAAGGTGACGCGCAAGGTGCGGCACTACCTCTACAAGCGGGTGATGCGGCTGACCAAAAAGTTTTACGCGCATGACGAGCACGGCGAGGCGCGCGCCGGCGATACCGTGCGCATCGTCGAGACCCGGCCGCTCTCGCGCCTGAAGCACTGGCGCCTGGCGGAAGTGATCTCGCGCAACGCCAGGAAGTAGGGGAGCGCGATCATGATCATGATGCGAACGTGGCTGACGGTGGCCGACAACTCCGGAGCGCGCAAGCTGATGTGCATCCTGCCCATCGGCGGGGACACGGGACTGAAGGCCGGGCTGGGGGATATTGTTACCGCCTCGGTCAAGGAAGCCACGCCGGAAAGCCCGGTCAAGAAGGGAACGGTGGTCAAGTGCGTGATCGTGCGCATGCGCAAGGAACTGCGGCGCAAGGACGGGAGTTACATACGGTTTGACGACAATGCTGCGGTGCTGATCAACGACGCGAACGAGCCGGTGGGCACGCGCGTGTTCGGGCCGGTGGCGCGGGAGCTGCGCGAGCGGAAGTTCACCAAGATCGTCTCGCTGGCTCCGGAAGTGTGGTGAGGATGAGAGCCAGAAACAAACACGGCAGGGCCCCGCGGCTGAACATGGGCATCCGCAAGGGCGACATGGTGCGGGTGATCTCCGGGCGCGACCGCGAGCAGTTCGCCGCGAAGTCGGGGCGCGTGCTCTCGGTGAATCCGGTAAAGGGCACGGTGATCGTGGAGCACGCCCACATGATCAAGAGGCACACGCGTCCCAACCCGCAGAAGAACATCAAGGGCGGGATCGTCGAGCGCGAGGCGCCCATCAGCGTCAGCAACGTGATGCTGGTCTGCCCGGCATGCAGCCGGGCCACGCGCGTGGGCCACGCAGTGCACACCGAGGGCAGCAAGCAGGTGCGCACGCGCATCTGCCGGCGCTGCAGCGCGACGATCGACAAGTAAGAAATCGAGGAGCGAGGCACAGACAGGCAATGATGACGCGGATGCAGGAACGCTATCAGACCGAGGTGCTTCCGGCGCTGATCAAACGGTTCGGATATAAGAACCGCATGCAGGCGCCGAAGATCTCCAAGATCACGGTGAACATCGGGATGGGAGAGGCCAGCGCCAACATCAAGCTGCTGGACGTGGCGGTGGTGGAGCTGGGGCTGATCACCGGGCAGAAGCCGGTGACCACGCGGGCCAAGAAGTCCATCGCCAATTTCAAGATCCGCAAAGGCATGCCCATTGGCTGCTGCGTGACGCTGCGCGGACCGAAGATGTACGAGTTCCTGGACCGCTTGTGCAATTTCGTGCTGCCCCGCGTCCGCGACTTCCGCGGCCTGCCGGCGAATTCGTTCGACGGGCGCGGCAATTACACGCTCGGACTGAAGGACCAAATGGTGTTTCCGGAGATTGACTACACCCGGGTGGACAAGATCAAGGGCATGAACATCACCTTCACCACCTCGGCGCGCTCAGACGAAGAGGCCCGGGAGATGCTGAAGCTGCTCGGCGTGCCGTTCCGGACTTAGGCGAGGAGAGACGATGGCCAGAACCTGTGCATTTGCCAAAATGGCGCGCAAGCCGAAATTCAAGGTGCGGGTGCGCAACCGTTGCCGTCTGTGCGGGCGCTCCCGCGCGTTCCTGAGGAAGTTCCAGATGTGCCGCCTGTGTTTCCGCGAGCTGGCGCTGGTGGGGCAGATCCCCGGCGTCACCAAAGCGAGCTGGTAGGGAGAAAGAATGCAGACTGATCCGATTGCCGACATGCTTACGCGCATCCGCAACGCCGCGCGCGCCAAACACGCGCGTGTGGATGTGCCTGCGTCGAAACTGAAGATTGAAGTGGCCCGCATCCTCAAAGAGGAGGGCTTTATTGCCACCTACAAGGTGGCCGAAGAGAACAAGGTGCGGAAGACCCTGCGCGTTTTCCTCAAGTACACCGCGGATCGCCAGAGCGTGTTCACCGGGCTGAAGCGGATATCACGTCCCGGCCGCCGGGTCTACGCCGGGAAGCTGGACGTGGCCAAGGTGATGGGCGGTCTGGGAGTGAGCATCCTGACCACCCCGCGCGGGGTGATGACCGGCCGCGCGGCGCGCAAATCCGGCGTAGGCGGCGAAGTGCTTTGCGAAATCTGGTAGTGGACAAGGGGTAAGAAAGCAATGTCGCGTATTGGACGCAAACCGATTCCCATCCCGCAGGGCGTGAAGGTGCAGCTCACCGCCGGGCGCGTGGAAGTGCAGGGCCCCAAGGGCAAGTTGAGCATACTCGTGCCCGCGGGGATCCGCCTGGAGCAGAAGGACAAGATCCTGGTCGCCGAGCGCGACAGCGAACAGAAGCGCGCGCTGCACGGACTGACGCGCGCTTTGGTGGCCAACGCGGTGACCGGCGTCACCCAGGGCTTCCAGAAGGACTTGGACATCGTCGGGGTGGGCTACCGCGCCGAAGTGAAGGGCAAGACCGTGGTATTCAGCCTGGGGTATTCGCACCCGGTGGTCTTCCCCATCCCCGAGGGCATCCAGATTTCCGTGGCGCAGCAGACCCGCGTGGCGGTCTCCGGCGCCGACAAAGGTCAGGTGGGCCAGGTGGCCGCCAACATCCGCGCGCTGCGACCGCCCGACCCCTACAAGCAGAAGGGCGTGCGCATCGCCGGCGAGGTCTTGAAGAAGAAGGCCGGCAAGGCTGGCGCAAAGGCCACCGCCTAGCCGGCAGGGAGAGCAAGCGTGGCACAGGTACCAGTAACGAGAATTTCGAGGAACGCGCATCGCCAGCGCGTCCACGCGCGGGTGCGCCGCAAGGTGCATGGGACGCCGGAGCGGCCGCGCCTGGCGGTGTTCCGCTCGCTGCA
>JBGPJC010000137.1:0-8992 GCA_041485165.1 Terriglobia bacterium | reverse complement strand
CATCGGCAAGATGTTCGCCGATGCGCTGCTCGACGCTCTGGGTGATGACCACGCCGTTGATGGGGGCGGTCAGGACGAGCCAGGAGAGCCGCTGGCGAGCTTCCCCCAGTTCAACATCTAGTCGTTGGTACTCCCGAAAAGCGCGTTCCGTTCCCCCCAGGTCGCCCCGGCCTCTCGCTGCCAGCAAGGCGCGCTCTGCCAGCGCGCGCTCTCCTTCCAGTTGGGCGGTCCTGGCCACGAGCGCCGGGTTGCGCAAAAGAGCCAGGGCCTCGCCGGCGGCGACGCGGTCACCGGTCTGGACGCGCACCTGCTCGATCCAGCCATCGGCCTGTGCGCGGACCTCGGCGCGTGCGCCGGGCTCCAGCACGAATTCACTGGAGGTTTTGGTGGCCGTGGGAGGGATGGTGAGCAGGACGAGGACGGCCACCAGCCCCACCTGCTGCCCCCGTGTGATTCTCCAGGCCATAAGTTTCTCCTTTACGCGCGGCCAGCCGGTTCGAACCCCGGCCACCAGCGGACGCATGCGCTTGCGGAGCATCAAATAGAGGAGTCCAGCGGTAGCCGCGTAGCCCCAGGACTCTCCCAGCCAGCCCACCATGGAATTTCTCAGCCAGCCGGCGACCAACACGATGATAAATGCGCTGTAGAGAAAGGCGGCAATCCCGTACGTCAGGAATATCCGCCGCTTGCGCCGGCCCACAGAGGGGAGTTCCACCTGTTGCCTCAGAAAAATGTGTCGCGCCCAGAGCTGCACGTATTCGAAGGCATCCTCACGCATATTGTCGACTTCCAGGTACTGGGCCAGGGCGTAGTAGCCGTCGTACTTCATCAGCGGGTTCAGATTGAAAACCAGGCCGGAGACTCCGGTTAACAGCAGGATCTTGTAGAAGAGGTCGCCCAGGAACGAGCCGGGCAGGGAGACCGACCAGGCGATGGTGGCCAGCGCACAAATCACCATTTCGATCCACAGTCCGGCGAAGATCACCCACAAGCGCTTCGAGGTTTTGTCAAAGACGTGCATGTCCGTGGTGTCGGTGAAGAATGCCGGACCGAAATAGATGAGCATGAAGCCCATCCTGGGCACTTCGCCGCCAAAATACTTGCAGGTGAGGCCGTGGCCGAACTCGTGGATCCCGATGATGATGAACAGCAGAGCCCAGAAGACCCAGATGTCGTAGAAGGTCTTGTGGCTGAAGGTGTAGAAATCGATGGTGTCCTGCCGGATGCGCGGCCAGTTGTCCGCCAGAATCACCCCCATCAACCCGAAGAGAAACGCGGAGAAGCCCACGAAAGCCGGGGTGAAGAGCCAGCGCAGGTAGGGCATCATGCGTTCGAGGGTGCGGTCCGGGTTCCAGGCGGAGAAGTGGATGTACAGCAGGCTGGCGGTATTGACCCGCTCGCGCCGTTCCTCGCGGATCTTTTCCAGCACCGCCAGGTTTTTCTCCGCCGCCCCGCGCTCCCACATGTTGGGATTGGTGGACGCGATAAAATCGCCGACGTCGCCTGCCGAGAATGCGTCCGCCCCGTGCTCCACATTCATGGCTGCGGCGATCTCCAGCGGGGTGCGTGTGCCGTCCGCCAGCTTGAGGAGCGAGTGTTCGACCGGGCCGTACCGCGCGTACACCAGCAGCTCCGGGACCTTGAAGACGAAACTGACTTCCCCGGCCACCACTTGTTCGCTGATCTGCAGGTCGGTCCGCAACCGCGGCCGGTGCAGACCGCGCGCCAGGACGCTGGTGACCTTCAGGCTGGTGGGGCCGATGCGCATGGATCAGGGCACTTGTGGGGGAGGCACGCGCCAGTGGATGCGCACGGCCATGCCGGGACGCAGATCCGGCGCGGCGGTCTCCACCAGTTCGGCGGTCACTTCGTAGCTGCCGCTCGCCGGGTCCACGGTGGGGCTCACCCTGCGGATGCGCGCCTCGAACTTGCGATGGGCGTCGCTGGCCAGTTCACCCCGTACGCGGTCGCCCTTCACCGGACGCCGCTTATCGGTCTCCGGCACCAGGAAGCGTACCAGGAGCGGCGAAAACTGGCTCAGGCGAAAGCATTTTCCGTCTTTCAGGAGGTTTTGGCCCGCACGGATGTAGCGATGCACCACCACCCCGCGGAACGGCGCCCGGATGCGCGTCTTTTCGAGTTCGATCTCCAGAGAGCGCACTTCGGCGCGGTTCTTCTCCACCACGGCGTGCCAGCTTTCCAGGTCGTAGGACGAGCCTTTCGCCCGGAAATCGGCTTCGTCCAGATCGGCCTGGCTTCCCAGACCGGAGTCGAACATCTGCTGGGCGCGCCGCAAGTGGGCCTGGCGGGCTTTGAGCTCGGCTTCGTTGTACTTCACATTGCTTTCTGCCACGTGCAGGTCGGCGCGGGCCTTGTCAATCGTTGCGACCAGAGAGCGGTCGTCCAGGCGCGCCAACACCTTTCCCTTTTCGGCGGTGGCGCCTTCCTCGCTGTCCAGGGCCACCACCACGCCATCCCGCTGCGCCAGCAGGTCCACTTCATTCTCAACGCCGAGCACGGAGAACAGCTCCCCCGAAGAAGATGCCTGCGGAGGTGTGACCACGAGGGCAGGCTTATTCGGAGTGCGCGCGGAGTTGGCCGGTGGGTTCGAAGCGCGCTCCTCGCTTGGGGAGCTGCCGCAACCAGCCGCGGCAAGCATCAGTGCTACACCGGCAAGCAGCAAACCTACTGGTCTCATCGTTCCCCCTAGCCTTGCGGTGGTCGATGCCGCGGCGTTCCGGCGCGCGAGCTTACGGCAGCCATGACCAGATCTTTCGCCACAGCCAGCGGACCGGCGGCCGCAGCAGGACGTAACCCGTGGGATACCAGCCGCTCTGAAACCAGCCGCCCACCGCAGTCACCTTGGCAAGTCCCACCATTCCCGGGCGAAGCCTTCCGCTGGTGTTCTGGAAAACGGCGCGGGCAAAGAAGTACTGTTCACTCTCGGCGGTCATGGTGCGCGTGCCGACACGCTCGATGCTGCCTTGAAACGTTGCCGTGGGGTAAGCGTTGAGCTTCAACACCACCGGCGCCCCGGGACGAAGAAGAGCGCTATCCGTCTCGATCACCTCGATGTCGGCAGCCATGCGCTCGTTGTCCACCATTTCGCAGAAGATTTCCCCGCGCTCGAGAAAGCGGCCGGTTTTCTCTTCCACCTTTGGCGTGACCACAACACCGGAAATGGGAGCCAGCAGACGGGCCCGCGCGAGCATTTGGCTTTCCAGGTCCACCCCGGCCTGCTCGATGTCCATGCGCAGGCGCGCCTGTGAGGCGGTGGAAAAGTCGCGAAGTGCATCGGCCTCGGCGAGGTCGTGGCGCGCCAGGGCCAGCCGCGCCAGCGCCCGCTCCAGGCGCACACGCGTCGCGCCATCGTCGAGCTGCGCGAGCGGCGCGCCCGCGGCCAGCACTTCGCCTTCATGGACATACACCTGGCGAACGATTCCTTCCACCTCGGCACTCACCACCCGCCGTTCGGCCGGCACGACGCCGGCAGTGCCGGAAACCCGCATCGGCCAGGGCACCACCAGCAGCAGCACCACTACAATGCCGATCTTGACGAGCAGTTCGGTATTACGGCTTACCGCGCCCAGCTTCTCCCGCGTCTTTGCCATCGGCCGCAGGACGCGCATCAGGGGCACGCTCTGGTAGAGGCGCGCGTTGCGGATGGCGACGGTTACCTGATTGGCGAGGATGCTGAGGGTCTCCAACTGGGTTTCGCCGAGGAATTCGGAATCGCCGCTTTCCAGCGCCAGCACGCCCAGGATGCCCTGTTCGTCGCGCAGCGGCAGAGCGTAGAAACCGTTGCGCCCGTGCTCTTCGAGGAAGGGGACCAGCAGCGGGCTGGGCTTCTCCGGTGAAGTTTTCCAACCTTCCTCCAGCCGGTCCGCGGAGACCGGCTCGGGCTGGCCGGCCACCCATTCGAGCAGCTCCCCCAGACGGCTCATCTCCGGCGTGCGCGGCAGCTCTGATTCTCCGGAGACGGCCACCAACTGGAAGCGGTCGCGGTCATACAGTCCGATGGCGCAGCGCTCGAACGGGACCACGGTAGACGCCTGGTGCACTACGGTGGAGAGGACGTGGTCCAGGTCCAGCGTCGAGGTGATCTCTTTGCTGATGGCCAGCAGCGCATCCAGCTCGTGTACCCGGCGCTCGGAATCGAGCAGCTTGGCGTTGTGCAACGCCATGCGCGCTTGTTCGCTGATGCTGGTGAAGAAGAAAAGGTCGTCTTCATCGAAGGGGGTGCCGTCGAGCTTATTCACCACTTCGATGACGCCGATGACATTGTTTTCATGGACCAACGGAGCGGCCATGGCCGTTTCGATGGTGAATTCTCCGGACTGGCGGCGGTCGGCGAGCAGCGGTTCCTGTGCGGCGTCGGCCACCAGGAGCTCTTGTCCTGAGCTGGCCACCGTGCCCAGAAAGCCCTCGCCCAACGCCATTTTGCCGTCTTCTTCAGTGGTGGGGTCTTCGCCGTCCTGATGCGCAAACAGGAGCTCTTTTCCGTCGTTGCTCACCAGCCAGAGGTTTGCGGCGCCGGCGCCGAGTAGGTCACGGATTTTGCCGGTGATGATGGGGCAGAGGTCTTCGAGCTCCAGCGTGGAGTTGAAAATCCGGCTGATGTCATAGAGTGAGGTGAGGCGCTCGACGGTGTCGAGCTGCACGTTGCGGTCCTCGCCCGCGGCGTGCAGCGTTTCGATCATCCGCCCGGTCATCCGCGCGGCCTCTTCCAGGAATCCGGCGTCCTCGGCGGTGAACTCCCCGCCCTCCTTATTCAGAACTTCGACCACGCCCGCGGGACCGCCAGAAGCGGAGATGGGCGCATAAAGCGCATTCTCGACACGTTCGCGGTGGCCGGGAACCAGGTGTCCTAGGAGGCGGTCTTTCTTGTCCGCGGCGGAGAGACGACGCGCGGTCTTGGCGGAGAGCATCTCCACGAGCAGACCGGAATCCACCGTCTCCGCGGAGGGCTCAAATCGCTCGCCAGTAGCGAAATACTTCCCGCGGCAGCGCAGCACACCGGCGGCGTCATCTGGCAGCCACAGCAGGACTCCGCGGGCGCCCAGACGCGCGCGCACGGTGGTGGAGAATGTGCGCAGCAGGCCGTCGAGGTCGCGGCAGCCATGGTAAGCGGTGGCTAGCTCATAAAGGGCCGGCAGCCGCTCCATCGTGCCCTCCTCGTCTGGGGAAAGGCCTCCTTCCGTTTCGAGTGCAGGAAAACTCCGAGGCTTTCATTAAACAGCGGCGAGGCTAGCAAATGCACCGGGGGGTGTCAAGACAAGGCCTTGATTTGTCTAGGGAATATGGGTAGTTTGAGGCTTGAGCCGGTTCATCTCAACCGGGGCATGAGGGAGAGCGCGTGACCGAACACAGCAAGATCAAAGTTCGTTTCGTGGACAAGGCAGTGATCCTCGATGTGGAAGGGCCCGTCCGGCTGGGGGAATCCGAGCAAGCCCTGCGGGACAAGGTGCAGGAGTTGCTGGAAGCCGGCCACCGCAACATCGCCGTGAATCTCTCTCTGATCACTCTGCTGGACAGCTCGGGGATCGGCTCGCTGGTGCGCTCGTTTACCACCATCTCGCGCGGCGGTGGCAAGTTCCTGCTTTTCGCGCCCACTAAAATGATCCGCCAGACGCTCAAGATGGTGCGGTTGGACACTATCCTCACCCTGTACGATGACGAAGCCGCGGCCTTGGCCGTGATCTAGTTCCACCCTTCGGTACCCTTTGCCTGCAGTGCACCCGGCCAGTGCTTCGAGTATGATGGCGCCTCACTTTTTTAAATTGGAGTATCCCAGGCCATGCGCTCTCGTCTGACCGTCCTTCTTGTTTCCCTGCTGGCTGGCCTCGGTGTGATGCTGTTCTGTCTCGCGCACGCCGGCCTCGCGCAGGAAAAGCGGATTGGGTTCCTGATTGTGGGAGCGCGGGTGGCCGACGGCACCGGCGCTCCGCTGTTCCGCGCCAACGTCCGCGTCGTCGGTGACCACATCGTGGCTGTCGGGGACCTCTCGCCCGAGCCCGGCGAGTCCGTGGTGGACGCAACCGGTCTGGTCCTCTCCCCGGGTTTTATTGACACTCACAACCACTCCGACCGCGGCCTCGAAAATGACCGCCTCGCCGAGAGCCAGATTTCTCAGGGCCTCACCACGCTGCTGCTCGGTCAGGACGGCGGATCGCCCTGGCCCATCGCCGATTATCTCGACAAATTCCGCCGCGACCCGCCCGCTCTGAATTTCCTGATGCTGGTCGGCCACGCCACCCTGCGCGAAAAAGTGATGGGCGCGGATTTCCGCCGCGTTGCCCGGCCCGAGGAAATCGAGCAGATGGCCAGGCTGGTCGAGCAAGGCATGAAGGAAGGCGCCGTGGGCCTGTCCAGCGGCGTGGAGTACGACGTGGCCAGCTACAGCGACACGGCCGAGCTGGTGGCCATGGCCCGCATCGCCGGCAAGTACGGCGGCTTCTACATCTCTCACATTCGCGATGAGGCCGACCGCAGCTTTGAAGCCATGCGCGAGCTGCTGGCCATCGGCCTGCAGGGCGGCCTCCCGGTGCAGAACACGCACATCAAGCTGGGCACCGTTGGCGTGTGGAACCGCGCCGCCGAAGTGGTCAAGATGTACGACGATGCGCGCCACCGCGGCCAGGACGTTACCGCGGATTGCTATCCCTACGACGCCTGGCATTCCACGCTCACCGTCCTGGTGCCCAACAAAAAGTACGACGATCCGGCCAGCGTGGACCGCGCGCTTGCCGATGTGGGCGGCGCCTCCCACGTGCTCATCACCGAGCACAAGGCCCATCCCGAGTACGAGGGCCGCACGCTGGAAGAGGTCGCCAAGGCGCAGGGCATCACCAATGCCGCGCTGTTCAGCCAGATGGTCAAGGATGGCGGCGCGGGCGTGATCGGCCAGTCCATGATCGAGCCGGACATACGCCTGTTCTACGCCCAACCGTGGGTGATGGTCTCGAGCGACGGCGGCATCGGCATGCACCACCCCCGCGCCTCCGGGACTTTCCCGCGAGTTCTTGGCCGTTACGTCCGCGAGTGGAAATGGCTCACTCTGCCTGAGGCTATCCGCAAGATGACCTCACTGCCCGCCTGGAGGCTGAAGCTTTCTGACCGCGGGCTGGTCCGTGAAGGGATGATGGCCGACCTGGTGCTCTTCAATCCGGACACGGTCATTGACCGCTCGACATTTCAAGAGCCACAAAAACTCTCCACCGGCATCGAAAAGGTGTATGTGAACGGCGTGCTGGTGTGGGACCACGACAAACCCACCGGCCAGCGCCCGGGCCGCGTGCTGCCGAAATAATTCTTGCCGGGGGAGATGCCAATGGCTGATTCGCTGAAAGACTTCAATCAGTTCCGCGCGGAGATGAATGAAGAAATCCTGGCTTGTGGACATCTGGGCATAAAGCGCTTCTTCGCACTCGATCACCAGGCTTACGAGCCCGGCGCGCTGGGCACCAAGACAAAAGAGTTGCTCGGCCTGGTCGCTTCCTGCGTGCTGCGCTGCGACGATTGCATCACCTACCATATCATTCGCTGCGGCGAAGAAGGCTGGACGCGCGCCGAGGTGATTGATGCGCTGAATGTCGCCCTGGTCGTCGGCGGTTCAATCACCATCCCGCACATCCGCCGCGCGTTCTCCCGCATGCACGAGATCGAAACCCTTAAAGCATAAGCAGCATCATCCCCGGGACACCGTAGGGGCGGCCCGCCGCGGCGGACTCAGCATGTCGAGATTCAATTGTGTACAACCTGATTGAGGGAAAAGGCGTTGCTGGCCGGCGCGAGCTCAGCCGCCGACGCGCTCGGGGTCAACTTCTTCGGCGAAGACGATGCCCACGGCGTGGCGCTGCTCGCCGGGGGGATGTTCCCTGCGGATGACGAAGCCGCGCAGCGGGATGCGGCCGTCGGGATGGAGGTCGTCCATCGGCGCTTCCATCAGCACTTGCAGCTCGGATTGCAGGCGCGGCAGGTTGTCCAGGTAGAGCAGGGCGCCGTGCAGGCTTAGGTCGCGGATGATGGTTTCTTCCTCGAACGCGCGACCCTCTTCGGTGTACCCCACGATGGTGGCGCGGAAGAAGCCCTCGCGGCGCTGGCCAGCGCGGCTGTCGCGCATGACCACATCGATCTTCTGCTCCTCGAGCGTCATCACCATGCCCTCGGACGCCGCCCAGGCATTGGCGAATTGCTGGCGCGTCTGCCGCAGGATGGCATCCACCCGGCGGTCGGAGGAATCCGGGTCGTGGTGGAAAAGCACCAGGTTGCGCACGTTGGCATCTTTGGCCACGCGCACACCCTCTTCCCAGGAGGAATGTCCCCAACCCTTGTGGTCCCCGGCCAGTTGTTCGGGCGTGTACTGCGCATCGTGGATGTAAATGTCCGCGCCCGCGGCCAGATCGCGCAGGTTCTTGTCCATCTCCGGCACGCCGGGCTCGTTGTCGGTGGCGTAGACAATGACGCCCGCCGGAGTCTCGAAACGAAACCCCAGGCAGCCCTGGGGATGATTCAACCACTTGGTGGAGATGCGCGTGCCCCGGATTTCCAACTTGTCCCCGCCGCCGATCTCGGTGTAGTCCCGCTGGGACTGGAAAACGCTCAGGTCCACGGGAAAGTAAGGCATAGCCATCTGCGTTTGCATGACGCGCTTCAAGCTATCCTTGCCCAGGTACTCCGATTGAAAGCTATAGAAGTGAAAGCGGTTTTGCGGGGAGACAAACGGCGTAAAGAAGGGAAGTCCCTGGATGTGGTCCCAGTGATAATGGGTCACGAAAACGAAGGCGTCCAGCGGGGCGTCGCCCAGCGTTTCTGCGTAACGCCGCCCCAGGCTGCGCAAGCCGGTGCCCGTGTCCAGGATGAAGCGGGTGCCGTCCGGGGCTTGCAGCTCGAGGCAGGGCGTATTTCCGCCGTAGCGCCATGTGCTGCGGTCGACCGTGGGGGTCGAGCCGCGCACTCCCCAGAAGGTCAGTTTGGTATTCGTAGACGACAT
>JBGPJC010000136.1:0-9033 GCA_041485165.1 Terriglobia bacterium | reverse complement strand
CGCGAGGAAACGAAGCGCGTGCCCCGCGGCACGTTGCGCACGCGGATGGGGCCGAAGAATTCGCCTTCGATAGTCGCGTCGCCGCCCACATCGGCCACTTCTACTTCACTGCCGTGGCCGGAGACGTGCACGTTTCCCTTGGCGCCAACGATGCGGATGTCTCCCCGGAGTGTTTCTGCGCGGACATCTCCTCCCGTTTGCCGGATTTCTACCGTTCCGCGGCGCGTGGTGGCCGAAACGCTGACGCCGGCGTCCTCGACGCTCAGGTTGCCGTATTGGCTCTTCAACTCCAGCGGCGAATTGCGCGGCACGTGGATTTCCAGGTTGAGCCGGACGCGCTCGAACGACCCTTCACGAATCTGCGGCCGCACCTCGTACCCGCGTGAGGTCTGGGTAAGCGAGACGCTGGAGGCGCGCGCGAGCTTATTCGCGGAATCCTCGTCAAATGCGAAAGCCGTCTTTTTCACCACCACGCGGATTTCATCGTCATCGCTGGCTTGTACGGAAATGTCGCCGCGGTTGGTCTCGATGCTGATCAGAGAGTTGGACTGGGCCTTCAGCGTAGGCAGCTCCTCAGTTACTTCGGTGTGCACGCCGAAGGGGAGATCCTCGCCCATGTCGCCGGGGAGATGGATGCCGGGTATCACCCTGTGGCCCAGGGAGATCGCACCGGCGGCACCCAGGACCAGGAGAAGAACAAAGAACTCGCCACCGGTGAGCACCGGGCCGGGGGCTTGGCCGGAGCGCCGCGCGACCATGTTCTCGATCAGCCGGGCAACTCCCCAGACGATCAGCAGCACCGGCCACCACTGCTCAAAGTACGCCCAGACGCGAATATCCGGGCGGAAGTTATGCAACAGAAAAACCACGCCCACCAGAATCAGCACCACCCCGCCGATTCTCGAGCCTCGTCTGTGTCTGCCGTTACTCATAGCGCTCTCGAATTTTCCTTGTAGCGCCCGGCTTCAGCCGGGCATCTCTAAAGTCTCCGCAACTCGTCCTTCCGAGTCTGCCGCGGCGGACTCAAAATGACGACTTACCAGAGAACATCCGAATCCTAGTTGTTGCTGGATCCGCCCGAGGAACTCTGCCCACTCGCCTGTGTCGGGGGAGGAGCCGCCGCGCCTGCGCCGGGAGGTGGGGCCGGATCGCCGCCCCTTCGGCCGCCTTCGAATAGTCTGACCAAACCGATCACAATCAGAATCACCGGCCAGAGATTGTGGAAGCCGTATTCATGTCTCCATCGCTCCAGCAGAAAAAGGCTGCCGATGGTGATCAGGATTGCGGGTCCCATCAAACCCGGCCGCCGGTAATAATCGCTGCTCATTGGTCCTATTCTCCTACTGCGCGGGTGTGCTGCGGCGCCGGATCAGCAACCAGATGCCGAAACCGATCAATCCGAGCGGCCAGAGGGTGTTCACCACGCGGTCAAAGTCAATCCAGTGAAATCGATCCAGAAGAAAGATGATGCCCAGGCCGATCAGGAGGACCGGCCCGACCTGCTCCCCGCCCGCGAAGCCTCCCGCGGGACGCTGGTTGGTCAGCCGGCATTTGGCCGTCTGGTAGGCCTCGAAGGGCATATAGAAAATGAAGGCAATCAACAGGGGCACAAAGAATCCCGGGGCGTGATCAATCAGGCTGATGATGGTCCCGAAGATCACCACGTGCATGACGCCTTTGGCGTAATCGCCGTTATAGACCGCGCCCAGTCCGGGGATGAAGCCCAGCAGCGCGGCCAGGGCAGGACCGCCGGTATTTTGCGCCGGCTGAGCGCGCGTCACCAGCTTGGCCAGGCAATCGCCGCAATAGAAGATGCCTTTCACCTCGCGGGAGGTCTCCGCGGTCAGGGGCGTGCCGCAATCGCGGCAATAGCCCACCGTCGGGCCGGTGGCAGTGGCCGGAGTGCCCATCAGAAGTTCCTCCCGGACATCAGCAAACACACTTGCGCGGCATATTCGGGCGCGCGCGCCAGCTCCAGATGGTTTTTCAATTCGCGTTCACTCCTCGGTATCTGGTCCTGGGGTTTGCCGTTGCGCTCGCTCGGCGTGGTGGTTCGCGGGGGTTCCGGCTGCCCTTGCAGGCGCGACTGGATCTCATAGACCACGCGCAAATCGTTCACGAACTTTACGCTCCTGGCGTAGGTCAGATGGACCTGGCGATTGGTGGCGCGAAAGACGTTGACCGGATTCAAGTCGGACATCGACAGCCGGCGGACATCGAGGCCGGCGGATTGCAGGACGATGAACATGGTGGCGAAGACAGTCACCGCTCCCAGCGCCAGGCGCGGCTGGAACAGAGGCGCCAGCCAGCCCCAGCGCGACTTCCCTTTGCTCTTCTCTTCGCGCGGGCCGGTCTCCAGCAGGATACGCGCGATCAGCCGCTGCGGAGGCTCGAATTCTTCCAGCCGGTGCATCCCCTCGACCAGCGTGCCCACTCGCGCCACCATCTCCCGGCAAGCCGCGCAACTCCGCGCGTGCACGTCGAGCGCGGCGCTCTCTTCAGCGCCCAGCAGGCCGTCCAGGTGATCAATCAATCGTTCTTCGGTGGTCAGGCAGTTCCACACCATAGTTCACTCCGGTCGTACGCCAATCTGTTCCAGCAGCCGGGCCAGCTCGATTCTTCCGCGGTTGATGCGCGACTTTACCGTGCCCTCCGGGATGGACAGTACCTGCTGGATTTCCCGGTAGTCCAGGCCCTGCAGGTCGCGCAGGATCACCGCCTCGCGCAATTCGGGGGAGAGCTTGGCCAGCGCTCCCTGTACCTGGCTGCTCAGCTCGTTCGCCAGCGCCTGGTCGTCCGGGCGCCGGGAAGCAGATTCCTTTTGCTCGAGGTGCGGCATGGAATCGTCAATCGAATCGGTAATGCGGTCGCGGCGCGTCCGGCGATAATGGTCAATCAGCAAGTTGCGAGTCACGCTGCTCAGCCAGGTGGTGAATTGGCCGTTCACAGAGCGGTAGCTCCGCAGCGTCCGGTAAATGCGCATAAAGACCTCTTGCGAGAGGTCTTCGGCTTCCTGCCGGTTGCTTGTAAACCGGTAGGATAAGTTATACACGCGACGCGTGTGCCGGCGCACCAATTCCTCCCAGGCTGGACCCTCGCCTCGCAAACATCGTTGTACCAGTTGAACATCTGGCTCCAACTTTTCATCAGCCTCGATGTCGGCTTGGCGTACCGGCCTCCACCCATAGGAACGCACCCACTCCCGGAAAAGTTCCCCAGTTGGGTGCATCTTATCCGTCCTCAGCGGGTTACGGCAAGCGTCGCGATGGTTGGCCCGCTGCCTCCCAGCCGCGAGACTTTTTTAGGGGCGTGTTTCGCGTGGGGTAGGAGGCGGCAAGCCGCCGCAGTCTAGGAAATCCCGGGCAGATTCGCAGGCCGGCCTTTGTTGCTGCCGGAGACCCGGAGACTCGCCGCGGTGGAATCGCGGCCCGGTCAGGATTGAGGAGGCAGGATCATGCCGGCGCCGGAGCTGTTGTCCGCAGTCGAGTGTTCATCGCGCGGATTCCGTTCGCCGCAGTGCCGCGCAATTCTCCCTCGGGGGTGACGCTGTCGCTGCTCGCTCTGCGCGGAGCGATTATCTTTCGGGGCAGCAATGGATGACGGAGCGTCGCTGGATTCTTCTACGACTTCTTCTTTCTATGGGTCTTCTTCCTCTTAGTGGCTTTCTTCTTTTTGGTGGTGGCGCGTTTGGCGCGAGGCTTTTTCTTCGTGGTCTTGGAGCGGGCTGGCGCTTTACGGGTTTTGCGCGGCTTTTTGGCCGCACCCGGGTTATTCCCCGCGCCGGCCGAGCCTGCACCAGGTCCAGGAGCGACGGGGGGCGCGCTTGCGCCCGGCGAGGCGCCCGTGGCGGACGCGGCCGGGGTGTTGCCGGACTTCTTCCCCAGCCAGAAATTCAGTTCGGTGAGTTGCTGGCCGATGAGATGGCTGGCCTGCCACTTGTCGTCATCCGTCGGGCCATGCCAGCCTTTGGGGTCCTTGCGGTGCGCTTCGACGTAGTTGTTCCAGCGATAGTTCTGGAAGATGGCCACGATGTTGATGGCGTAGGCGCCGGCAAGCGGGGCATTGCCTTCGATGATGACCAGGTTGTCGTCATTCTTGTCAGATGCCTTCAAGCCCAGATTGTGCGAGCCGGTCATTACCACCGGCTTCGAGCCGAACGGATCGAGCACGATTACCTTGCTGTGGATGTTGACCATGCTGGCACCGAGGAGTTCCTTTTCCCAGTCGTAGAATTGGTCCTTGATATTGTGCGGCACCATGACGTCATGGCTCAGGCGCTGCGGCGGCTCGATGCCATTCTTGAACAGGGTGACTTGGGTGGCGGCCCCCTTCGCGGGATCGCGCGCATCCGGCGTTTGTTTCTCTCCAGCTTGCGGGCCGCCCGGTTTGGTGAGCTCGGCGATATCCTGGTTGACCACACCGCAGAAATACAGGTTGGGGTTGTAGGTGGCTTTGATCTGCGGGTTGTGGCGTTCCAGGATGTTCTGGAGCAGCGTCCAGCGCATGGGGTCCTCCTGGAAAACCCCCGGGTTGAAGAACAGGAAGAGGATTCCATCCTGGACGGCGTTGATGAGGTTGCGGGCGTATTCCAGGTCCTGCGCGGCCGAGGTCTTCACGAACCACGGCGTAACTTTGCAGCCATCCACCTGAAACGTCTGGGAGGTGGAATTGCCGTTGACCAAGGCGGGTGTGTAGTCGTTGCCCGCGGCTTTGAGGCGATCCCAGGCGTCCAGGAAATCCTGGGCGACATTCGCGTCGTCGATAATCAGGCCGTTGTTGGCTTGCGTGCACAGGCCGGAGGAGGTCCAGTTGGTGCTTCCCGTCAGCACACGCTGGGCCGTTCCCTTGGAGTCGCAGAAGACGACGAACTTGTTATGGCCGAAATGACCCAGCTTGACGATGCGATTGATCAGAGTGATCTGTCCAGCGAGTTGGGCGCGGACGGCGCTGTTCTCGTCATTGTCAGGCGGATTGTTGCCCTTGAAAGCGCCGTTGGCGAGGATCAGGTTGCAATCCTTTCCGAAGGCCACCAGTGCGGGGATCAGCTCCGGGTCATTGAGTTCGTAAAGGGCGGCGAAAATCTTGCCGCCGTTTTTCTTGCTCTCTGCGAGGAGGGAAAGGATTTCAGGCCGGAGCAGGCCGCTGAGGGCATTGCGCAGCGGGTTGCCCACCTGTGCGGCAAGGCCTTTGATCTTGCTGCCTTTAGGCATAGCGTCCAGCGCGCGGGAGACCCATTGCGCGGCGATGATTCCTTTATTGAAGTACGCGGAGATGTGCGGAGAGAACTGGCTGGTAATCTTCAACACCGGAGTCAGCGCGCCGGCTCCTTTCATATCCAGGGAGAGCGAATCCTTGTCGGGGCCCATCACCGGGACGACGGAATACTGGACGGTATCGCCCGGCTTGACCAAATAATCCCACCACAGGTATCGCTGGATTGGAAATTTCCAGGGGTTCTTGGGATCGAGCTTGTCGGTGTCGGAAAACCCGACGAAGCCGTGCAGGTAATCTTCCTTGCCGTTGAGGATGCGGCGGATGGTAAAGCCGCGGCAATTGGCAATGGGCTTGCCGTCGGTGGGAATCCACACCAGACAGGTGTGGTCGCCGTTGTTATAGACTTTTTGTTCTATGCTCATAGGAACTCCTCTGGAGGCAGCTACATCCTCATGAGAATACAAGTCAAACGACCGTAGCCCAGTTATTGTATAGGACATAGATTGAGAGGCAAGTAGAACTGTGGATATCGGAGCCCGGGTTTGCCGGGTGGGGCGTTGGGTGCTTGGACCTTGACGACTCGGACCACGAGCGGTCCGGCGGGAGGCCGCCTCGCAAACCGTCCCGGTGCAAGCTCCACTGAGAAGACGCGGTGGCACCCCCCACCCCAGGAAACCCGCTCCCCGAGTTGCTAGCCTGCCAGAGCCCTTTCTTGACACCTCGTGCGGAAAGTTGTTACGGTGCAGAGCGGATGCCTCGTTCGCTCCGAAGATTTCTCCTGTTCTTCCTCGTGCTCGCTGTCCTGGGCGTGCTGGTGTACCGTTCCCGGGGTGCGATCACGCTGGAAGGGTTCAGTGGGGAGCGACTCGGCCAAGCCATACGTCACGCGCGTCTCGATCTGCTGTTTCTCTCTCTGTTGGCCATCTACTTCTGTTATTTTCTGCGCGCGCTCCGCTGGGTGCGGTTTTCGCGGTATTTGGGCAAGCCCGGCCTGCGCAGTGTCTTTGAGGCCACGCTGATGGGTTTCACCGCCATTTTCCTGCTGGGCCGCGCCGGCGAGCCGGTACGCCCTCTGCTCATCGCCCGGCGCGAAGGGCTTACCGTCTCCAGCATGTTCGGTGTCTACGTGCTCGAGCGGGTTTTCGACATTGCCAGCACGGTCGTGCTGGCTTCCATCGCTCTGGTCTCCCTCCCCGCGCTTCTGGCTAGCACTGGCGGAGGAGGCGCGCCGTTCCTGTCTCTTCTGCAGAAAGCTGGCGCCGTCCTTTTGATCGGTCTCTTGGCCGCCATCGGGTTGCTGTGCTATCTGCGTTTCGCCGGCGGCGAGGCCGCTTCTCGGCGCCTCGAGTCGTGGAAGGAGCATCCCGGCTGGCGGGCTCGCGTGGCTGGTCTATTCGGCGGATTCCTGGAAGGGTTGCAAGCGATCCGCACCGGGACCGACCTGCTGCTGGCTCTGGGCCTGACAGCGGCGCACTGGTTTCTGATCCTGTGCATCTACCGCTGGGTGCCGGGAAGCCTTGGCGGGCAGTTTGCTGCGCTCAACCTGCTCGCCGCGGTGTTGGTGCTGGCTTGCACGATGATGGGCTCGACGTTACAACTCCCTGGCGTGGGGGGAGGCTCGCAACTGGCCTGCTTCCTCGCCTTCACCGTCTTCCTGGGGGTAGAGAAGGAGCCCGCGGCGGCCGCAGCCATCATGCTCTGGCTGGTGACGTTTACAAGTTGCGGCCTGGTGGGGATTCCTCTCTTGCTGCACGAGGGCCTCTCGCTGGGTGAGCTGCGCCGCATTGCCCGCGAAGAACGCGAAGCGGAAGCGGCGGGAAAACACATCGCGGACGCTTCCGCGCGGAGGATGGCGCCGTGAAATGCCCCTTTTGCTCCCACAATCAGGACAAAGTGGTGGATTCGCGTGAGGCGCGCTCCGGCGACCTGATCCGCCGCCGCCGCGAATGCCTGCGCTGCAACCGCCGCTTCACCACTTACGAGCGCATTGATGAGATTCCCTACATGGTCATCAAGAAGGACGGCCGGCGCGAGCGCTTCGACCGGCAGAAAATCCTGCAAGGACTGCTGAAGGCCTGTGAAAAGCGACCGGTGGCCATCCCCAAGATCGAAGCGCTGGTGGACGAGGCGGAGAAATTCGTCAACGAGTCGACCGACCGCGAACGCACCACCTCCGAGGTGGGCGAGATACTGATGGCCCGGTTGCGCAAGCTCGATAAAGTCGCTTATGTGCGCTTTGCTTCCGTGTACATGGACTTCAAGGATGTCAAGGAATTCCTGAACGAGCTGAAGGGCCTGCTGCGCGAGCGAGTGCACAAGTAGCCTGGACCAGTCCGCCATTCCCGAGCCTCAGCAAAGTTCGGAAAGACGATTCAGGATTAGTTTTTCTGCAAGCCGGAAGGAGCCCGATTATCTCTGCCCCTCCCACACCGCTGCGGCGAAAGTGCGCTTGGTTTGGAAGCCCATCCGTTCGTAAAGCTGTACGGCGCGAGAGTTCGCCGAAGTGACGGTGAGCGACAGCGCTTCAAATCGTCTGGCGCTTAGCGCCGCAATCGAAGCCTCCAGCAACTGTCTGCCCAGCCCCTGTCCCTGGCACTCCGGAAGGACGCAGAGCTGCGTCGTATGTCCTACGCCGCTGGACACCGCAGAGGTCAGCACAGCCCCCGCCAGGGTGCCACGGTGCGGGTCAAAGGCCAGGAATGAAGCGTCTCCCAGGAATTGGCCGCAGCCCGGCAGCACCACGATGTTGCGCAGGAATTTGATGGCGCCCTGCGTGGTGCGGTACTGCTCGTTGATTTCGCCGTCCACGTGCTCTGCGTAAGCGGCCTGGATCAACCGGGCGCAGGGCTCAAAGGAGCGGTCGTTCCAGCGCTCGAGACGCGGTCTCGGCGCCGCTCCGCTGGCCGGTGATGGGCGCGCCTGCGCCAGAGGCAGGAGCATGAACTGGCGGGTGTACAAACGGAACTTGTGGTCGGCCAGGGCGGCGTCCAGGGCGTGGCCGAAGGGCATCAATTGCGTTTCGATGCGCTCGATGTTCGGTTGCTGTTGCAATCCGGTGAGGATCGAGCGGAGCAACTCTTCGCCCAGCGCCGAGCCGAAGAAGGGGCGCGAGACAAAGAGGCCACCCAGCAGTGCTTTGTTTTCTTCCAGGACATAAAAGCCGTAGCCGGCCGCGCGCCCATTTTCCAGCGCGGCGCGCCCGGCCAGTGAACGCGTGTCCAGGAAGCGCCGGATCAGCGCGAGCGATGGCCGGTAATCCCAGTGCAGGTCTTCCAGCCATTGCCGCCCTTCTTCCTCCAGCAATGGCTCCATCTGCCGCGGGGTCATCAGCCGTAGGTCTACAATCTGCATATTCTGGAAAGCATTATAGCGGGCTTGCGCTGCCGTCTCCAACGCGCGACGCCAGGAAGAGTGCGCGGGAAAAGATGGTGAAAACTACGGAGACGCCGAGGGCACAGAGTTAGCATGGAGAGGGCCAGGTCAATCACACGTTTGGCAGCTCCAATCTCGTTATCCTAAATAATTCTCCGTGAGCCTCTGTGTTCTCTGTGGTATCCCCGGTCTTGGTTTCCCTCTCCGCCTGTTGCCGCTCCCGCGCCCGCGCTCACCCCGGCGGCCCGCCCGCGCGTCTGATGTGTTAACATTCGCCTCTTTGACGGGCCATTATTCTCTTGTAATCGAGCGCGATTCAGCTATCTATGGGCTTCGCTTCCGAGCTTCGGAACCCGAGCACTCGCCTCTCCAGGCTCACGGTGATCCTCATCGTGATCGTGTTTCTTCTTTTTCTGATGGCCTGCGGCATTTCCAGCTATCTTTTGT
>JBGPJC010000135.1:0-9068 GCA_041485165.1 Terriglobia bacterium | reverse complement strand
GGGATGCGCACCGAAACCACGGACTCCGTGCCCGAGCGCCCCACCAAGAACACGCAAGCCTACGAGCTTTACCTGCGCGCCGTCGAGCGGCTGACGCGGCTGAACCGCTGGGACACGCTAACCGCCATCGAAATGTTGCAGGCCGCGACGCGCCTCGACCCCCGGTTCGCCGAAGCCTGGGCGCGCCTGGCGGAGGGCTGCGTGATGATGGCGGGAACTTTTGATCCCAGCCCCCGCTGGATCCGCCTGGCCGACCAGGCCTGCCAGCGGGCGCTGCGCATTGACGCGAACAACGCCGAAGCCCACTGTGCCAAGGGCCGCCTGCTGTGGACTCCGGCCAAGCACTTCCAGAACCGCCCCGCCCTCCGCGCACTCGGCAGCGCCTTGCGGCTCAACCCTGGTTCTCACGCCGCACGAGTGTGGCAGTGCCTGGTCTTTCTGCACGTTGGCCTGCTGGAAAAAGCCCTCGAAGGCTTGCAGACCACGCTCGCTGCCCAGCCCAACGACGGTTTCACACTCACCTTTCTCGGACAGACCCTGCAATTCCAGGGCGTGGGGGACGAAGCCGCGGAATATTTCTCGCGCGCGCTGGCCCTGGACCCTTCGAGCCTTTGGGCCACACTGTTCTACCCGGGAGTCGAGCTGAACCGGGGGAAGCAGGACGCGGCAGAAATGCGAATCCGGTTGGCCGAACAGTTGTTTCCAGGCGACCCGCTGGTGACCAGCTACCAAGCTTTGCTGTGGGCCCTGCGAGGCGAGCAGCGCAAGGCGGAGCAGGTGGTGCGGAAGACGTTTCGCGGGGCCAAGTCGATGCTGCACACCCACCACGCCGTCCACAACGTCGCCGCGGTGTACGCCCTCACCGGCAAGCCGGCACGCGCTGTCGCCATGCTCGAAAAGGCCAGCGGCACCGGACTGCCCAATTACCCGCTCTTTCGCGACGACCCGCACCTGCGGCCGCTGCATTCCTACGCGCCCTTCTATAAACTTCTGTCCAAACTGCGGCACGAGTGGGAATCGTACCGGCAGGAGTTCGCCCGGCGGTGAAGCTGGGCAGCCTTCGCGCCACGAATCGCGGCTCTTCCCAAGTTGGGCCGGAGTGGAACACCACCACTATATCTAGATACTTTAGACACCCGGACCCATATATTTTGTGATTCACCCCTTGACATCTTCGCGCTGCCCTGTAGACTCCCCCGAAGCAGCAGGGATTGAGCGGGGGAGTTTTAGAGACTCAGCCGGACGTGTACAGCGTCCGGCCGGCGACCCGGAGCGAGGCCCGCCGGAAAAATTCAGCGCGCGGATGCAGCCCCTGAGGAGCCGTGGTTCCAAGCAGGAGCACGGCGGATGCGGCGGATGCTTTTCGCGTTTTTTGGATTTTATCCAGCGGCCAATTCCCCGCATGACGGCGATTTCAGCGCGTTTTCGATGCGGCACGATTCTTCCGGCTTCGGAGAGAACCGGAAGGATGGCGGTGATTCATCTAGCGGTATAATAGAAGGGTTTCCTACCCAGCAGGGAACCCGTCACTCTAATGCGCGGAGGAAGAGATGACGGAGCAGAAATCTGTTTTGAACGGGACGGCAGGCGTGGCTACACAACTTGAACGCAAGACGGGACTTGAGTTCCAGCGGTTCTTCACCGACGGCAAGGTTTCGCCCTTCGACGCGGTGGAATGGGATAAGCGCACCGCACTGATCGGCAACGAAAAGGGCCAGACGATTTTCCGTCAGGAGAACGTCGAGGTCCCCAAGTCCTGGTCGCAGACCGCGACCAACATCGTGGCCTCGAAGTATTTTCACGGCAAGCCGGCCACCGCGGCTCGAGAGACCTCGGTCCGCCAACTCATCCGCCGGGTGGTCGAGACCACCGTGCGATGGGGTGAGGAGGGCGGCTACTTCGCCTCTCCCGCCTCGCGCGACGCCTTCCGCGATGAGCTGACCCACCTGCTGGTGCAGCAGAAGATGAGCTTCAATTCCCCGGTGTGGTTCAACGTCGGGGTGCAGCCCAAGCCGCAGTGCTCGGCCTGCTTTATCAACTCGGTGCAGGATTCCATGGACTCGATCATGAACCTGGCCAAGACCGAAGGCATGCTGTTCAAATGGGGCTCGGGCACGGGCACCAATTTCTCGGCGCTGCGCTCCAGCCACGAAAGCCTTTCCGGCGGCGGAATCGCCAGCGGCCCGGTCAGCTTTATGCGCGGCTTCGACGCTTTCGCCGGGGTCATCAAGAGCGGCGGCAAGACGCGGCGCGCGGCCAAGATGGTCATCCTCAACATGGATCACCCTGACATTCTGGAATTCATCGAGTGCAAGACCCGCGAGGAGCGCAAGGCCCATCTGTTGATCGAGCAGGGCTACGATTCGGCCATTGACGGCGAAGCCTACGGTTCGATCTTCTACCAGAACGCCAACCACTCCGTGCGCGTTACCGACGACTTTATGCAGGCGGTCGAAGAGGACCGCGACTGGTGGACCCGCAACGTCACCGACGGGCAGCCGGCCAGCAAACACAGCTCGCGCGAGCTGCTGCGCCTGGCCGCCGACTCCGCCTGGCACTGCGGCGACCCGGGTATGCAGTACGACACCACCATCAACCGCTGGCATACCTGCAAGAACACGGCGCGGATCAACGCCTCGAATCCGTGCAGCGAGTACATGTTCCTGGACGACACCGCCTGCAACCTGGCCTCGCTCAACCTGCAGAAGTTTCTGGGCTCGAGCGGGCAATTCGACGTGGACGGTTTCCGTCACGCCGTCGAAGTCACCATCACCGCGCAGGAAATCTTCGTGGACCACGCCAGCTATCCGACACCGAAGATCACCCAGAACTCGCACGACTTCCGGCCGCTGGGGCTGGGCTACGCCAACCTCGGCGCCCTGCTGATGTCCATGGCCCTGCCCTACGACTCCGAAGGCGGCCGCGATATGTGCGGCGCCATCACCGCGCTGATGACCGGCCAGGCCTACCTCCAGTCCGCACGCATCGCCGAGCGCATGGGGGCGTTTCCCGGTTTTGCCGTCAACCGCGAACCTATGCTGGACGTTATCCGCATGCACCGCGAATCGCTGCGGCCCATCAAGCCGGAGAGCGTGCAGCCCACGCTGCTGCGCGCCGCGCAGGAAGCCTGGGACAAAGCGCTGGCCCACGGCGAAAAACACGGCTACAAGAATGCCCAGGTCACCGTACTGGCTCCCACCGGCACCATCGGCTTCATGATGGATTGCGACACCACGGGCATCGAACCGGACCTGGCGCTGGTGAAGTACAAAAAGCTGGTGGGCGGCGGGCTGATCAAGATCGTCAACAACACCGTGCCGTCGGCGCTGATGCACCTGAACTACACGCCCGAAGAAGTCTCCGCGATCGTGGACCACATTGACCACACCGGCACCATCGAAGGCGCCGCGGGCCTCAACCCCGCGCACCTGGCGGTCTTCGATTGTTCATTGACGCCGGTCAATGGCAATCGCTCGATCTCCTGGCGCGGCCACCTGCTGATGATGGCTGCCGCGCAGCCGTTCCTCTCCGGCGCCATAAGCAAGACCATTAACATGCCGGAGAACGCCACGGCTGAAGACATCATGCAGGCCTACATCGAATCCTGGAAACAAGGACTGAAGGCCGTGGCCATCTACCGCGACAATTCCAAGCGCAGCCAGCCGCTCAGCGCCAGCCAGGGCAAGAAGGACGAGAAGAACGAAAAGAAAGACGACAAGGACGCCGAGGCCAAGCCCGAGCAGCTCGAGCTGATCCAGGGCACGCAGCGCCGCAAGCTGCCCCCGGAGCGCAAGTCCATCACCCACAAGTTCTCCGTGGGCGGCCACGAAGGTTACATCACCGTAGGCATGTACGATGACGGCGCCCCCGGGGAGATCTTTATCAAAATGGCCAAGGAAGGCTCGACGCTTTCCGGTTTCATGGACGGCTTCGCGCTTTCGGTCTCCATCGGCCTGCAGTACGGCGTGCCGCTTAAGGCGCTGGTGGACAAGCTAATCAACACGCGCTTCGAGCCCTCCGGCTACACTCCCAACGCGGAGATCCGCTACGCCAAGTCGATGCTGGACTATATCGGCCGGTGGTTGGGCGGGAAATTCATCTCCAGGGACTACATCACCAAAGCCGCGCCGGCGGCCGACGAATCGGCCGAGATGTTGTCCAGTATGCCTGCGGCCGGAGAGTTGGCGCCTGTTCACGCCGGCCCCATTGCGGCGATTGACGACTCGCCCAGTTGTTCCACCTGCGGCAGCTTGATGACCCGCAACGGCAGTTGCTATAAGTGCGGCAACTGCGGGGAAACCTCCGGCTGCTCCTGAGTGGGAAGAAATCCTCTAGTCGAAGGGCGTCCGGCCACGCGCCCTACGAGTCTTCGAAACTAAGACTGTCGTCAAGGCCCAGTGGCGCGGCCAACCATGGTGACTCGGGGCTCGCTGGTTGGAGTCCGTTTGCTATCGCGGTGACGGGGCCGGAAAATTAGTCATGAAACCATCGAAGAAAAAACAAGAGAAGGTTGCGCCTGCCCCGTCTTGCGATTGTGAATGTATTCGTTGCGACCAGGGGAATCATTGCGGTCAAAAGCCCGCCTGCAAACATCCTACCTGGAGCGATCTTTCTAAGCCCGTAAAGCGCGGCTCGTAGTTTCAGCCTGGCCGTTGCGCGTCTTCTTCCGCTCTTCCTTCCGCACCCACTCCGTAAAGAGCGCCTGGAACTCCTCTTGTGAGTAAATTCCCTTATGAATGAGAAGAGTGTTCATGGCATATACGGTCGCCTTGAACGCCTCATCTCTGCTCATCTTTTCGAGAGCTTCCTCATAAGACATGGTGCACGCTCCTTTCTGCCAAAGGGAGAGCCGGAACCCGGACCGCAGCCTCTCCAGCGCTTGAGTAATCCAAGATATACATTTATTCCACAGAATTCACAATGTCGAACTTCCTGGACTTTTCCACCCTTCCTAGTCAGACTTTTTCTACGCCCAGGGCCCAATCAGGTGAGATTCTGCTAGTCAGGAGCCGCGGCTTCCGCTATACTTTTTGTTTGTCTTTAGTGTGCTGGCCCCACCCGAGCGGGTCTGCCAGGGAATCCTGTTATGAATCTGACGGTTGATAAGTTGCAGGCATCGCAATTGCGCAAGGACATCCCGGAATTCAAGCCCGGCGACACCGTGCGCGTGCACGTCCGCTTGCGCGAATCCGAAGGCGACAAGGAAAAAGAGCGCATCCAGCCCTTTGAGGGCGTGGTCATCGCGCGGCGCGGCCGGCTGGCCTCGGCCACCTTTACCGTGCGCCGCGTCAGTTTCGGCATCGGCGTCGAGCGCATCTTTCCCGTGCACTCCCCGGCCATCTCCCAGGTTGAATTGGTACGCCGCGGGCACGTGCGCCGCGCCAAGCTCTATTACCTCCGCAAGCTCAAGGGCAAATCGGCGCGCATTAAACAGGAAGGCCGCCCGGGAGTGGCTGAGACGCCAGCAGCAGTTTCCAAGGAATAACCGCGCAGTTTTCTTTTTGCTCTTTCCTCTTTCGCACCCCTGGGCGCTTGCGGCGGCGTGCGTGTGCTAACATCCCCGCTCGTCAATGTCGCGGCAGTGCTCTTCCCGTTTCGAACGCCAGGCGCGCCAGCGCGGTTGGCAGCGCATCGCCGGTCTTGACGAGGCCGGCCGCGGAGCGCTGTTCGGCCCGGTGGTGGCCGCCGCGGTTATCCTCGACCCCGCGCGCCGCATCCCCGGACTCGACGATTCCAAGAAACTTTCTGCGGAGCGCCGCAAAGTGCTGGCCGCGCGCATCCGCGAGCGCGCCGTGGACTGGGCCGTGGCCCAAGTAGACTCCGGCCGGATTGACGCCTGGAACATTCTCGAGGCCAGCCGCCAGGCGATGACGCAAGCCATTGCCCAACTGCGCGTGGCTCCGGACTTCCTTCTGCTGGATGCGGTGTCGCTGGACCTGCCCTGTGAGCAGAAGTCGCTGATCCACGGTGACGCGCGGTCTTTTTCCATCGCCGCCGCTTCGATCCTCGCCAAAGTGGAGCGCGACGCGCTCTTGGAGCGCTGGCACAGCGTCTACCCGCAGTTCCACCTGGCGCGCAACAAAGGATATGGCACTGCGGAGCATTTGGCTGCGCTGCGGACCCATGGACCCTGCCCGCTGCACCGTTTTTCCTTCGCTCCGGTGCGCGAGGCAGTGTGCTGGGCCGCGCGAGCGAGCCAGCAGCCACTGCCGCTGGATCTTCCGCGCCTCCCGGCGGGGGTCGATACCTAACCCTCTCACCGGAGGGCACCGGCAAGCTCTCCGTCGTTGACGAGCCTTTTTCCCGTGTGCTAGCGTAGCGGAGTTTCCCCGCCTCGGCGGGCCACGCAGGGGACCTCAGGCTCGCCGCTGTTCCCGAGCGGACGAGAGCAAGGTCGAGATTCACACCGGGCCAGACCCCGGACACGTTCCCCCTCCCGTACCCGCGGGAACGTCTCCCCGCGCCGGTGGTGGAGTGGTTTCGGCTGGCGTGCCGGCGGGTGTGGCGAGCATACTTGAGGACAGGCTATGGCGTTCAGTAAAGCCAAGAACCTCGACGCAGCACAAAAATTCCTCTCACAGGGAAAGATCCCTCAAGCTATAGCCGAGTACCAGCAAATCCTGAAAAACGAGCCGCGCGACCAGGTCACCCTGATGACCCTCGGGGATCTCTACGTGCGCATGTCCGACACCGCCCACGCTTCGGAATACTTCGAGAAACTGGCGCAGTTGTTCCTGGACGATGGCTTCACGAGCAAGGGCATCGCGATCTACAAGAAGATCGCCAAGCTGGCCCCCGACCAGATGCATCCCATGGAGCGGCTGGCTGACCTCTACGTGCAACAAGGGGTGATGAGCGAGGCGCGCCCGATCTATATCCAGATCGCCGAGACTCACCTTCGCGCAAAGAAACCTGTTAAGGCCGTGGAAGTGCTCCGCCGCCTGCTGGACCTGGAACCCGACAACCTGCGCGTGCAGATGCGGCTGGCCGAGCTGCATCAGGCTATCGGACAGAAGACCGAGGCGGCGCACGCATATCTGGTGGGCGGCCACCGCCTGTTCGAAAAGGGCGAGCACGAGGCTTCGCTGGCTCTGGTCGAAAAGGCGCTCGAACTGGAACGCAACAACGCCCGCGGGATCCAGCTCAAGGCGCGGATCACCGCGGCGCAGGGGCACCCCACCGATGCCGCGAAGCTGATTGAAGCTCTGCCCGACGCGGAACAGGGCGAGCTGACTACGCAGTTGCTGCTGGAGTTCTACCAGCAGGCCGGGCAGCCGGCCCGCGCGGTGGATGCGGCGAGTAAGGTCCTCGCCAAGTCGCCGGCCAAGTTCGAGCTGGGGCTGCGCCTGGTGGATTCGCTTCTGGAATCCGGCGAGATGGAGTTGACGCTCAAGCTGGTCGGAAATCTCCGCGCGCCGCTGATCGAAGCCGGCGAGCGTGAACGCCTGGGGCAGATCCTGACCACCTTGACCGAGCGCGCGCCGAAACGTCTCGAGCCCCGCGAGTGGCTGGTTGAGCTGCATCGCCATGCCAGCGACGCCTTCCGGCTGACGGAATCGCTTGATCATCTGGGCGACGCCGCGGTTTCCGCAGGAAACCTGGAGCGTGCCCGCGAAGCCTATGAAGAACTGCTGGAGCGCGAGCCGCAGAACGATCACAACCGGCGCCGCTTGAGCCAGGTGCGCGCGAAGCTGGGCCTCGAACCCCTGGAAGCTTCGGCCATGGCGGTGCGGCCCGAGCTACTCAGCGCGGGCATCCCGCTGCCGCAGACGGAAGAACAGCCCGCAAGCCCGGCGGAAGAAGCCCCGGCGCCGGCCGCGGCAGGGGAGGAAGAGACGGAGCGGTTCGTTTCTCAGGCGCTCACGGATGTAGACCTGTTTTCGAGCTACAACCTGATCCAGAAAGCGACCGACCTGCTCGAGAAAGTCCTGCGGCGCGCTCCCCGCCATCCCGTGGCCCTTGAGAGGCTGCTCGATCTCTGCCTGGGCGCCGGAAATGATCGCCGCACGGCGGAGCTCGCCGCACAGCTGGAAGAGATTTACGAAGAGAAAGGCGACCAGAACCGCGTGGAGCGCTTTGCTGACCTCCGGCAGCGCTTCGGCCGCGCTTCGGCGCAGGCCGGTGAGGCTCCGCGAGCAGAGGCAGCGGCGCCGCCCGAATTCGCCATCCGCACGGGAGAGGCTGAACCCGCCAGCGCTGGAACCGCGCTCGCGGGACCTGCGGCACACGAAGGCGCGCACGCTGTCCACGAACTAGACCTGTCTGAAGATTGGGCCGCGCTCGCAAAACAGGCCATCGATCAGGCCCCGCCGAGCGCGCCGCCCGAAGTCCCCGCCGTCCCGGAGGCTGTCGAGACTGCGGAAACTCCCGCCGCGCCGGTAGCGGAAACACCACAGGAAATCGAGATGGTTGTCCCGGGGACGCCCGGCGAAGAAGCCCCGCCCGCTGTCCACGTGCCGGAAGAGCAGCAAGAGGCTGGGTTTGAAGAGATCGAACTCTCGCTGGAATCCGAAATACCGGCGACGACGGCTCCCCCCGCGGAGGAAGCCAAGGGCGCGCCGCAGGAAAAGGAAGAGGAAGCCTTGGAGTACGACCTCGAGTTGTCCTCTCCGCCCGCCGGAAAGACGCCGGCGGGGGCCAACGCTTCCACAAAGGAACTCCTCGCTGACCTCGCCAGGGAACTGGACAACATCGGAATTGGCCCGGAAGTAACGGACACATCCGCGCATGCCGCTGCTCCTGCGCCCCCTTCGGCGGCGCCAGTGGCGCCGGCATCCCCCGCCGCTGTTGCCGCCAGCGCCATGGCCAGCGCCGGGACCACCGACCACCTGCGCGAAGTTTTCGAGGAATTCCGCGCCGAGCTGGGCGAGATGGGCGAAGAAGAGGAAGACCTCGAGACGCACTACAATCTGGGCATCGCCTATCGGGAGATGGACCTGTTCGAGGAATCCATCGGGGAATTCCAGAAAGTAGCCAAGCTGATTCAGAGCGGGCGGCCTTTCCGCTATGCCATGCAATGCTACACGCTGCTGGGTCTCGCCTTCATGGATAGGGGCGAACCCAAGATC
>JBGPJC010000134.1:0-9241 GCA_041485165.1 Terriglobia bacterium | reverse complement strand
ATTGTGTGGCGCCCCGAACCAGGAACTCCAGTCCGAACAGTGTCTTTCCGGAACCGGCGCCGCCACTGACAAGAGTGGGACGCCCGGTTGGCAACCCTCCCCCCGTGATTTCGTCCAACCCCTGGATTCCGGTCGACGCCTTCGGCAGCGTTTTGGAAGATGGTTGCCTTGCTTTCTGCTTTTGAGTCATTTGTTTTGTCCTGGCCCGGGCGATCTACGGCGGGTTGACAATGGCGACGTCATGGCCCCTCCTCGCGGATCGCCCTTACCAAAGAGGGTCCAAAGGGGCCATTCGTTCCCTTCACCATAGACTGCTTCTCTAGAAACGCAGCTGTGAATTATGCAAGACTTTACCAGGATACGCTACTGCTTTACCATGCAGGCCGCAGAAGTTGAAGAATGCTCAGGAAACCATTCGCGTCATCAGCGCGCGGCAGGCGAGCCGCAAAGAGCGCCAGGCCTATGCCCGATAGCAGAATCGATTTCTCGGATATGCCCGAATCGACCGTCGCGGAGCTGAAGCGGGCTCGCCGCGTTGGACGCCCGAAGACCGGTCAGGCCAAACAGCTCATCGCTATCCGCATTGCTCCGCGCCTGCTGGCGCAGCTCCGCCGCCTGGCCGCCAAACAGTCCAAGCCGTATCAGACGCTCATCCACGAACTCCTTGAACAAGCGGCAAAAAAGAGGGTCGCCTGAAAAAAGGGATTGGCCCGTGGCACAGCCATTCCTGGCTGTGCGCCTCTGGGAGCCGCTTGAGACTGGGGAAACAGCGCACAGCCAGGAATGGCTGTGTTACGAAATCCCGATGACTTATTACCAGCGCAATCTTCCTCATTGGCATCCGGAGGGTGCTGCCATTTTCTTGACTTGGAGACTGTTTGGCTCTTTGCCTGCCTCTGCGCGCACAGCCAGGAATGGCTGTGCCACCAAAGACTCTCCAGGGGAAAGGTTTGCGCTGCTGGACAGGACGTTGGATAAATGCAGCGCTGGCCCCTTCTGGCTAACAGATGCCCGAATTGCCGACTGCGTCGTGGAACTCATTCGCAAAGGTGATTCGGTACTTGGCTACTTTGCCTTGCATGCTTTTGTAGTGATGCCCAACCACGTACACCTGCTGATCACACCCAAGCTCCCCGTTCGCCGCATCATGAATGGAATGAAAGGGGCCACCGCCAGGGAGGCAAACCGCATCCTCGGCCGCAAAGGAAAACACTTCTGGCAGGATGAATCCTTCGATCACTGGGTGCGCAGTCCCAGAGAGCTTGCCAGAATCCGCGCCTATATCGAAAACAACCCTGTCTCTGCAGGCCTGGCGGCCAAACCAGAAGAGTGGCCCTGGTCAAGCGCGAGTGTGGGAAGCGGAAAGCCTGGCTCCACAAAGTTCCAATGAGATTTTGTGGCACAGCCATTCCTGGCTGTGCCCTTACTTCTTCTTTCCAGCATAGCTTTGCTCCATGCGGGCAGTCGTGGCTGTATGTCGTGGTTTCTTAAGGCAGAGAGCACAGCCAGGAATGGCTGTGCCGCAAAATCCCCATGACTCATTACCAGCGAAATCTTCCGGAGAGCGTTGACAACTTTCGAGGCAGCCCTCATAATCAGTCGTACTCCACTTCGCGCCGGAAGTTTTTTGTATTCCGGCACAAGGGACGCTGAACGGAGCTTTGACCAACCTGGGGCCAACCCCGAAGTTCGTTTTCGTCACCGGCGGCGTCGTCTCCTCTCTCGGCAAGGGTCTGGCAGCAGCTTCCATTGGATGTCTCCTGGAAAGCCGCGGTCTGCGTGTCACCCTGCAGAAGTGCGACCCCTATCTCAACGTAGATCCCGGGACCATGAGTCCCTACCAGCATGGCGAAGTCTACGTCACCGAGGACGGCGCGGAGACTGACCTGGACCTGGGGCACTACGAGCGCTTCACCTCCGCCAAGCTCACCCGCGACAATAACTGGACCACCGGCCGGATTTACGAATCCATTCTGGCCAAGGAGCGCCGCGGCGATTACCTGGGCAAAACTGTGCAGGTGATCCCGCACGTCACCGACGAAATCAAAGCCGCCTTCCGCAAGGTGGCCCACGATGTGGACGTGGTCATCATCGAGATCGGCGGCACGGTGGGCGACATCGAATCGCTGCCGTTCCTGGAGGCCATGCGCCAGATGCGGCTCGAGCTGGGCCCATCGGAGGTGCTCTTCATCCATGTGACCCTGGTGCCGTTCATCCCCACCGCCGGCGAGCTGAAGACCAAGCCCACGCAGCACAGTGTCAAAGAGCTGCTCAGCATCGGCATCCAGCCGGACATCCTGCTTTGCCGCACCGACCGAACTCTGCCGCGCGAGCTGAAATCCAAGATCGCGCTGTTCTGCAACATGGCCGAGTCCTGCGTGATCGCCGCGAACGACGTGGAATGCATCTACGACGTGCCGCTCTCGCTGGCGCAGGAGGGCCTGGACGAGCAGATCCTGCGGCTGCTGCACATGGAGGCCGGCAAACGCGACCTGGGCCCCTGGCTCGGATTTCTGGAGCGCATCCACAACCCCGCGGGCGAAGTGCGCATTGGCGTGGTGGGGAAGTACGTGCAGCTGGAAGACGCGTACAAGAGCTTGCGCGAGGCGCTGGTTCACGGCGGCGTGGCGCACAAGCTGCGCACCGTTTTGGAATGGATCGAGGCGGAAGAAATCGACTCGCTGGAAAGCGCGGCGCAGCGATTGCAAAACGTCGACGGCATCCTGGTCCCCGGAGGGTTCGGCAAACGCGGAATCGCCGGGATGATCCACGCCATCAACTATGCGCGGACCAAAGGCGTCCCCTTCTTCGGCATCTGCCTGGGCATGCAGTGCGCCACGATCGAGTATGCGCGCGACGCCGCGGGAGTAAGCGCCTCGGACAGCACGGAGTTCGACCCGCAGACGCCGAATCCGGTGATCTTCAAGTTGCGCGACTTGCTCGGGGTCGAAGAGATGGGCGGCACCATGCGGCTGGGCGCGTGGTCCTGCCGGCTGGAGCCCGGCTCGTTTGCCCAGCGCGCTTACGGCGCGACCGAAATTTCCGAGCGCCACCGTCACCGCTACGAATTCAATCCCAAGTACGAGAAGGTGCTCACCGAAGCGGGATTGCGCATCAGCGGAAAGACCCCCGACGGCATTTACGTCGAAATCATCGAATGTCCGGGACATCCGTGGTTCCTGGGCTGCCAGTTCCATCCGGAGTTCAAGTCCCGCCCGCTGCATCCCCATCCGCTCTTCGCCGCTTTCATCGGCGCCGCGGCGGCCCATGGCCGGGAGCGCTCCCACTCCCGCGCGGCGCAGCCGCTGACCGCCAACTCGCCATTGCACCGCTAGCCGGTAAGCATCGCCGGCCGCCCGCATCGTCACTCTCAGCTACAACCGGTGGTGGGCAATTGAAAAAATGTCTCGCCCGGCATACCCTTACTTGTTTCGTGGGGGCGCACAGCTTTGGACAGTGAAGGCAACAAGGAATTCGAGATCGGGTCCGTATGCGTGGGCGGCAACCGGCCGCTGGTGCTGATTGCCGGGCCGTGCGTCATCGAGAGCGAAGAACACTCCACGTTTCTGGCCGGACGGCTGCAGGAGATGGCCGGCCGCGCCGGGGTGCCGCTGATCTTCAAAGCGTCTTACGACAAGGCTAACCGTTCCTCTATTGCGTCGTACCGCGGCCCCGGCCCCGACGAGGGATTGCGCGTACTCGACAAAATCCGCAAGAAATTTGGCGTGCCGGTCCTCACCGACGTGCACAGCGTGGAGCAGGTCGGTCCGGCGGCGGCGGTTTGCGACGTTCTACAAATCCCCGCGTTTCTTTGCCGGCAGACGGACCTGTTGATCGCCGCGGGCAAGTCCAACCGGGCGGTAAATATCAAAAAGGGGCAATTCATCGCGCCGTGGGAAATGAGCAACGCGGTGGAGAAGGTTGCGGAGACGGGCAACCGGCGAATCCTGGTGACCGAGCGCGGCACCTCGTTCGGCTACAACAACCTGGTGGTGGACATGCGCGCCTTCCCTCTGCTGCGCAAACTGGGCTACCCGGTGATCTTCGACGTCACACACTCCGTGCAGCTCCCCGGCGCCACAGGAAAAGCCAGCGGAGGCCAGCCGGAATTCATCGCTCCGCTGGCGCGGGCGGGAACCGCTGCGGGAATTCACGGAGTATTTATCGAAGTCCACGAAGATCCCCCGCGGGCGCTTTCCGACGGCGCCAACGCGCTCCCGCTCGAGCTGCTTCCTCAGCTTCTCGAGCGGCTGGCGCGCCTGGATGCCCTGATCCGGGAATGGGAAGTGCGATGAGCATCGAGAGCGCGCGGCGCGTCCTGCGCATCGAGGCGCAAGCCATTGAAGATATGATCGCGCGTCTCGACGAGCGCTTCGACCGCGCCGTCGAGTTGCTGTTTGCCTGCAAGGGCCGCGTGGTGGTGATGGGCATGGGTAAGTCGGGGCTGATTGGACGCAAGGTCGCCGCCACGCTCTCCAGCACCGGCACGCCGGCGCTGTTCCTGCATCCTGCCGAAGCGCTGCACGGTGACCTGGGCACGCTGATCCGCGAAGACGCGGTGCTGGCCATCTCTTACAGCGGGGAGAGCGAAGAGATCGTCCTGCTGCTGGAGACCATCAAGCGCCTGGGGTGCCGCCTGGTGACCATGACCGGCACGCCGCGCTCGACGCTCGCCCAGGCGAGCGATGTGGTTCTGGACATTGCCGTAAAAGAAGAAGCCTGCTCGCTCAACCTGGCGCCAACCGCCAGCACCACGGCAGCGCTGGCGCTAGGCGACGCGCTGGCCATCGCCCTGCTCGAACGCCGCGGGTTCAGTCACGATGATTTTGCCGCGCTGCATCCCGGCGGGCAGTTGGGCAAGAAACTCAGCCGCGTTGCCGACCTGATGCATTCCGGCGAAGACCTTCCCAGAGTTTCACCGGGCACCAAGATTCCCGACGTAATTTACGAGATGAGCAAACAGGGTCTGGGCATGACCACGGTGGTGGAGGATTCCGGAGTGCTGGCGGGGATCATCACCGACGGCGACCTGCGCCGAATCATGGCCACGCGCAAAGGCGCGACGTTCGACCTCACCGCGGCCGAGTGCATGACGCGCAATCCGGTTACGCTGCCGCCCTCGGAGCTGGCCGGCCGCGCTCTGCACCTGATGGAGCAGCGCAAGATCACTTCGATTGTGGTCGTGGATGGCGAACGGCGCGTGCAGGGCGTGGTGCACGTGCACGATTTGTGGACGTTGCAATTGTTCTAGGCCGGGGCCGCGGCCGTGGCGGCTGCGGATTAAGGGGCGGGGTAAACCCGCCCCTACGGTCTCAGTCTACGGATTATTGGGCGGGGTAAACCCCGCCCCTACGGTTTAAGCGAGCTGAGGTATTCCCAGCGCTGCAAGGCAATTGGCACGTTCCCATTCAGCCATACGAAATCATGAAACTTCCGCAGGGAAAACTTTTCCCCTTGGATGAGCCGCGCCTCGGCCAGGAAGGCAAGGATCTGCAGCTTGCCGATCTGATAGGAGATTGCCTGGCCCGGGCCAGTCGCAAAAAAGACGGCCTCGCCGAGCGCTGTCTGCGCGTCCATAGGCACGGTCTTGGCCAGGTATTCAGCGGCCTGGGGAATCGTGAATTCGCCAGTGGCCAGCTTGACGTCCACTTCCACGCGCAGGGCGCGCAAACGCATGTAGCTGTAGATGATCTCGCGCGTTCGCGGGCTGTCGTCGAACAGCCCCGCCTGCAGCAACATTTCTTCGGCGTAGAAGCCGATGCCTTCGTTTGCGCCGGAATCATAGAAATGCCGGCGCATGGGATCTTCGTGCGCCCAGGAAAGCACGAGCTGAAAGTAATGGCCGGGAAGGCCCTCGTGCACCAGAATCGGGCGCGTGTCCTTGGCAATGGACAGCGCGAAATAGTCGAGGTCCGGGGAAGGAGGCCGACGGTAACTCACCCCGTTCTCCTTCAGTCGTGTGGGCGAGGTCAAGTCGTCGAGCACGCCCAGGAACGAAAGCGGAGCGACATACGGTGGCAAAGGAGGGGTGGTGTAATGCTGCATCCACGCCGGGACGGTCAGGATGTTTTTGTCTTCGAGGAAGCGGCGGGTGGCCAGTTCATCCTTTTCGCCGCGCGCGATCTGCGCCGCCAAGTCGTGGAAAAGCGCGAGTTGCGGGAGCCCGCGGTTGCGATTCTTCTCATACGTCTCGAAGGCCACGGCGCGCTCCAACTCCTGACGTCCCATAGCCAGCAACTGTTCCGGTGTGAAGGGCAGCAACGCCACCTTGCTCAAGAAGAAGATGTAGGCTTCACGCCCCACCGCCGTTTTCTGCGACATGGACGGAAATTTCTGCTTGATCCAGGCGCGATAGGATTCCAGAGCGGTGATGGCTTTCGCGGTCGCAGTTTCGAGTTCCGCCGCGCTCGAAGCCCCCAAGTAGGGTTTGAGCTCGCGCACCACGGTGAGTAGTTTCGGACCGATGCCGTCGAGTTGATCGAGCGCAATCCTGGCAAAAGGCGCGCGCAGATCGTCAAGGTTTGCTCGGGCGTCTTCGAGCGTGCGGGGAATGTTGGCCATCCGCCGCACGATGTCTTTGCTGCGGAGGTCGTCGAATGGCGGGGGTTGCAGCAAGCGGTCAAAGATTGCGCCCAGGGTCTGGTCCACGTAGAACGAGGGATTGCGGCGCCAGTCGCGGGTGATGTCGAGTTCCCAGCGCACGCGGGACAGGGCCGAGCCCACCAGGCGGTAGTCCACCTGGCGAGGGATGGGCCAATGCGAGGCATCCAGCTTTTGCCAACGCGCCTCAAATGCAGCGAGCTCCGTCCGGCGCCGCGCGACCGTGGCCGGCGACCAGTCTGGCAACCAGGCAGCCGGCCGCTCCAGCCGGGGGATATCGTCCGTGGAGAGAGGCTGTTCGATGGCGCGCCAGGCCCAGAAATCGCGGGCAAGGTCGTCCAGCTCATCGGCACGCGCCACCGGTGCGAGGGCGAGGATCAACGCCGCGAAAAGAATCCAGTTCCGGCATCGGCTCATGGGGACCTCATGCGTGCGATTCATCGACGGCCAGTGATACTAACCGATGCGGCGTTGATCGGCCATGTCCAGATTCGGGAGAAAGGGAATAGCCTTCGGCGGGTTATCCAGGGAATCCGCGGTCGCCACATTTCGAATACCATGGCCGTGTTACTCTCTGCAGGCCATGTCCCTGGACATCCGCGAGCTCCCTGCTGAAGTCAAAGATCGTGCGGCGCAAGTCCGCGTGCTGCTGATGGACGTAGACGGCGTGCTCACCGACGGCCGCATCTACCTGGTCGCCCAGCCGGAAGGCGAGGCTACGGAGATGAAGGTCTTCAGCGCCCACGACGGCGCAGGGCTCAAGATGGCGCGAATGGCCGGTCTGCGCACCGGGGTGATCACCGGGCGCGAATCCTCGGCCACCACGCGGCGCGCGCGGGAGATGGATATGGAGTTCGTCTACCAGGGAGTGGCGGAAAAGCTGGCGGCCTACCGCAGGATTACGCGCAGCGCGCATATCGACGATGCCGAGATTGCCTATGTGGGCGATGACCTCCCGGACTTGCCCATTCTGACCCGCGTGGGGCTGGCCGTGGCTGTGGCCAACGCTGTGCCTGAGGTCAAGAGCCGGGCGCACTACATCACGAATGCCACCGGCGGGGCGGGGGCGGTGCGGGAAGTGGTTGAGTTAATCCTGAAAGCGCAGGGGAAATGGGCGCCGCTGGCGAAAAAGGCGAGAGCCTGAAGACTGGAGCGGGCGATGGGAATCGAACCCACGTCCGAAGCTTGGGAAGCTCCTATTCTACCATTGAACCACGCCCGCTCTGAGGATTACGGTAGCAAATCCCGCGCCGCTTGCCAAGACGCATCCCCACAGACTTTCAGGTCCACGGAAAACCGCAGGGGATTGGCCCAGCGGAACATTGACACCCATACGAGGCCTTGAGTAACATCCCAACACCGTTTATGCATGCCACCGGTCTTTCCGGCGGACAACCAGGCGGGAGGGCAATCATGAAGACAAAATTGTTGGCCGCACTGATTCTGGGAACTCTACTCGTAACTGGAGCAGAGGCTCAGACCCAGCCCACGAAACCTGCGCCGGGGAGCAACGCGCCGCAAAACGATTCTCCCGCCAGGCCGCAGGGGCGCAAGAAGCGCGTGGCCATCTTTGATTTCGACTACGCCACGGTGCGCACCTACTCCGCAGCTATGTTCGGCAGCGACATCGATGTGGGGAGGGGCGTGACCGACCTGCTGGTGAAATTCCTGGTGCAGGACGGCACTTATTCGGTGATCGAACGCAAGGCGATAGACAAGATCCTGGCCGAGCAGAATTTTTCGAACAGCGACCGCGCCAATCCGACCTCCGCGGCCAAGCTGGGCAAGCTGCTGGGAGTGGACGCGATCATCGTCGGCAGCATCACGCAATTCGGAAACGAAAACCAGAACCAAAAGGTTGGCGGCGGGGGCGGAGGCTGGGGCGGATTTGGCATTGGCGGGTTCTCGCACAAAAAGAGCAAGGCTATTGTCACCCTCAATGCCCGGCTGGTGGACATCGACACCGCAGAAATCCTCGGCGTGGCCGAGGGGCATGGCGAATCCTCGCGCGAGAGCACGTCTCTCCTCGGCGGCGGAGGCAGTTGGCACGGCTGGGGGGGCGGAGCCGTGGACTTCGGGAGCACCGATTTCCGAAGCACGATCATCGGCGAAGCAGTGAATACGGCGGTACAGAAGATGAGCACGGAGGTCGTCGCCAACAATGGCAAGCTGCAAGCCCGAGTCATCAAGGTGGAGGGCGTGATCGCGGCCGTGGATGGCGGCCAAATCGTTCTCAACGTGGGGGCCAAGTTGGGTCTAAAGGTCGGGGACCAGCTCAACGTCGAGCGCGTGAGCAAGGAAATCAAAGATCCGACCACCGGCGCGGTGATCCGCCGCTTGGCCACGCCGATCGGCGTGATCCGCATCACCGATGTGGACGATATTTCCGCGGTGGCCGCGGTCGTTTCCGGGGCGGGATTCAAAGTGGGCGACGCGGTGAAAACCATCACGCAGTAATCGTCCTGCCATCCCACGCGGCATTCTCTGCGAACCTCTGCGGTCTCTGTGAAGCTGTGAAAAAACCTATTTGGCTGATTTCTTGTGTGTTTTTCGGTGACCGGAAATGTATCCCCACCCCCCAAAAATCGTTTGTAGGGCATCTGGACGCGAGAGCGTTTGAGGATGATTTCCGCACGGGGGT
>JBGPJC010000133.1:0-9340 GCA_041485165.1 Terriglobia bacterium | reverse complement strand
CGCAGGCTTTCCACTTTGATCTTTCCATGCAAGCGTGTCTTCATGTCCGTTATCCCTAATTTCTCTTGCGCTCTCACCCTTTAGAAACGATCCATGAGAGTCAAAAGTTCCCGGTATCGTTCCCCTTGCGAACCGGCCCCCAGCCAGGTGCGCCCCAAACAGGTACACTTCTTTAGACGAAACCTGGAGAAGAAAGTTACCGCGGCAGACGCTGATTTCCACCCGCTACACCCGCGTACTGCGGATGCTTCGCCCCACAGAATTGTACGAAGAAGCCCGGCGCGCGGGGCCACAATCTTGAAGCAATTGTCCTTTCTCGCAACAGCCGGGGCGTTACGTGTCGCAGCCCGGGGAGCGCGGCGATTCCAGCTGCTCTCCAAGCCCTTCCACTGTATGCTGCAGAGTTAACTCCCAACTAATGACTTGCGCAGCCCCGGCGATATTAGGGATAGTGGAGCCGCCAAACTTATGCCCAAAAAAATGCGGAAGAAAAGTAAGCTCGGAAAAGACAAGCGGCGCAAGCACCACCATTGGCAAGTGACTATCTTCTATCGCGACGGGGAGAGGTTCGCCCGCGTCTACATCGATCGCGATAAGGCAAAGCGCTTCGCCATACGGCAGAAGAAGTCGCCGGTTGTGCGCGCCACCAGGATCCTGGAAGTCGACTAGGCTTTCTCGGCTGCCATCCACGCGCCACGCGGCAGATGCTCCCGCCGCGGTGTAGACGTGTGCGGCGGCGTCCCGTCTTGTCCGGGCGGCGGCGGCCGTGCTATAAGAAATGTGCGGCCCTGCACGTCCTGGCGCCGAAGCGACCGTAGTTTAGTGGTTGAACGACAGCTTGCCAAGCTGTAGGCGGGGGTTCGATTCCCCTCGGTCGCTCCATTTCCCCCTTTTCCGTCCGTGCTTTTCCTCCCTACTCGGCAAGGAACTTGCAATCCCCGCCCGTCGTGCTAGATTCTCGCCTCGGCCCGTGAAGTGAAATGAAAAAGGTCTACATCGCCGTAGGGAGCACACGCCGGCCCAAGCTGAACGCCGTCTGGGAGGCGATCAGCGTGGTTGGCCCCACGCTGGATGGCGACGCCCAGTTCGAGGTGGTCGGCGTCGAGGTGGAGAGCGGCGTCCGCCCCACTCCACTCTCCCGCGATGAGATTATGGCCGGGGCGCGGCAACGCGCCGAGACACTCCTCGGCAAAGCCCGCCAACAGGGCGAGCCGTGGAGCTATTTCGTCGGTCTCGAAGGCGGGCTCGATGTCCTGCCGGAGCAATCTCCCGGCTCGGGCCGGCTGGTCTTCCTGGTCAGTTGGGCCTACGTCTGCGACCTCTCCGGCCGCGGCGCCTTCGGCCAGGCCGGTGGCATTCCCCTCCCCGATGCGCTGGCCGCAAGCGTCGTAGATCAGGGCACGGATCTTTCCGAGGCCATTGACGCGTTCGCGGGAGCACAGGGCATCCGCAACGCACAGGGCGCGTGGGGCGTGCTCAGCAGCAATCTAATTACCCGGCAGGATGCCTTCCGCACCGCGGTAGTCAGTGCTTTCGCCCCGTTTTTCAACGCCGGGCTGTACCGCTGGGGTTAAATCCTCATGCTTGGCTGGCAGGCAAGCTGTGGGCAGCCCGAAGGCCTTTGAGTGCGAGAGGTCGCGGCCGCTGCGACCTCTCGCCTTTGCGGTCTCAACATCGCCACTCCAACTACACGGACGCGTGTATTTTGGAAAGCAGAAGCAAAAAAGTCTACATGTAGTGGGTGTTAATGACCCGTGTCCGAGCAAGGCACTGTGAAGGGTTGCGAACCGGGGCACGACTGAGAGACTTCGCCACCCGCCCTAATAGTTGGTGGGAATCAGAATTATCTAGTGAGGAGGAGTGTTTCATCTTCACTCTCGAAATATGCTAGTTTTCCGGGAACACACGACAGAATCGTTCCGATTTGCCTGCCATTCACGTGTTCGAGTGCCGCTCTCAAATCCAGTTCCCGCCCGTCTATTTCAAGATCCTCCGAAATGACCCAGCAGTTCAGCCCAGCGCCTTTTGATTTCAACAAACGATAGATGTTTTCGATTCCCTGGACGTGCCTTTCCCAAAGCTTGAGTTTCGGGTCTACTTTCGACGGTATGGGAGTCGCAAATCTTTGATCAAACCAACGAAAATGTGCGAGTGACTCCGTAAACTTCCTCCGATTCTTAGGATTCGCTAGAAAGCCCAGCAATCGCTCCTGTTTGTCCCGCTGGACGAATGCCCGTATTGCGCCTTGTTCGTGGTCAGCCGATTGCAATCCGGTGTTCTTCACACGGTCATCGTATTTGAATTGGGTAAGGAATCCAAGAGAGCTGATCATCTACTACGGCAGTGGCGGGCTAACTCCTGTGTAGTCGCATAACCGGACAAGCGCCCGTACCGGTCCACAAACGGGGCTGTGGGAGGTTTGGGGATCGCCATCAATTGGACGAATAACGCGCTCCTCGGAAACTGACCCACTACCCGCCCTCCATACCGGTTGACGCCCGAATTGCCCTCCCCTATACTGGGACTTCTGCGGTTTCCAGCCGCCGGGCCTTTCCTGCCCTCCTTCTGTACGGACTTCCGAACAGTCGAATGGCGGAATACGCGAGCAACTTCCCGGTGAGATTTTGCGGGGAATAGATCCCTCACTAGAGGCGGCATCCAGGACATCCCATGACCGAAGCAACCTGCCGGCGAGAGCTTGAATTGGAAATCCCGGCGCCAGACGTCGAGAAAGCCAGCGAAAAAGTTGCCCGCGACCTCGCCAAGGTGGCGCGAGTGCCGGGCTTCCGCCCCGGCAAGGCTCCGCTGACGCTGATCCGCCGGCGTTTCGCCGAGGACATCCGCGGCGAGGTGCTGCAATCGCTGGTGCCCGAACAGATCGAAAAGGCACTGAGCGATAAGAAGATGTCGCTGGTCACCCGGCCGCAGCTCGAGCAGGTGGACTGGGTCGAGGGCGGCGGGGTGAAGTTTCGGGCCATCTTCGAAGTCCTGCCCGAATTCGAATTGGCTGATTACAAGAGCCTGGAAATCGAAATTCCGCCCATGGAAGTCACCGACAAGGATGTGGAACAGGGCATCGAAGAGATGCGCGAGCGCGCCGCAACTTACATCCCCATCGAAGGCCGCCCCGTGGCCGACGGCGACTTTGCCGTCCTGAATGTCGTAGGCACCCCGCTCGACGGCGGCGAGGCCATCCGCAGGGAAAACGTCCTTTGCCACATCGGCACCGAAGAAACCCTGCCCGCCTTCACCGAAAACCTCCGTGGCGCCCAGGTGGGAGAGCAGCGGCGCTTCGAGGCAAAGTATCCGGACGATTATCCTGACCAGCGGCTGGCCAAACGCACGCTCTCCTACACGATTGATGTGATGGGCAACAAAGAACGGAAGCTCCCCAAACTGGACGACGCCTTTGCCAAAGACGTCAGCGAGCTGGAAACCCTGGACGCGCTGCGCGCCAAGCTGCGCGAGCGAATGGAAGCGGCCCGCGACCAGCGGCGCGCGGCGCTGGCCAAAGAAAAGGTTATCGAGGCCCTGGTCAAGAAGCACGATTTCCCCGTCCCCGAATCACTGGTCGAGCAGCAAATGGATGCGCGGCTGGAGCGGGTGGTACGTTCCTTGGCCGCGCAGGGGATGGACCCCCGCGCCGTCAACGTGGACTGGGTGGCGTTGCGCAACCGCCAGCGCGATGCCGCCACTGGCGACGTCAAGGCCGAATTGATCGTGGACCGCATCGCCACTGCCGAGAATGTGGAGGTCAGCGAGGAAGAGCTGGAGCATGAAATCGAGCACGCCGCCGAGCATCGTGGCGAATCCGCCGCAGCGCTGCGCGCCACCTTGACAAAGGAGGGGGCCCTCGATAGGATGAAATCGAAGTTGCGCAGCGACAAAGCTCTCGATGGGCTGTGTCGCAGCGCCCGGATCCACGCCCCGGCTGCAAGTTGAAATGAGGCTCCGGTTCGGCCCCCCAGGGAGACCAGAACCTAAAGATTCAATGAGATTCTCCGACGAAGATAATCCGCGCGCGACCACTCTGGTGCCCATGGTGGTCGAGCAGACCAACCGCGGCGAACGCGCCTACGACATCTATTCGCGCCTGCTGAAAGACAACATCGTCTTTATCGGCACCAGCATAGACGACCACGTGGCCAACCTGGTGACGGCGCAATTGTTGTTCCTGGAGGCCGAAGACCCGGAGAAGGACATCTCGCTGTACATCAATTCGCCGGGCGGGGCGATCACCGCGGGGATGGCCATCTACGACACCATGCAGTTCGTGCGGCCCGACGTGGTCACCATCTGCGTGGGCCAGGCCGCCTCAATCGCTGCGCTGCTGCTCACCGCCGGCGCCCCCAAGAAGCGCTTTACCCTGCCCAACTCCCGCATCCTGATCCACCAGCCGTGGATGAGCGGGCTTTCCGGACAGGCTACGGACATCGACATCCACGCTCGCGAAATCCTGCGCATGCGCACTGTCATCAATCGTCTGATCGCCCAGCACAGCGGCCAGCCGATGGAAAAAGTCGAGCGCGACGTCGAGCGCGACTACATCATGTCGTCCGAGGAAGCGAAAAACTACGGCATCATCGACGAGATCATTGTAAAGCACAAATAGGCGGGGAGAGCCGGTCCGCGGCGGTGGCCGCGCAACGACGGGGTCCACGCCGCGTTCCAATCGGTTAGTAGCAGAATGGAAGGCGCTTGCGGCAGCCGCCGCGGGTGCCAGTACAATCAATCCCGGCGCCTGATCCCGCAGCTCACTCAGGTCCGGAGGCATCGAGCCCGGTGAAAAAATTTACCTCAGACGAGCCCTTGCGCTGCTCGTTCTGCCACAAGACGCAGGACCAGGTCGAGAAGCTGATCAGCTCCCCCTCGGAATATCCGCGCGCCTATATCTGCAATGAGTGCGTCACCGTCTGCGAACAGATCCTCCAGGATGAGAAGAAGGAACAGGCCGCGCCGCTCAACCGCCGGCTGTCGCGCCCGACGGAGATCAAGGCATTTCTGGACGGCTACGTCATCGGGCAGGACAAGACCAAAAAGAAGCTGGCCGTGGCGGTCTATAACCACTACAAACGCATCTTCCTCAACCGCCAGCCGAGCGATGTCGAGCTGACCAAATCGAATATCCTGTTGATCGGCCCCACCGGCACCGGCAAGACGCTGCTGGCCCAGACGCTTTCGCGCATGCTCGATGTGCCCTTCGCCATCGTTGACGCCACCACGCTCACCGAAGCCGGCTACGTGGGCGAGGATGTCGAGAACATCATCCTCAAGCTGCTGCAAAACGCCGATGGGGATGTCCAGCGCGCCCAGCAAGGCATCATCTACATCGACGAGATAGACAAGATCGCCAAGAAAGACGAAAATCCCTCAATTACCCGCGACGTTTCCGGCGAAGGGGTGCAGCAGGCGCTGCTGAAGATTCTGGAAGGCACCATAGCCAACGTGCCCCCGCAGGGCGGGAGAAAGCATCCCCACCAGGAATTCACCGCCGTGGACACCACCAACATCCTGTTTATCTGCGGCGGCGCCTTTATAGGCCTGGAAAAGATCATCGAGCGCCGCGCCGGGCGCAAGTCCCTGGGCTTCCACTCGGACACGCCGCCGGCTGCCCCGGGCCGCCGCAACATCGCCCTCCTCGAGCAGTCGCAGCCCGCCGACCTGATCAAGTTCGGGATGATCCCGGAGTTTGTCGGGCGCCTGGCGGTGGTGGGCGTGCTCAACGATCTGGACAAAGGCGCGCTGATCCGCATCCTCAGCGAGCCGAAGAACGCGCTGATCCGCCAGTACCAGCGGCTGTTTGACTTCGAAAACGTCCACCTGCGCTTCAGCGACGACGCCCTGGACACCATCGCCGAGGAAGCTCTCAAACGCAAAGTCGGCGCGCGCGGGCTGCGTATGATCCTCGAGGACCTGATGCTCGACCTGATGTACCACATCCCCGGCCAGCGCAAGCAGCGCGAGTTCGTGGTCACCGCGGAGATGATCCGCAACCGCGAGATCAACTGGAGCTTGCTCGAGAAAGCAGGGTAATCCCCGGCTTCCCAACCCCATGTTCAACAAGGAAAAACTCGAGCTCAAGCGCGTGCCCATGATGCCGGTGCGCGACATGGTCATTTTCCCGCAGATGATGACTCCCTTCATCGTCGGCCGCGAAGCTTCGGTCCGCGCGCTCGAGGAGGCGCTGGCCGGCGAGAAAAAGATTTTCCTGGCCACCCAGCTCGATGCCACCGTGGACGATCCCCATGCCAAGGACATCCACACCGTGGGCACGCTGGCCAACATCGTACAGAGCGTCAAGTTGCCAGATGGAAATATCAAGGTGCTGGTCGAAGGCACCGAGCGCGCCCGCGCCGTCCAGGTAACCAACGAGGACGGCTTCTTCCGCGCCACCCTGCGCGTGGTGCCCGGAAAGCTGGAGCCTTCTCCGCAAGTTGACCAGGCCTCCACCCGGGCCACTACCCTGTTTGAGCAGTACGTCAAGCTCTCGCAGAGCCTGAATTACGACACGGTGATCGCCGCGGTCCGCGTGGACGACCCGGTCAAGCTCTCCGATTCCATTGCCGCCAACCTGCAGATTCCCGTCGAGGAAAAGCAGGAACTACTGGAGACTTTTGATCCGCTGGAGCGCCTGAACCGCGTGGGCGACATCCTCGAGATCGAGATCGAAAAGCTCAACGTGGACCGCACCGTCAACAACCGCGTCAAGCGGCAGATGGAGCGCGCCCAGCGCGAGTATTACCTCAACGAAAAGATCAAGGCCATCCAGAAAGAGCTCGGCCGCGGAGAAAAAAGCGAACTCGACGACCTGAAGAAGAAGATCGCTTCCGCCGGCATGTCCAAGGATGCCAACGAAAAGGCCATCCAGGAGCTCAAGCGGCTCGAGCTGATGCCGCCTATGTCCGCCGAGTCCACCGTCTCGCGCAATTACCTGGACTGGCTGCTGGCTGTGCCGTGGAAGAAAAGGACCCGCGAGATCCGCGATATCGACCGTGCGCAGCGCACCCTGGAAGAAGACCACTACGGGCTGGAAAAGATCAAAGAGCGCATCCTCGAGTTTCTGGCCGTCCGCCAGTTGGTCAAGAACCCCAAAGGCTCCATCCTCTGCTTCCTGGGCCCTCCCGGCGTGGGCAAGACTTCGCTGGCCATGTCCATCGCCCGCGCCACCGGGCGCAAGTTCATCCGCGTTTCCCTGGGCGGCGTGCGCGATGAAGCGGAGATCCGCGGCCACCGCCGCACGTACATCGGGGCGCTCCCCGGCCAGATCATCCAGATGATGCGCAAGGCCGGGACCATCAACCCCGTCTTCCTGCTCGACGAAGTGGACAAGATGTCCATGGATTTCCGCGGCGATCCCTCCGCGGCGCTGATGGAAGTGCTGGACCCCGAGCTCAATCACTCTTTCACCGACCACTACCTCGACGTCGAGTACGACCTCTCCAAGGTCATGTTCATCTGCACCGCTAACGTCCTGCACACGGTCCCGCAACCGCTGCAGGACCGCATGGAAGTCCTGCGGCTCTCCGGATACACGGAGCAGGAAAAACTGGAGATCGGCAAGCGCTTTCTGGTGCGCAAGCAGCTCGAACGCAATGGGCTTGATGCCAAGAACCTGCAGTTCGCCGACGGCTCTTTGAACTTCCTGATCCGCCACTACACGCGCGAGGCCGGTGTCCGCAACCTGGAGCGCGAGATAGCCAACATCTGCCGGAAAGTGGCCCGCAAAGTGGTCAAGGAAGGCTCCGGCGCTGCGGTCGAGATCAGCCCCGGCAACGCGCGGGATTTCCTCGGCATCGTAAAGTATCGCGACCTGGGCGCCGAAACGCGCAACGAGATCGGCTTGGCTACCGGCCTGGCCTGGACCGAGGTGGGTGGCCAGGTGATGGGCACCGAAGTCTCCCTGATGGACGGCAAGGGGCGGCTGACGCTCACCGGAAAGCTCGGCGACGTGATGCAGGAGTCGGCGCAGGCGGCCATGAGTTATGTGCGCTCGCGGTCTCTGCAGTTCGGCCTGCCCAAGGATTTTTATCGCCGCCTGGACATCCATGTGCACGTCCCCGAAGGCGCCATCCCCAAGGACGGTCCATCGGCCGGCATCACCATCGCCACGGCGATTGCCAGCGCGCTCACGCGCGTCCCGGTGCGCTGCGACACTGCCATGACCGGAGAAATCACCCTGCGCGGCAAGGTGCTGCCCATCGGCGGCGTGAAGGAAAAGCTGCTGGCCGCGCATCGCACCGGCATCTTCACTATCGTTCTGCCGCGCGACAATGAGAAAGACCTGGCCGACATCCCGCCGGAAATCCAGGCGCAGATGACCATCAATTTAGTGGATACCATGGACGACGTCTTGCGCTGTACCCTGGAGCGTCCCCTGGTGCCTGCGGACGTCCCCGCTGTTCCGGACGTGACTCCCAGTTTTGAGCCCACGGTGGAGAGTGACCAGGAGTTGACCAACTGAAAGATCAGCACTGAGGATTGCCCCGGCTCCAGCCACCGCGGCGCCGGCCTCAACTTGGTAACGCAATACCCGAAATCACTGTACCCGGTCAGACCGGCCCAGCGCCGCCTGCCCAGCAAAACTCAGCCATGACCGACGGGACCATCCCGTCCATGGCTCAACTCAAAAATATGAAGGGAAAAACGCAATGAGCATCAGCTTAGCTGAACTGAAAGATAAGAACATTTCCGACCTGGCCAAGATCGCCAAGGAACTCAACATCCCCGGCTCCAGCGGCATGCGCAAGCAGGAGCTGATCTTCCAGATCCTCCGCGCGCAGACCGAGAAGAACGGCCTGATCTTCTCCGAGGGTGTGCTGGAATGCCTGCCCGACGGGTTCGGGTTCCTCCGCGCGCCGGAGTACAACTACCTGCCGGGACCCGACGACATCTACGTCTCGCCGTCGCAGATCCGCAAATTCGACCTGCGCACTGGCGACACTGTCTCCGGACAGGTGCGCCCGCCCAAGGACGGCGAGCGCTACTTCGCCCTGATCAAGGTCGAAGCGGTGAACTTCGAGGACCCGGAGGTCGCCCGCAACAAGATCTTCTTCGACAACCTGACGCCGCTCTATCCGCAGGACCGCATCCGGCTGGAAACCACCAAGGAGAACCTCACCGGGCGGGTGCTGGACATGCTCTGCCCCATCGGCAAGGGCCAGCGCGGCTTGATCGTCGCGCCGCCGCGCACCGGCAAGACCATGATGCTGCAATCCATCGCCAACTCGGTGACCACCAACCATGCCGAAATCGCGCTGATTGTTTTGCTGATTGACGAGCGCCCGGAAGAAGTCACCGACATGCAGCGCACGGTGAAGGGCGAGGTCATCAGCTCGACGTT
>JBGPJC010000132.1:0-9389 GCA_041485165.1 Terriglobia bacterium | reverse complement strand
GAAGCGCTGTCTGACGCCGTCAAGATGCGGCTGGAGAGCGATGTTCCACTGGGCGTCTTCCTCAGCGGCGGGCTCGACTCCACTGCTGTAGCCGCGCTGGCGGCGCAGCACGGCGCGGCGATCGAAACCTTTGCCGTCACCTTCGCTGAGCAAAAGTTTGCCGAAGGAGACAAAGCCCGCCGCGTGGCGCAGTTGCTGGGCACCAAACACCATGAGCTGACTCTCTCGCAGGGAGAACTGTTGGCGTCGCTTCCCCAGGCGCTCGCGGCCATGGACCAGCCCACCGTGGACGGGATCAATACCTATTTCGTCTCCCGGGCCACCAAGCAGGCCGGGGTCACCGTGGCGCTTTCAGGCCTCGGCGGCGACGAACTGTTCGCCGGCTACCGCAGCTTTTCTATCGTGCCGCGCATGGAGTGGGCCGAGCGCCGCGTCCCGGCCTGGACGCGCGGGCTGGCCGCCAGCCTCCTGGACTCGCGTCTGTTCTCCGGCGGCCGCCGCCACAAGCTGGCCCTGTGGCTGCGCGAACAGGACGGTTTTCCGCATCCATTTTACATCTCGCGTTTGCTGCTCTCTCCCGCGCAGGTGGCGCGGGTCTTCAAGGCCGAAGGGCTGATGCAAATCGATTTTGGCGCCTATGCCGAAGAATTCGCCGCGCAGCAACGGCTGCTGGCAGGCCATGACCCGGTCAATCGGGTCTCTTGTCTCGAGCTGCTTGTCTACCTGCGAAATACGCTATTGCGGGACGCCGACTGCATGAGCATGGCGCATTCGCTCGAAGTCCGCGTTCCGCTGGTGGACCACGTGGTGACGGAAGTGGCGCTGCGCATGCCCGGTTCCTGGAAGCTCGACGGCCGGCAACGCAAGCCGCTGCTCGTCGAAGCGCTGGGGCGGCCGCTGCCGCCGGAAATCCTTCACCAACCCAAGCGTGGATTCGAATTCCCCTGGGCGGACTGGATGCGCGGCCAGCTCCGGGCTTCCATCGTGGAGAAGCTGGCCGAGCCGGGCGAGGCGCTTGGGGCGGTAATGGAGTGGGATGGCGTGCAGCGCGCCTGGCAAGAATTCCTGGACGGCAAGCTGCACTGGTCGCGAGTCTGGCTCTTCTACGTTCTGCGGAATTGGTGCGACCGCAACCTCGCGGCATGAAAGTTCTGGTCAACGCCGTTTCGGCAAAGTTGGGGGGCGCGGCCACCTACATCCGCAACCTGGCCGGTTCGCTGCTCGAACAGGCCCAGGCTGGCGAAGAATTTTTGTTCCTGGTGCCCCCGGAGCGCTTGAAAGAATTGCCGGCTGGAAATCCGCGTCTGCGTGTGGTGGCCAGCGGCGCTGCCTCCGGCTCGCACGCACGACGCTGGTGGTGGGACCAGGTGACACTGCGCGGAATCGTCCGCCGCGAGCGGCCCGCGGTGCTGTTTTCCTCCGCCAACTTCGCTCTGCTCGGCTGCCCGTGCCCGCAGGTGCTGCTGGTGCGCATCCCCATCTACTTCTCGCGCGAATATCTCGAGCAGGTGTTGCCGCAGAAGCCGCTGGCTTTTCGCGCCGAGACCTTTGTGCGCCGCTGGCTGGTCTGCCGCTCGGCGCAAGCCGCGGACTGCGTGGTGACGCCTTCTGCGGCAATGCTCGAAGATCTGCGGCGCTTCACGCGCCTGGAGGGGGGCCGCGCCGTGGTCAATTCGTACGGCGTCCCGCGCGGCCGCGTCGCCCCTCCCGCTTCTGCCGCCCCGGCAGAGTCGCGCAGCCCGGGGAACGCGCCTCGCCCCGTGCGGCTGCTCTGGGTTTCCCACTACGCCGATCACAAGAACCTGGCGACACTTCTTCGCGCCGTCGAGCTGCTGCAAAAGGAGCATGGCTCGCCCTTCGAGCTGCTGCTCACGCTCAACGCCGAGAGCCAGGCGGGCCAGCACACCCCCATGCCCGAGGAGGAGCGCGACCTGCTGCGCCGTCTCGGTGGAATTGTGCGCACGCTCGGCGTGCTCGATTACGAGCGGACCTGGCAGGCATACAGCGAGGCCGACGTTTTCGTCTTTCCGTCGCTGTGCGAGTCCTTTGGCCATCCGCTGGTGGAGGCCATGGCCGCGGGACTCCCCATCGTCGCTTCGGATATCGCCGTGCACCGCGAGATCTGCGGCGATGCGGCGCGCTACTTCCCGGTCCTCAGTGTGGAGGCGCTTGCCGGGGCCTTGCGCGAGTTGATCAGGGATCCGCAGTCGCGCCGCGGCCTGGCGGCGCGAGGACGTCTGCAAGTTGAAAAGTTTTTCTGGGAAGACCACGTCGCGCGCCTGCTCGACCTGCTGCGCGCGAAGGCGGCGCTCAGCCACGCGAGCCGCACCGCGCCCCAGGCAGCGCGCGAGGCAGTGTAAGAGTTTTTCTTTCTACCGACCGGCAGCACGCTTGGCCGGCTCACCCCCCTAAAAAAATGTGCGGCATCACCGGAGCGGTTCCCGGAATCGACGCCGAGCGGCTGGCGCGGATGACAGCGACACTCATCCATCGCGGCCCCGACGGCGAGGGCTATTTCTCGACGCCCGAGGTGAGCCTGGGCCACCGCCGCCTGGCCATCATTGACCTGCCCGGCGGGCGCCAGCCGATGACCTCGGCCGACGGGCGAATGACCATCGTCTTCAACGGGGAAATCTACAACTTCCGCGAGTTGCGCCGCGAACTGGAATCCCACGGGACCATTTTCCGCACGCGCTCGGACACTGAAGTTCTGCTCGAGGCTTGGGCGGAGTGGGGTCTGGAGGCGATCCCGCGCCTGCGCGGGATGTTTGCCTTCGCCGTATGGGACGCTGGCGATCGCTCGCTGGTTCTGGTGCGCGACCGCCTCGGCGTCAAACCGCTTTACTATGCGGAAGCGGCCGGGCGGCTCCTGTTCGCCTCGGAAATCAAGGCGTTGCTCGCCCATCCCGACGTTTCCCGGCGGCTGTATGCCCCCGCCGTCGAGGATTACCTCACCTATTTGTACACTCCGCCGCCGCGCACCATTTTTGAAGGAGTCCGCGAGCTGCCACCCGCCCACTGGCTGCGCTGGCGAGATGGAAAAATCTCCACGGCCTGCTACTGGGACGCCCTGCCCCAGCCGGCCGATGACCCGCTGGAGAAAAATGTCGAGGAGCTGCGGGCTCTCCTTGGCGATGCGGTGGAAGCGCGCCTGGAAAGCGATGTTCCTTTGGGCTCGTTCCTCAGCGGCGGAATCGATTCCAGCAGCATCGTCGCCTTGATGAGCCGCAACGCGGGGGCGCCCGTACGCAGCTTCAGTCTGGGCTTTGGCGCCGGAGCCGAACATTACACCGAGCTCGAATACGCGCGGCTGGTGGCGGCAAAGTTTGCCACCGATCACCGCGAGTTGGAGATTGAACCGCGCTGCGCCGACTTGCTGCCGCGCATGGTCGGACTGTTCGATGTGCCCTTTGGCAATCCGACCGCGCTGCTCCTTTATTCACTCTCCGAGCTGACGCGCCGGCATGTCACCGTGGCGCTCACCGGCGACGCCGGGGACGAAGTCTTCCTCGGCTACCCGCGCTACCTGGGCGTGCGCTTGCGGCGTTTCTTTGACGCCGTGCCGCGGCCGCTGCGCCGTGCCCTCGGCGCTCTCTCCGCGCGTTTCCAGGAAGATATCAACGGCTTCCACGCCCGGCGGCGTTTGCGCGAGTTCATCTCTTCCGGCGCGGCGCCCTGGCAGCAGGCCTATACCGCCTGGGTGAGCTACTTCACCCCGGAGATGCGCGGCGCGCTCTATACACCGGAGTTCCGCGCCGCGGTCGGCGCGCATTCCGCGGAAGATTTCCTGGCCGGCTGGTTCGCCCGCGTGGCCGGCAGCGACCCGCTGAGCCAGGCCAGTTATGCGGACCTGCATTCCTTCCTGCCGCACAACCTGCTGCAGTATGGCGACCGCATGAGCATGGCGCACGCCCTCGAGCTGCGCCAGCCGTTCACCGACCACCACGTGGTCGAGTTCGCCATGCGCCTGCCGGCCAAACAAAAGCTCGGCGGGCGGCAAGGGAAACTCATCCTGCGCGAGGCCATGCGTCCCATGCTACCGCGGGAAATTCTCGAGCGGCCGAAGCTGGGATTGAACCCGCCGATGTCGCTCTGGCTGCAGAACGAGTTGCAGCCGCTCGTCGAGCGCTATCTCTCGCCCGAGGCGGTGCGGCGGCGCGGCTGGTTCCGGCCTGAGACCGTGGCCGGCCTGGTCACCGAGTTCCGCTCCGGCCGCCGCGACTATTCGCTGCATCTCTGGGCCCTGCTGGTGCTCGAGGAATGGTGCCGGCAATTCCTCGACGGCAACGCGCACGACGAGCAGCCCGCGCGGCTGGCGGAGGTCCGCGCATGAGGATCCTGTACGTCTCGCACTATTTTCCGCCGGAGATGGGAGCGCCGGCGGGCCGCGTGGCCGGTCTTTCCAGGCAGTGGGTGGCGGCGGGCCACGATGTGGACGTGCTCACCGGCTTCCCGCACCACCCCACGGGCCGCATCCATCCCGACTACCGCCAGGCATTCCGCCGCGGTTTCATGCGCGAAGACGATCACGGCGTGGCGGTGTACCGCACGTGGATCTATCCCGCGGCCAATCGCGGCAAACTGCTCCGCTCACTGAATTACGGATCGTTTTTTGCTTCCGCGGCGGCGGTGGGTTCGCTGCGGTTGCGGCGCCCGGACGTGGTTGTCGCCACATCGCCGCAACTGCTCTGTGCTGCCGCCGGCCTGGCGCTGTCATGGCGTTTTGCTGCGCCGCTGGTGATGGAGGTGCGCGACCTGTGGCCTGAATCGCTGGTGGCGGTAGGTGCATCGCGGACGCGCGCGCCGCTGGTGCGCAGTCTGGAGGCCCTGGCGCGCGGTCTCTACCGCCGCGCCGCGCACGTGGTCACGGTGACCAGTCCGCAGCGCGAGGTCATTATCGGAGCGGGGATTCCCGCCGAGCGCGTCACGGTGATCCCCAATGGCGTGGACCGCGAGTTCCTCGAAGCCGGCGCCACCGCGGCTGCACAGGACTCCGCACAACCGGGTGCCTGGCGTCCCTTCACCGTGACTTACATCGGAACGCTGGGCATGGCCCATCGCCTGGAAACCCTTCTCGATGCGGCCGCCGAACTGCGCTCGGAACCCGGCATCCGTTTCCGCCTGGTGGGCGAAGGCGCGCGCCGCGAAGCGCTCGAACAGCGGGCCATCGCCGCCGGGCTCAGCAACGTTGAATTCGCCGGTGAGCGGCCGCGAGGCGAAGTGCCCGCGTACATCGCGTCCTCGGACGCCTGTGCGGTCCTGTTGCGCGACGACCCGGTGTTCCGCACCGTGGTTCCCTCCAAGATGCTGGAGATCATGGCCGTCGGCCGCCCCATCCTGCTGGGTGTGGACGGCGAAGCGCGGCGCCTGCTGGAACGCGCCGGGGCGGGCGTGGCCATTCCGCCCGAGGATGCCGGCCGGTTGGCGGAAGCGATCCGCGCCCTCGCTGCAGATGCCCCGCGTTGCCGGGCACTCGGGCAGAGCGGGCGCGCATTTGTGGCCCGCGAGTTTCTCCGCGAGCGGCTGGCCGCGGACTACGCAACTCTTCTCCAGCGTGTGGCCAGCCATACTGCGGTCAATGCACCGGTGAAATCCTGCGAGGAAGTCAACTCTGCCCAGGAGTCGTGAATGAGAACTTACATATTCATGCTGTTGCTCTCGGCGGTCTCCTCTTACGGTCTGACCGCCTGGGTCTCGCGTTTGGCGGCCGAACACGGCTGGGCTCGCCGCCAGGGTGATGGGCCGGAGGGAACAGGCACCCCGCGGTTGGGCGGCGTGGCCGTATACCTCTCCATCGTTTGCATCCTCGTGTTCCTCCTCCTGCGCGGCAACCAGGTGACCGACCGCGTCGTGTTGGAAAGCGTGCGCGGTCTGGCGCTGCTGGGGGCCACTGCTGCCGTCTTCCTCCTTGGTCTCTATGACGACCTGCGCGGCGCGCGGCCCTGGCAGAAACTTTCCGTGCAATTGCTTGCGGCGGTGGGGTTGTTTGCCGCCGGCTTCCGCGTGGAAATCCTCTCCAGTCCTTTCACGCCGCAGCCCTTCGAGCTGGGCTGGCTGGCGCTCCCGGTGACCGTCCTGTGGTTGGTATCCGTCTCCAACGCTTTCAACTTGATTGACGGATTGGATGGTTTGGCTGCGGGGGTGGGGCTGTTCGCTTCGGTCTCTCTCTTCCTGCTGGCCCTGTTTGTGGGAAATGTGTTCACCGCGGCAATGTCGGCAATGCTAGCCGGGGCGCTGCTCGGCTTCCTGCCGCACAATTTCCCTCCTGCGCGGATCTATCTGGGAGACTCGGGGAGCCTGACCATAGGCTTGATCCTGGCATCGCTGGCCATCTTCAGCTCGCAGAAGGGCCCCGTGCTGATCACCGTGGCTATCCCGCTGCTGATTTTCGGGCTTCCGCTGCTGGAGGTTTCCGTCACTACCTTGCGGCGGCTGCTCAGCGGACACCCGCTGTTTCGGCGGGACGAGGAGCACCTGCACCACCGCTTGGTCAAGATCGGCATGGCCAAACAGTTCGCCGTCCTGGTCCTCTATGGCTTGGCCGCGCTGTTCGCTCTCTCCTCGATGCTGCTCTTCAATTACACCGGGGCGTTCGCGCCGGTGATCGCGCTGCTCTGCGGTGTGCTGGCCTGGCTGGTGATCCGCCAGATGCAGTATCCGGAGTTTGCCGAACTCGACGCGCACGTCCGCCTGGCGGTGCGCAGCCAGCCGCAAGTGCTGAGAAATCAGATCCTCATCCGCAAGGCTTCCTCCGCTTTTTCCGGGGCCGTCACCCGCGCCGAGCTGTGGGCTTCCCTCGAGGCGCTGCTCCAGCAACTTGAATTTTCAAGCGCGGAGTGCGAGCTGGCCGCGCGGAACACCGCCGGCGCTCCACAATGGTCGTGGAGCTGCGCCGCCGCAAAAGCGGTGGGCGCGGAGACCCCCGCCGCGCATTGGACGATGGAAATCCCCCTGGTGTTCGAGGGCCGATGGGCCGGCGTTCTGCGGCTTCTGCGCAAGCTGGACCAGCAGACGCTGCTGTTCCGTTTGTCTTCGCTGCTCGAGCTGATCACCGGCCCGTTCTGCGCCCGGCTTGCGGCCCTGGCTCAGGCACAGCCCGCCGGTCAGGTGACGGAAGCAGATGTCCCCGGGCTGGCCACGGCCCGCGCCGCGACGGCAACCGCCCGGCGGTAGTTCGACCGGCCCTCAGTCCGGCCGGTCGGCCGGTTCATCTCCCGGACCAGCAGCCAGGCCACAAGCAGCGCCAGAACCACTGCGGCCACGTAGACAATCCATGAAACTCGCCGGCCTTCGAAATCGAATTCGTAGACCCGCCGTTTCTTGCGCACGCGAACGCCAGTCCGGCGGTGGAGCGGCGAAGATGTCGCTCCAGTTTCTTCCGGCTGCGGCCCGGGCGGGCTTCCGCCTGGCGGGGTCTCTTCCACGGCAGATACTCCCTTGATAAGCTGGCCGTATTCTACGAGAATTCCCGGCCACGTCCAGCCCAACCACGTCCGCGCCCGAGTGGCGCGGGTCACCCGGCCATGAGCGATCTGCTCTCCTACCTTCTTGCCCAGGCGGAGCGCCAGCCATTGCGCACATTGCAGTTCGCCGCCGGAGAAGCATGGCGGCGAGGCCGCAACCGGTGGGTGGACTCGCTCGAAAAAAGACTTCCCGAGTTTTCCGGTGCAATCTCCTCTCAGCAATTCCAGCCTTTCCTTCCGCAACCCGCGCGCGAGGCTGGAGACTCGTTGAAAGTGCTGCCGTTCGCCGCGGTCACACGCCAGCGCGCGGCAAGAATCCGCGGGCACCACTTGGAAATCTTTGGCGAGCGGGTCTCCTTTGGAACGGAGATCGCTTGGCACCGCGATTGGAAGTCGGGCTACACCTGGCCGCTGGAGTTGCCGGGGCGGCTGCGGGTCCTGGATGCGCCGCACGGCTCGGACGTCAAGCGCCCCTGGGAGGTCGCTCGATTTCACCATGCACTCGACTTAGGCCAGGCGTTTGCGCTCACCGCAGACCCGGCTTACGCGCGGGAATTTGCCGCCGAGGTGCGCCACTGGATCCGCGAAAACCCTTATCCGCGCGGGATCCACTGGGCCATGCCCATGGAAGCGGCCATTCGCGCGGCGAACTGGATCACCGCGGCCGCGATGTTCGCCGCCTCGGGAGGGCTGGCCGAGGAGTTCGGCCGCGAGCTGCTGGGAAGTCTCTTTCTGCATGGAAGGTTCCTGCGCGCGCATCACGAATGGAATCCAGTGGCGCGCGCCAACCATTACCTGGCCTGCGTGGTTGGATTGCTTTATCTCGGCGCGCTCTTCCGTGACCTCCCGGAAGGCCGCGGCTGGCTCGATTGGGCGCGGCGCGAGCTCGCCTCGGAAATGGAAAGCCAGGTGGGTGAGGATGGAGTTGCCCGGGAAGGATCATCGGGCTATCACGCCTTGGTCGCGGAGATGTTCCTCTCCGCCGGATTGCTCCTCGCCCGGCTGGATGGCCCCCCACAGGGTGGAGAGAACGCGCTGCGAAGCGCGATCGAGCGGAGCTGTGGCCCCGCCTATGTGGCCCGCCTCGAGCGCATGTTTGATTTTCTCGCTGCGCTCACTGCTGGACGCGAGCGGCCACCCATTTGGGGAGATTCCGACGACGGCCGCTTCCTTCCCTTCGGCGGGACGCAGGATTGCGGCGCCGCCGCTTTGGCGGCAGCGGGGCGGATGATTCTCAGCGGTTCGGCTGCAGCGGGCACAGAGCATTCTGCTGAATGCTTCTGGCGGCTTGGCGCAGCACGTACTGCGCCGTGCCCTGCGGCTGCTGTGACTACGGCCATCGCGCCGCATTCGCAAGCCTTTCGCGAAGCCGGTTTTTTCTTTTTCTCCTCGCGGCGATTGCGCGGCAGCATTCGATGCGGGCCCCTGGGCGCAGCGGGATGGTCCAACCACGCCCATAACGACCAGTTGAGTATCGAAATTTGTTGCGACGGCCGCGCGGTGATCGTGGATCCCGGCCTGCCGTCTTACACCGGAGACCCCGAAGCGCGAAACCTTTTCCGTTCGACGCGCTATCACAACGGCGCGGTGGTGGCCGCCGTGGAGCAGAACCGCTTCTGGCCGCGGCTGCTTTTCCGCATCGTGGATGATACGCGGGGCAGGCTGCTGAGCTGGCAAGCCGGACCCCAAGGCGTTGAATTTGCCGGGGAACATTCCGGCTACCAGCGGCTGCCGCAGCGCGCCGTCGTGCGGCGCGAATTGCGTTGCGATGCAGCGAGCGATCAACTGGAGTTGCGCGACACCATCGAGTTGCACGGTGCCGCGCCTGTGGAATGGATCTTCCACTTCGCGCCGGGGATCGAGCCGCAGCCGCTTGATGAAGCGGCCGGTCCACCTGCACCTGTCGGAGGGGCAAACGGGCAAGGT
>JBGPJC010000131.1:0-9393 GCA_041485165.1 Terriglobia bacterium | reverse complement strand
TGGGCTGGGGCTACACCATCACCAACCAGAGCGCGACGAGCTGGCTGGTGACCACGGGGATCAACGCCGACCCATTCCAGAACGGCACGCCGCTCGCCCTGTTCGATTTTCCCATCGTGGCGCCGCTGTCCACGGTCACGCTGGCATTCGACCCGGTCAACGGCCTGGGCCTCTACCAGCTCACCTGGGACCCCAACGCGCCGGTCGGATTCAACAACAGCGGCATGTTCGTACTGAGCGGAGAGTGGTGGACGGGCGATCCGTTTGCCGGCGGCCAATTCCTCCAGCTCGCCCTGGACTAGAGCGCGGGCTACTCGGCCACGGTGTCGCCGGCAGCAACGGTTCCAGAGCCTGCCTCCATGTTTCTGCTATTGTCCGGACTTGGCGGAGTCGCCCTGCGCGAGTTGCGAAAACGCCGCAGATGCTGAGCCGCGCAAGAGTGGGGAGACGCGCACAGCCTGAAAGGCTGTGCTACTTGGAGCAAACCTGCACAGCCAAGCGTGGCTGTGCTACGGGCGCCTACTCGTAGCGGAGCGCCTGCACAGGGTCGAGCTTGGCGGCGCGGGCGGCGGGATATAGGCCGGAAACCAGGCTGACCACGATCGAGAAAAGGACGGCCCCGGCGGCGAGCCACAGTGGCAGGGCCACAATCGTTTCGTGCGGCAGATCCTGACGCTGCAAATAAATATTGGTGCCCAAATTGATGGCTCGGCCAAGCAACCAGCCGAGCGCGAGGCCGCCGACTCCCCCGGCCAGTCCCATCGCGCCGGCCTCGGCAAAAAACAGGCGCTTGACGTCGCCGTCGCTGGCGCCCAGCGCCTTCATGATGCCGATTTCGCGCCGCCGCTCGAGCACGGACATCACCAGCGTGTTGAGGATGCCGAGCGAGGCCACTACCAGCGCCACGCTACCGAAAATCCCCAGAAACATGTCCAGGACAACGAAGACGCGGCGGATGCTGCGCGTGGCGTCCAGGAGCGAAAAGGTGCGGAAGCCCATCTTCTTGATGGCTTCCTGCGTTTCCGGGACATAGCGGGGATTGGAGACGCGCAGCACCAGCGCCTGGTAGCTTTGCGACGATGGTCCGCCAGGGCGCAGCAGGTCGCGCAGGTTTACGGCCACCACCGGCTGCAGCTTTTCCGCCAAGCCGACAGGGAGGAACACGCGCGCGCTGCTCCCGCTGCCGAGGCCGGCGTAAGGCGCGGTCTCAATGATGCCCACAATGCGCAGCGTCTTCTCCCGGCGGGTCACGGAGAAGGAAGCTTCCGCCTCGGGGTCAGCTCCCGAAGAGCCCGCAGCGACGCCGGTCTTTGCGCGGGGCGCCTGTTTTGCGGGATCTGTCTGCGAGGCCTGCTGGTCCAGCGGCTGTCGCTCGGCGTAGCGCAGGATGATGACTTTGCCCAGCAGCGTGCTCAGCGCAGCGGGGGTAGCGGCCGGTAGTTTCGCGGTGGCGTCTCCACCCTCCGGCGCCAGCAACTCGCGCGCGAAATCCACCTGGAGGATGGTCTCTTCCGCCTGCGGGCCGGAAAAAAACTTGCCGGTCATGTCCTCGAAGGCGTCGCTTTCGCGTGCCGAAGGTGACAGGCCGCTGACGCTGGTGAAGAGCGTGCGACCTTCGAAGCCGATGTCGGTGAGCAGGCGAATTTCGGGATAGACCTCGAGCACGTTGGGGAGCTTGGAGATTTCCGCGCGGGCATTCTGATCGAGCGAACGCGAAGGGTCGGGCGCAGCCACAGCTTCACGGTTGGTGCGGCGCTCTCCGCGGTCCATGCCGCGCATGTCGCGCGGGGAAAAGACCGCCAGAGTGTTGAACAGGCCAGATCTCTGGAATCGCTGGCTGACCAGGTCCTGGAGTCCCGCGCCAAGCGAGAGCATGGCCACCAGCGAGGCGACTCCCACGCCGATGCCCAGGGTGGTCAGAGAATTCCGCAGCAAGGCCTCGCGAAGGTTGCGCCCGGCCAGCTCGATCAGATCGTTGGTCTTCATTCCCCATCCTCGGTGGTCATTGCGGGTCGTCACCCAGGGCAATCTTGCCGTCGCGCAAGAATACTGTGCGATGGGCAAATCGTTTGGCCAGAGGCCGCTCGTGGGTCACCAGCACGACGGTCATTCCGAGAGCGGTATTCAACTCGCGGATCAGTTCCAGGATTTGTTCGCCGTTGTGGCTGTCGAGGTTGCCGGTGGGCTCGTCGGCCAGAAGGATGGACGGCCGGTTGACCAGAGCGCGGGCAATTGCGGCGCGCTGCTGCTCCCCGCCGGAGAGTTCACTGGGCCGGTGGGTGCGCCGCGGCGAGAGGCCGACGCGATCTAGGGCCTCGCGGACACGCGCCGGCCTGGCGGCGCGGTCTACCTCAGCCAGGCGCAGAGGGAGTTCTACGTTTTCCTCCAGGCTCATGCGCGGCATCAGGTTGAAGGATTGGAAGATCATCCCTACGGTGTTTCTGCGGTGCCTGGCGAGCTCTTCGGAAGGCATCGACCCCAGCTCCCGGTCAAGGACGCGAACTATGCCTGTAGTGGGCCGGTCAAGACCCGCGATCATATTAAGCAGAGTGGACTTGCCCGAGCCAGAGCTACCCAGCAGGGCGACGAATTCGCCGCGGGGAATCTCTAGCGAGACGTCATCCAGGGCGGCGATCGAAGCCTGGCCCATCTTGTAGAGCCGGCTGAGGCTTTCTATGCGGATGGCCACGGCGCTTGGAACCATTCTGCCTGCCTCCAGGTTTGGCGATAACTCTTTGATGCCAAAAGGTAATACGCCGCCGCATATCTTGAAGTTTCGGCCGCCGCGGTCGCGACTTCCAACAGCCGGCAGCCGATTCTTCCGGCGCGGCCTTTTTTGTTCACCGGCCGCTTTTCCCGGTGAATCGGCTCACAACTTGGCAACACGCGCCGCCCACGCCATCGGAGTCCGCGCGCGTTGACTTGCTTCGGCACGCGTCCTAAGATGCCCGGCACGGGCGAATCATCCTCCCATGATTGGTCAAATTCTGGACCACTACCGGATTGTGGAGCGCATCGGCGAAGGCGGCATGGGGGTGGTCTACCGCGCCTGGGACAACCAGCTCAATCGGGATGTTGCACTCAAAGTCCTGCCGCAAGGCACCGAGGCTGACGCGCCAGCCCGCGCGCAGCTCCTCAGCGAAGCCCGCCTGGCCTCGGCCTTAAATCATCCCAGCATCTGCACCGTCTACCAGGTTGGGGAATCGGCCGGCCAGGCATTTATCGCCATGGAGTACCTCGAGGGGCAGGCGCTCAGTGCCCTTATCCCCGGGGAAGGACTGCCGGCTGAGACAGTAATCCGTTATGGCGCACAGATTGCCGATGCCCTGGACCATGCCCACAGCCGTGGAGTGATCCACCGCGATCTGAAGAGCGCCAACGTGCGCATCACGCCGCAAGGCCGCTGCAAGGTGCTGGATTTCGGCCTGGCTACCCGACTCCCGCAGGAGATTTTCTCCGCCGACACGCAATCGCTGGCCTCGCCGGGCAGTGACGGCGGCATCGCCGGCACGCTGCACTACATGTCTCCGGAAGCGCTGCGCGGCGGCCCCAGCGATGCGCGCAGCGATATCTGGTCGCTGGGCATTATCCTGCACGAGATGGCCTCCGGAGAGCTGCCGTTCCGCGGCCACAGCGGTTTTGCCTTGCCCTCGGCGATCCTGCGCGATCCGCCTTCCCCTCTCCCCGCGCGAGTCCCCGCCAGCCTCCGCGCCGTCGTCCGGCGCTGCTTGACCAAGGAGCCTGCGGGCCGTTATCAGCACGCCAATGAAATTCGCGCGGCGCTGGAGGCCATCCATTCGGACCAGACGGCCGCACCGGCGGGCTTGTTGCAAGGAAGGCGGTGGCGAGGAGCGGGCGCCAGGGCTCTCTTTTTACTGCTGCTTTTGTTGGCGGGGGCCGCTGTTCCGTCGGTGAGCAGGCGCATCAAGCAGTGGCTGGGCTCGGCGTCGATTCCTCAGCCGCGGCAACTGGCCGTCCTGCCTTTCCATGCGGTAGACTCCGATCCTCAGACCACCGCATTCGGCAATGGTCTAACCGAGACACTGAACGCCCGCCTCACGCAGCTCAGCCAGAAGCACGCTCTGCAGGTGATCCCTGCCAGCGAAGTCCGCAGCCGGGGGATTTCCACGCTGCAGCAGGCCAGGCAGGAATTTGGGGTCAACCTGGGTCTAGAAATCAGCCTGCACCGCGCCGGTGAGATGATCCGGGTCACATACAGCCTCGTGGATGCCGGCACTTCGCGGCAGATAGGCGCGGGGACGGTGACAGCGCGCGCCGCAGACCCATTTGCGGTGGAAGACCAGGTAACCGATAGCGTCCTAAACACTCTGGCGATCGAGCTCGAACCACAGGAGCGCGTCGCTCTGGCCGCGCACGGCACCACCGAGCCCGCCGCCTTCGACTACTACCTGCAGGGCCGCGGCTACCTGCAGGAATATCAGCGGCCGGAAAACGTGGACAACGCCATCGCCGTTTTCCAGCACGCCCTCGAACGCGACCCCAATTACGCGTTGGCTTTCGCCGGACTGGGTGAAGCCTACTGGCGCAGGTACGAGCGCACCAAGGACGCGCAGTGGGTGAACCAGGCGCGCACCGCGTGCGAGCGCGCGGTCGCTTTGCAGAGCGAGCAGTCCCAATCTCACGCCTGCCTGGGAATGGTCGACACCGGCACGGGAAAATATGAGCAGGCTGTAGCTGAGTACCAGAGAGCGGTCCAGCTCGAACCGACCAGCGACGCCGCTCACGCCGGCTTGGCCGCCGCCTACGAGCGATTGGGCAAGCCGGAGGAAGCGGAGAAAAGCTACCGCCAGGCCATCGCCCAGCGTCCCAATTACGCCTCGGGATACAACTGGCTGGGCGCTTTCTTCCTGCGCCACGGCCGCTACCCGGAAGCGGCGCGGATGTTTACGCAAATGGTGTCACTGGCGCCGGACAGCTTCGTGGGTCACAGCAACCTGGGGAGCACTTACGTCCTGCAAGGGAAGTACGCGGAAGCCATCCCCTTGCTGGAGCGTTCGATTGCCATCCGCCCCACCGCCGAAGCCAGCTCCAATCTGGGCACCGCATATTTCCAAATGAAGCGCTACGCCGAAGCGGCGAGCATCAACGAGCAGGCGGTGAAGCTCGACGAGCGGAATTACGAAGTCTGGGGGAATCTGGGTGACTCGTATTATTGGGCGCCGGGCCGCCGCGGTGAAGCTTCTGGTGCCTACCGGAAGGCCATCGCCCTGGCCAATCAAAAGCTGCAAGTGAACCCGCGGGACTCCAGCTTGCTCGGTTATGTTTCCACGTACTACGCCATGCTGGGCGATCGCGCAAAGGCGATTGACTTCCTGGGCCGCGCCCTGGCCCTCTCCCCCAAAGACCCGGACCTGCTCTTCAGCGCCGCGGTGGTCCACAACCAATTCAACGAAGCGAACGATGCCCTGGGCTGGCTCGATAAGGCCCTGGCGGCGGGCTTCTCTCCCGCGACGTTGCGGGACTCGCCTAATTTTGATAACCTCCGCGGCAATCCTAGGTTTCAGCAGCTTTTGGCGAAGAAATCACGTGAATGAGGAGGGCGTAAATGAAATCTATAAAGCTAGTTTGCTCCACCCATCCCATACCCGAGGTCATCAGCAGCCTCGCCCTGCTGGGGATCGCGCTCGTCTTGGCCTCCTGTGGTTCCCAGGAGAAGTTGGCACAGGATGCGGCCGATCGAGCGGCGGCAAAAACCGCAGCCAATATTCAGGTGCAAGTGTTTACCGCTGGAAAGCCACCGAAAACGCAGGACGTCAAACAGTGCACCACGATAAAGATCACCTACAATAGCAGCACCGACAGCGTCAGCGTGGATCCTGAGTTTTGCTTCGCGAAGCCGAAGGACACGATCGTCTGGACAGCCAGTGGCGGTGTGCTGGACTTCGCGGCGGACTTTGAAGGACCAGGCTCGCCGTTTTCGGATGGTTCCACACATGTGGACAAGGCCGGATTCAAAAAGACGGTCACCAATCCCGGCAAGCTGAAGTTGCACCATTATGTTGTCGTCTACATGGGCAAGGTGGTTGATCCCCACGTAATCATCATGGGTGGTGGGTAGCTGGCGACGCCCGTTGAGTAGAAATCGGCAGCAAGCCCGAGAATCTGTCTGAAGTAAGCGCAGGTCAGACGCGAAACTGGTCGAATCGTGATCCCGGCCAGGTGATGCGTGCCGGCCCAGGCGAAAGGACAATATGGACCGGAGTGTTCTTGTTCTGGCTTTTCTACTGACGAGTGGCGGTCAGGTGCCGGCTGGGGCACAAACGAAAACCGTGGCGCCGGAGCCCCGCGTCGTGCGCTACCGCGCGACCATGGCCGATGTGAAGTACGTCTACGGCGTTGCCGCGCCGGTGGCACGCCTGCGGGCCGGTGACATCCTCGAGACCAACACCGTGGATGCCTTTGGCAACGCCATCCAAAAAACCAGCGATCCCCTAAGCCTGGTGAAAGGCGATAACCCGCTCACCGGGCCGTTCTACATCGAAGGCGCCGAGCCCGGGGATACTCTGGTGGTCAAATTTCTGGAAGTGGAAGTGGATAGCTCCCAAGGCGTGGGGGCTATAGGTCCCGGTTTCGGCGCACTCAACCCGACCAACTACACGCCGATGCTCAACCCAGCTCTGCCGGAGAAAGTCTGGATTTATCCGGTAGACCGTGCCCGGCGAGCGGCCACGTTCCACGCGCTGGACTCAAACTTCTCCGTTGAGTTTCCCATCCATCCCTTCCTCGGTTGCATCGGCACGGCCCCCGCGGGTGGAGAGGCGCGCAGCTCCATTGTGCCCGCTGAATTCGGCGGCAATATGGACGCCCCGGAAGCCGCTCCGCCGAACATCCTCTATTTGCCCGTAAACGTCTCCGGCGCGCTGCTTTATATGGGCGATGGTCACGCGGCCATGGGCGACGGGGAAGTGGCCGGCACCGGCATCGAGATCCCCATGCGCGTGCGCTTGCAGGTGGATGTAATCAAGGGCCAGGCGCTGGCCTGGCCGCGGTTTGAAAACAGCGAAGAGATTATGGCCGCGGGGATTTACCGTCCGGTCGACGACGCGCTGCGCATCGCCTTCACCCAGCTTGTGGAGTGGATCTCTACCGACTATGGCCTTTCTAAACTCGACGCCTACGAGCTGCTCTCCAAGGTCGGCAAGATCCATCTGACCGAAATGGTGGACCCCAACTACGTAGTCATTGCCAGCATTCAGAAGAAATTCCTGCCACCGAAAAAGCACTGAGGAAGTCTGGCCGGGGCGCAGCGTATGTCTGATCGACCGCGCCCCACTGGCGCTTTATACTGCTGGCATGAGTTCGGAAACAGACCTGCTCCCTGCGCTGCGGCGCTATTGGGGATATGACTCGTTTCGTCCCTTGCAGGAACGCATTGTGCGCAGCTTGCTGTCCGGCCACGACACCTGCGTGGTGATGCCCACCGGCGGCGGCAAGTCGCTGTGCTACCAGCTGCCGGCGGCCCTTTCACCGGGAAAAACGGCCGTAGTGGTTTCGCCCTTGATCGCCTTGATGCAGGACCAGGTGGCGCAGCTCTCCCAGATGGGGATTGCGGCTGCCGTGCTGAACAGCTCGCTGGCCGGTGGCCAGCAGGCGCTGGTCATGCGCAACGCAAGCAAAGGCCAGTACCGCCTCCTCTATCTTTCGCCGGAACGGCTGGCAGGTGTGAGCGCCATCGAGTGGCTGAAGAGCGTGTCCATCTCGTTTTTCGTGATTGACGAGGCGCACTGCATTTCGGAATGGGGGCACGAATTCCGGCCGGACTACCGGCAGTTGAGCTCCCTGCGCGCCCATTTTCCAGAGTGTCCCATCGCTGCATTTACTGCGAGTGCAACCAGGCGCGTGCGGCAGGATATTCTCGACCAGCTCCGGCTGCGCGACCCGCACAAGTACATCGCCAGCTTCCACCGCTCGAATCTTCGTTACGTGGCCAGACAATGCGATGCGAAGACGCAGTCCGGCCTGCTGCTCAAGGCGCTGCGCAAGTACGCGGTCGGAAACATCATCGTTTACGCGCCGACCATCGCCAGGGTCGAAGAGACTGTGGATTTTCTCGAGGAGAAGGGAATTCCCGCGGTTGGCTATCACGGCAAGATGGATGCCGGCACACGCCGGCGCAACCAGGAGCGCTGGATGTCGGACGAAGTGCGCGTGCTGGTGGGCACGCTGGCGTTTGGGCTGGGCATCAACAAGGCCGCGGTGCGCGCAGTGATTCACCTGGCGCTGCCCAAATCCATCGAGCAGTTCTACCAGGAGGCGGGACGCGCCGGGCGCGACGGGCTTCCGGCTGATTGCATCATGCTATGGCAGAAGCGGGACTCCGGATTGCACGCCTATTTCATCGGGCAAATCACCGACCCGCAGGAAAAAGAGCGCGCCTGGCAGCGGTATCACGAAATCCAACGCTTCGTAAATTCGAAAAGTTGCCGGCATCGCCAGGTGTGCGAGCATTTCGGCGAGAACACGAAATGGAAATCATGCGGGGCATGCGATGTTTGCGGTTACCTGCCGGCGTGGCTTGCGAGGCAAGCGGATGAGCAGCAAACGAAGGTGCAGCGAAGCAAACGGCGCAAATCTGCATTGCCGGCTGACAAAAAGGCGCTCGGGGAACGGGCCGAACCTGCGCAGAGGGTCCTGGCCCAAGAAGTTGGTGCTGATTTGCGTGAGTATCTGCGGGAGTGGCGGCGAGCCGCGGCGAAACAGCAGGGTGTCCCCGCATTCATCGTAATGCACGACACCTCGCTGGAAGAACTGTGCCGGATACGCCCTCGCTCGCTCTCCGAGCTTCTCCAGGTTTCCGGGTTCGGTGAACGCAAGACCGAGTTGTACGGCCGCCAGATTCTGGATGCGTTGGCGCGGTTTGGGAGCGGATCCCGAGCCGCCGTAGTGACGGAGAACAAGCCGAGGCCCGCGGAGGAAACCATCCGGCTGCTTGCCGAAGGGCGTACCTTTGACGAAATTGCGAAGATCCGCGGCCGTCAACTGGCCTCCGTTGTGTACATGATCGCGGGCCTGGTTGAGAGGGGAGAAGTGAGCTTTCAGTCGAGCTGGGTTGCTTCCGAAAAGCAGGTGCGCATCGAAGCGGCTTGCACCCGCCTGGGTTTCGAGCGGCTCAATCCGATCAAGGAAGCGCTGTCTGCTGACGTCACCTTCAATGATATCCGGCTGGTAGTGGCGCGGTTGCGCCGGAAGCAAGAATCCCCATAGATTGACGCAGTTTGCGGATGAAGCCGGTGAGCGACCCGACACATAGGTGACAGATCGTACCGGACACATGGGTTACACTTTTTCCCTTTTTGGGGGAGGGAGTGATGCCGTGGAAGGAGTGTTCGGTGATGGACGAAAGGCTGCAGTTTGTGGCTCGCCGGCTAGCCG
>JBGPJC010000130.1:0-9496 GCA_041485165.1 Terriglobia bacterium | reverse complement strand
GGACTTACTCTACTGTGCGCCGGCGCGCTGGCTTTCTTACCATTTGCCCAGCGCACGGTGCTGTACGCCGCGTACGCCCCGACTGGCGGCCACACCTCGGCGGTTCAGCAGAAACTCGCTGGCTGAGGCTGTGTGGCCGGAAATCAGTCCGGACTTGTGCCGATGGACGAAAACCTTTACGTACTAAATCGGATTGTGCACGAGGTTCCCAGAAAATTTCCCAAACTTGCGCCCTCTTCTTCAATCCTGGAATGAACCAGCTTGGAGTGCGTCTCAAAAAGTTTGATCTCCAAGCACAATCTTCTGCCCCCAGGGCTGCACGACCAGGTACCAATGGCCCTTCCGTTCAGCAGAACGACTGGCGAGATCCACCCCCCTTGGCGATAGACTCGTTTGTAGAATCGGTCGTCCAGCACATGACCCTTGCCGGCTCTTGCTTGCCGTCGGCGATGGAAATCTTCCGTCAGGCACGAACCCAGCCATACTGCGTATTGCTGGGCGAAAAATTCCCCGATTGCTTGTAAAGTTCCTTCAGTCGATCGACATAGTTCCCGGGGACCGGGTTGCGCTTGGCGTGCGGATCAATTTTGTAGATCTGGGCGGCATTCAAGCCGAAGATCTTGGCCTTGACCTCGGTTGTGAGCGGAGCGTAACCGAACTGCTTGATCAGCGACTCGGGCATTTCCAGGCGGCGCATGGCCTCGATCTGCCACTGCGGTGAACCCCACCAAATCGAATCCGTGCCCCACAAAACGTGATCGGCTCCGAACGCTTGGATGATCATCCCCAGTACATGGCTGCACAGCAGCGGGTGGGTGACCGCCATCGAGCCGAACGTTGTACCCAGCTCCATATAGACATTGCTCATATGCGAATTCTTTTTGCGGTAGTCGCAAAGGTCCGAAACCCAGGCCACGTAAGGATTCTTTCTGAATCCCTCTTCGGCAGCGGGAAGCGCGTCCTCCAGCGATTTGAGGCCGGAGTGATAGACGAGGAAATTCAGGTCAGGAAAATCCTTCGAGACGCGTACCAGGTCTTTCGGATGGCAGTATGGTTCGTTGAAGACGCCGATCGCCAGCCCCTTGTGCAGGCAAATGTTTTTGACTTTCAGCTTGCGGCTCAGTTCCAGGCTGGGGTAGGCAACTTTCTCATCATCCACCCACCAGCCGTCTTTGTTTGGACCGAGGCCCTGACCGGTGTAGCCCTTCCATGCGCTGATCTTGAGGTCTTCAGCTTGCCGATGCATGGACTCCAGGTTCTTTGCCCCCAGGTCAGGAGAGAACAGGCCATGACAGACCATGCGCTGGGAGCGGGCCAGCTCGTTGACCAGGAAGCGTGTCCGCGCCATCTGCTCGGGATGAATAATAATGGTGTCATCGCTGGTCGAGGGGACGCCGCTGAGGCAGGAGACCGTGGTCTCACTGTCGAGGAATACTTCTTTGATGTAGTTTTCCAGATACAGATCGGTGTAAGTCTGTTCTCTCTTCTTGAGCTCGGGGTTGGTCGCCGCGTTGCTACGCCGGATATCCAGTAAGCTCACGGGGCCGAGCATGTGGCGGCCGGCCTCCACGTGGTGGGTCTGGACGTCAAAGATGAAGTAAGCCACCTTCTTTTCGGCGTTAGCCGCGGTTTCCAGCAGTTCGCTGGCTTCCACGCTGAAAAAATGGCCAAAAACCGTGTTCAACGCGGCGAAGGCGGCGGCCATCCCGCAACTGGTGCGGAAGAACTGCCGCCGATCTATCCCCAGCCGCGCAGCATTTTGCGAGGCGATTTGGAACAGGTGATGCTCGACAGCGCGCTGCGCGGCGGTTTGCGGAATCGGAATGAACTCCTCGTTGGAGACAACTTGAGTGGGGATGGGCAGGTTGCGGCCCAGGTAGTCGTCGAGTTCGCACTTGCGAATCCAGCCGCCCTGCGCTTCGGGCTTGCGAGCCGTCGGGACCGTCTTTCTGTTGCTCATGAGTCCTCCTTTATTCAGCGAGTGTCGGCCCAACCTAACTTGCTCTCGGGATAGCCTCGAAAACTCTCATCAGGCGCTTCAAATCCGTCCCCGCAGGGACATCGCCAGTCGTGGTCAGGATCGTAGGCCGCAGCTCCGAGATCACTCGGTGGAGGTACGGCTCGAAGTTTTCACCGCCCGCCTTATCCGGTTGGAATGCTCTGTGAGGCAATCCGATACCAAGCATCGTGGCTGGCGGCCGAGGGACTCCTCCGGATGGCCGGGCCGCGATCCCCTCCAGCGCGGGGCAAACGACGCAATCCCATGGCTGGCGGAAGATTACATCGCTGTTTTGGATAAAGGTGAGGTTGTGGGCGAGCTGGAGGACCGGGAGCGCCTCGTAGAACCGGATGATGTTTATTGTTGGAGCCAGCAGGGATGCCCAGGCCTCGCAGCACGGGGCCGAGAGCGCCGGCAAAACCTCCTCCTGGATGAAAATCACATTTGCTCCCGCTTCTAAAAGCGCGGAAGAGACCCTGGTGATCACCGTTGCTGCGAGTTCCAAGGCGGCAGAGGAGAAATCCTCACTGCGCAGCGCGGCCTGGTGATCCAACTGCGTGATCCTGGCGGCCAGCGTGAACGGACCCGTTACGCCGGCCATCAGGAGTGGTTCGTCACGCAGCAGCGACTTAAGACGGCGAATGACCTCTGCGGCCAGGCAGACCCGGCCGTTTTTCGCCGCCTCTTCGGGGGAGCGGAGGCCTTCGGGCAATTCGCCCTTCTCGGCCCGCTGATGCCATCGGATCGCCGGAGCCTGGTCATCCGCTCCCCAGTCCAGCGTGCCGCCCAGCGCCTCGGCTTCGAGATACGGATCGAAATAGCAGGCCACGCCATCCGAACGCAACTGCGTACGGATCTGCCGCAGCGAGCTTGAAATCTTGGTGGGATTTCCGAGGAACGCGCGAAGCGGCAAGTTCTCCACTCTGGCGCCAAGCGAGAACACAATCGGCAGAAACAGCGGCCGGGGCGGAGAGATGCCTTGCAATAGCCCTTTGACTATTTCCCGTGGATTGGGATTCTCCGCCATCGTTCAAGGCCGGAAGATCGGCCCGGTAGGTTTGGCGTCCGGCCAGGATCCATACCACTGCAAGATCTCTTTCGGCGGGCTCAGCTTGTTCCATTCCTTATGGAAATCGTCAAAGGACTTGCCCCGCGCGATGCGGGCCCGCCGCTCCTCGTCTCTCAGCTGCTTGGTTACCTCGGGGTCCAGCTTTCGACGCTCGGGGTCGTAAGCAATGCGGTAAATGTTCCGTGCCGTCCAATCCGAGATGATGATCTTGCGCAGGTCTTCGAGAACGTCTGCGGGCTCGCGTTCGAGCGGGTCTCCGTAGCCCGGCCCGCCGCCGCTGAACCCGAACAACACATCTCCCTCTTCGTACACCTTGGGGGTCCGCGCAACCAGCTCGTAGTTCCAATCACCTTTGATTGTGCTCTTCTCCAGGATCTCCCGATGATCCATGGAAAGCTCCGGGTCCCCATCCTGCATTTGCTGCAGCAATTGGCTTTTTTGAACACTGATGCCGGGAATGGGTGAAGAAGCATATCCGCCGAACAGAGGTTGGCCGAGTGGCACCTTGCTTCCATTGCCCATGCACATGGAGACTATCGCCGGCACCTTGTGAATCATCCAGTGTTGGGTGGCTCCCGAGCCGCCGCGATGCAGGCCGTGGCCGCTGGAATCTTTCCAGTGTTGTGCCAGCGTGACGGTCACGGGCAGCTCGCTCTCCACTTGTTCCGAGTCCGGGGCCCGGCCGAAGGCGCACCAGGCAAATCCGTAGGCGTCCATACCGTCCGTTGCCGAGCGGCCGCCCTGTCCCTGGGTATTGAGCGCATAGGAGAGCACGTCGGCAAAAGCGAGATTCCACTGCGAATGGCCGGCGCAGATTTGCGAGGTATGCTGGCTGCCTGGCGCCGCGGCGATCTGCCGCCAGAGATCGGCGCTGGAGAAAGTCATCTTGGCGAAACTGTTGTGCGTGGCGCAGCGCGCCTGCATGCCGATGAACACGCAACAACTTGTGGCGGCCATGGGGGCGGGGTTGAGGATGCTGTTTTCAGGAAAGACAAAATCGATGGGCGCAAACGTCGAGCTGCAGATGGGCAGGTCGTGGAAAATGTACTCGTACATGAAATTGGCGATATGTCCGACCACCGCCTGCGGATGGACATTGTACGAGGAGGGATTTTCGGGCGAAGTGCCGTGGAAATCGAAAATCAGCCTCCCATCCTGCTTGGTAAGCGTCAAATAACAGGCGCGCACCAGGGCCGGCGTCCAACCGATGGCATCGTTGAATACCACGGTGCGGAATTTGCCGTCGGGAAGAGTCTTGATCTTTTTTCGCGCCCCGGCTTCGGCGGTATCGGACATCTTGCGGAGCAATCCGACCACAAAGTCCGCGCCGCGCTTCTCCACTAGCTCGAGCAGCCGGATGCGCACCCGGTCCGCGGTAGTACATCGCGCGCGCAGATCGGAGATGAACATGGCCGGCGCGCGAAGGCCATAGACCGAGTAGAACTCGAGAAAATCATTGCGCAGCTCGAAGTTCTCCCCAATCTTGATGGGCGGAAGGTTCAGCCCCTCCTCGAACCGCGATTTTGCGCTCACCGGCATGCCGCCAGGCTCGATCGCTCCGGTCTCGGTGGTGTGCAGCGCCGCGGAGGTCCAGGCGAGCAGCTTTCCCTGGTGAAAAACCGGCATGAGCGCGACCTGGTCGGGGTTGTGAATGCCGCCGTAGAGAGCGTCGTTGGTGTACCAGATGTCTCCTTCCCGAACCCCCGGATTCTGCTGGAAATACTTCTGAATGTACTTGATCACGATCGGCTGGATGATGGCATGCAAGTAGGTGCCGCAGGAGGCGTTGATCAGATCGCCGCCCGCGGTGAAGATGGCCACCATCGAATCCCCGGAGACGCCGAAGTAGCTCCGTGACGAGCGCACGAAGATTTCCATGGCTTCGTCCAGAATGTCATTGGTGATTTGCACGCCGATCTCGTAGTCCCCCGCGCGTACTTTGGCGGCGCACTCTTTCTCGTAGGGCGTGGCCGGAGCAGGTTTCAGCCATGCGAGTTTTTCGGCCACTGTTGGGATGGGCATATCTCTCCTTCCCTCCGCGCGCGGCTTACCCTTCCAGGATGCCGAGCCCACGTTCATCGATCGAAAAACGCATGCCCGGCGGCACGACGATGGTGGTGTATTCACCTTCCAGAACCGCCGGGCCGTCCAAATGGTTGCCAGGACGCATCAATTCGTAGGCGAAAATCGGCGTCTCGCGGAAATCCTTGGCCTCCTGCCAGTACACCGGGCGCTGGCCTTTCCGGGCCGCGGCGGGATCGTGCCCCTCGAGCGGCAATTTTGGCAAATAAACTTTCTCCGTCGGCACGATGGCCTTCAGGATGAAGCTCTCCACGAATACTCCGCCTTCCGGGTTCACCACGAACGGGCTGAAGGCCTCGCTGAATTCTTTGTTGAAGGCGTCGCAGACGGCGTGGACATCTTCCGGCGACTGGAGAGACATTCGCGGCGAGAGAGCCCGCTTCACGTGGAACTGCCCGCCATAGAGCATGTCCAGCTCCAGAACATACGCCGCCACGTTGGGATCGAGGCCGTCTCCGGCCAGGTCTTTTCGGGCCTGCTCCACCAATTCTGCGACCGTCTGGTTGAAGGCGGCGTAATCCTGGGTGACCTGCTGGTTGACCGGGGTCATCAGCCTCAGCTTCTTCGAGACTTCGTAGACATGCATGATGTCCATGGTGGAAGAGCCGTAGGCGCAGAAGACTGGAGAAAAGGGAAACGTCACGGCTTTGGCGATGTCGCCCTTGAATCCCGCGGCGTGCGTGGCGCCGGCGCCACCGCCGACAAACAGGATGAACTCTTCCGGACTGTACCCGCGCAGATGGACTTCTTTCATGATGGCCGAGGCCATGTTGCCGTTCACGATCTTGCGGATCATCTCCGCCGCCTCTTCGACGCTCAGTCCCAGGGGTTTGGCGATTTTGTCGCGGATCGCCGACACCGAGCGGTTCTTGTCGAGGCGCGTCCTGCCGCCGGAGTAGTAATCCGGGTTGATGTAACCTAGCACCACGTCGGCGTCGGTCACCGTCGGCTCCGTCCCGCCGAGGTTGAAGCAAGCGGGGCCAGGCATCGAGCCGGCGCTGCGCGGGCCGACCTGCACCTGATTCTGGAGCAGGGGATTGAGGTAAGCGATGGAGCCGCCGCCCGCCCCGATAGAGAGCGTCTTGATCATGGTGATCCCAACCATCCAGCGATCGATAATTGGGCGGAAGTCGTAGCTGCGCACGCTGTCCTTGACCACCAGGCCTACGTCGAAGCTGGTCCCGCCCATGTCGGTCATCACCACGTTCTGGTAGCCGAGCGACTTGGCAACGTGATGCGCGCCCATCAGCCCGGAGACCGGACCGCTGTTAAACGTGCGGCAGGCGGTGGTGCGGAAGACTTCGGCGATGCCGCCGGAGCTCTGGATCATCAGCAACGGTTTTTTGTAGCCCCTCTCGCGCAGTTTGTCCCACATCGCGGAAAGCTCAATCTGCATGGAGCGTTGGAGATAGGCATCGAGAATGGCCGCGAGCGTGCGCTCATATTCGCCGAGCTTTCCGACCACCTGTCCGGCGAGGACCACCGGCAGGTAGCCGATGTGGAATTCCTTGTACTCGTCGCGGATGATCTCCTTGACGCGCCGTTCATGGGCCGAATTCAGAAAACCCCAGAGAAAGGAAACGACAAAGCCACGCGCGCCGCGAGCGACCAGGTAACGCACTTTTTCACGTACGTCATTTTCATTCAGCGGCCGGATCACTTTCCCGCGCGAGTCGATACGCTCCTTGACCCCGACGATCATGTCCCGGGGAATCAGCGGATCGGGTTTTTTCTGAATGGCCAGGTTCCTGCGTTCGGCGACGCGGGTGCCGTCGATCCACTGCGCGCCGCGCCCGATCAACACCACATCTTCGTGGCCTTCTGTGGTGATCAGGCCTAGGCGCGGGCCTTTTCTTTCGATCAGGCGGTTCATGGCGATGGTGGTCGAATAGCGGATCATGTCGATGGCCGGTAACAGCTCTTCGATCTTCAGGCCGAGCGCGCCGGCGCCTTCTTCGATCACCCGGGAAAAGCAGACGGCGAGGTCATAAGGCGTGGTGGGGACCTTTTTGATCAGGGCCTTTCCCTTGAAATTCAGAACCAGGTCGGTGAAGGTTCCGCCGACGTCGATATCGATGGAGTTCATTCCACGACCTCGAGCCGCTGCCCGCGAATGACGAACTCTCCCTTGCGCAATCTTTCCTTGAGCCCGTCCAGATCGATCTCGATGTCGTGGGTGATGGGGTGTCCCGGTGGCAGGTATTCAGTCTCCACCTGCGTCCCGCATCCCGGGCAGCAGAATTCGATGATGCGCACCCACTGCGGGTCGGGAGAGAAATTGAACTTGCCGGATACCAGCGGCGGATGAATTTCACGCGGGTCGCGGTCATAGAGCAGGCAGCCCTTCTTGTAGTTCTCGCGGGCCGGGCCGAGCACGCGGCCGCAGCGGTTGCAGACCCATTTCTCCTTCTCGAGGTCGAGATCGAGGTACTCGGTGATGCGCAGGCGGTTTTGTTGTTCCGATGGCATTTGCGTTTCCTCGTCCTGCTCGGTGGCAGGGTAATCCCGCCGTTCCGGCGTAGGGGCGGGTTTATCCCGCCCGGTCTGCGTATCCGGGCGGGATAAACCCGCCATTCCGGCGCAGGGGCGGCTTTATGCCGCCCGGTCTGCGTATCCGGGCGGGATAAACCCGCCCCTACGTCCGACGCCGACTTAGCGCTCCGTTTCCGAAGCGGTCCACAACCATCGCCCAGCCCTCGGGAATGAAGTAGGTGGTGTTCACGCCCTCGAGCACGGCGCATCCTTCGACGCGGTTGCCGGGCTGCAAGGATTCCCAGCGATAAATCTGCGCTTCTCCGCCGCGGCTCCCCCAGAAGACCGCACGGCTCCCCGCGCGCGCGTGCGAGGAATCGGGCCCCTGCATGGGGCGCTCGGCGAGCCGCGGCTTGGACATTGCTTTCTTCACCGAGACGCGAATCAGCTCGAGAGAAATTTCGTCGCTCCGCGCTCCGCCGGCCATGCCGAGTCCCGAGGCGAGTGCGGCATGCAGCTCCTTTTCACCGCGCAGAGACGATTCAGAGCAAGACACCGCGACCGCCGGCCGGCCCTTTGCGGATACTTCGATTTCGATCGCGTGACTCAGGCTATCCGGGCGGATGCCTTCGCCGAGCAGATCCTTCACCCCTTCGGCCTTCATCTCTTCCAGGATCTGACGAATCCAACTCACGCCACCATCCGCAAACGCTTTCGCCGGAACACTGCGTTCGTAGACATGGCAGATGTCCGAGACCGACGAGCCAAACGCGCAGAACACTGGGCCGAGGCCAAACAACAGAACGCTGTTCAGGCCGGCTTTCTCGGCCACGCCGCAGGCAAAGAGGCCGCCGTTTCCTCCGTAGGCAAACAGAGTGTGTTTGGACAAGTCCCTCTGCAATTCCGCCCCGGCGGCCGCAATCACGCCTGCCACCATTTCGAACGCACGGCCGATGATGGCCTTGGTGGCCTCTTCGGTTGAAATACGCAATGGCCGGGCCACCGAATCTTCGATGGCTTTGCGGGCCAGCTCGCGGTCAATGGCCTTCGTTCCTCCCAGGAAGAACTCCGGGTTGATGAGCCCGGCGGTGATGAAGGCGTCGGTGAGCGTGGGCTGGTCGCCACCCAGTCCGTAGCAGGCCGGCCCCGGATACGAGCCCATGCTTTCAGGGCCGAGTTCGATGCCCGGCGCCTGCGCGTTGCTGGCTGGTTTGACCACGCTGCCGCCGCCCAGAGCAATCGAGCGCAGATAGGGAAGCGAGATCCCCACCGGAATGCCGAAGAAGTCGGACGGCTTGCGGTAGATGGGTTCGGCGCCGCGCAGCACGCTGACCTTGGCTGTGGTTCCACCGATATCCATGGCCACCACGTCGTTCAACCCATACGCCTTGGCGAGATACGCGCTCCCATGAACGCCGAGGATAGGTCCGGACTCGATGGTGTCCATCGCTTTGGTCTTGGCAATCCCGGCGACTCCGCCGTTGATGTGGCTCACCAGGAATGTGCCGGCGTAGCGCGATGTTTCCCGCAGCTCGTCCTCGGCTTTGAACAGCGTGGCCGCGAGCGCCCCATGGGTGTAGGCATTGATCAGCGCGCAGTAGGTTCGCGTGCGGTCCTCGGCAGCTTTGGAAATATCGCTCCCGGCGAGGACCGGCACGGAACCCAGGAAGTGGTCCGGGTATTGCTGGTCGATAATGCGCTTGATAAAAATCTCCCGCCCGGGATCGTAGTGCGCGCCTGGCATGCTGACGCAGATTCTGCGCACGCCGCGCTCCAGGAGCGAACGGGCGGCATTCATAATCTCCGTCTCGCCCGCGCTCCCGTTGATCCCGATGACATCGCCCTCGGCTACGATTCGGTTCAGGACGATGCTG
>JBGPJC010000129.1:0-9573 GCA_041485165.1 Terriglobia bacterium | reverse complement strand
CGGGAGCTGGAGACCATGAGGCTGGAAGAGAGCAATCGCTGGCTGGCCTTTCTGGACGCCGATTTTGCGCAACAGCAGGCGCGCATCGAACTGCTCCGCTCCACCGGGCAGCTCGCCGCGCTGCTCCAGTAGCCCGCCGGGAGGCAGGACGGCGGGTAGTGTGCTCTTTCGGATACCCGGCAGAACAAGCCGGCAAAGTTCTGATAGAATAATAGCTTCGGTTATCGCGGTACCCCGCTGAGGGAGTGATATGGCTTCATCTGTAATGAAAACGCTGCTGCTCAATCCTCCGAGTTTTGAGAACTTCGACGGAGGAGCCAGTTCGCGCTGGCCGGCCACGCGCGAGATCGAGTCCTACTGGTATCCGGTGTGGCTGGCCTATCCGGCCGGGATGCTGCCCGGAAGCCGCCTGCTCGACGCCAGCCCGCACAAGGTGTCGCCCGAAGAAACGGTGCGCATTTCCTCAGCCCATGATTTTGTGGTTCTGTTTACCTCTACGGTGGGTTTCCACAGCGACCTGCGGCTCGCCCGGAAGATGAAGGAGGCGCGGCCGGACCTGAAGATCTGCTTTGTAGGCCCGCACGTGCAGACGCAGCCGGACGCCAGCCTGAAAGCCAGCAAGGACATTGACTTCGTGGTGCGCGGCGAATTCGAACATGCCGTGGTTGCTTACGCTGAGGGCAAGCCTCTGGATACCATCCCCAACGTCAGCTTCCGGAAAAACGACAAGGTGGTCCACAACCCGGAACGCGAAAAGCTGCACACCGAGGAGCTGGACGCGCTACCGTTTGTCACCGATGTTTACAAGCGCGACCTGACCATCGAGAAATACAGTGTGCCGTTCCTGTTGCACCCCTTCGTGTCCTTTTACACCTCGCGCGGCTGCCCGGCGCTGTGCACCTTCTGCATGTGGCCGCAGACGCTATCCGGCCACGCCTGGCGCGTGCGGTCGAACGAGAACGTGGCCCGCGAGCTCGAGCAGGCCTACCGCATGTTCCCGCAGGTGAAAGAGTTCTATTTCGACGACGACACCTTCAATATCCGCAAGGACCGGGTCATCGACCTGTGCCACCGGTTCAAGAAGATCGGTGCGCGGTGGTCTTGCAACGCGCGCGTGCACAGCGACTACGACACGCTCAAGGCCATGGCCGACGGCGGCGGGCGGCTGTTGATCGTCGGGTTCGAGTCCGGCGACCCGCAAATCCTCAAAAACGTCAAAAAGGGCGCCACTATCGAGATGGCACGCAACTTCATGAAAAACTGCAAGCGCGTGGGCATCCGCGTCCACGGCGATTTCATCATGGGGCTGCCCGGCGAAACCAAGGAAACAATCCAGCGCACCATCGAGTTCGCCAAGGAGCTGGACTGCGAGACCATCCAGGTCTCTCTCGCTCACGCCATGCCCGGCACGGAATTGCACACCTTTGCCGACCAGAACGGCTTTCTGGTCGCTGAAGCCCTGGCCGACCACGGCGGCCACCAGCTTCCACACCTGCAATATCCCGGCGTCTCCCGCGAAGAGATGATGGCCGGGGTAAACCGCTTCTACGACGAGTATTATTTCCGGCCGCGTGTCGCCTGGCGCATCGTGAAGGAAGCGTTGTGGGACGCTCACGAGCGCAAACGCCTGTATGACGAAGCGGTCAGCTTCCTGAAGTTGCGTCACGAACGCCGCCAACTGGCCAGCAAAGGCTTTGAGAAGAAGACGCTGGTTGCCGTTCCCGCGGTGAGTCCCAGCTCGCCGCCGGCTGCAGACTAAGCTCCGGCTCCATGACTTCTCCGAACATCTTGCGGGCGAAAACCTACGTCCTGCTCTGCCTGATGGTGTGTTTCGGCTCGCTGGGAGACACACTGCTGTCCAAGGGAATGAAACAGGTCGGCGAGCTGAACGCGGCATCCCCGGCCGTTCTGGCGCAGTTTTTTCAACGTGCGCTGGCCACCCCGACGGTCTGGCTGGGCATCAGTTCCCTGCTGCTCTTTTTTCTCTCCTATATGGTTGTACTCACTTGGGCGGATTTCAGTTACGTCCTGCCGGCTTCGGCAGCCGGGTATGCGGTTGTTCCGCTGCTCGGCCACCTCCTTCTGGGTGAGACGGTGAGCTCGGTGCGCTGGGCCGGAGTGGCCATGATCTGTGTGGGCGTTTTTCTGGTGGGGAATACGCCGCCGAGCACCACGGCACCCGCGCGGTTGGGACCTCAGACCCAACCCGCGCAGGGAGACTGAAGGTGCGCAACGCTCTGTTCGTTTTTGTCATCGTAGTAGCGGGCACCTTTGGCGAGATGGCCGTGGGTCTGGCTATGAAGAAAGTCGGCGAGGTGACGCGGTTCACGCCGCGAGAGATCGCCAGCGTGGTCCTCCGCGCACTGCTGCTTCGCTGGATGTGGTTCGGCCTGGGCCTGATGGCTCTGGCGTTTTTCAGCCTCCTCATGTTGCTGTCCTGGGCGGATGTCAGCTTCGTCGTCCCGGTGACCGCACTGAGTTATGTGATCGCCGCGGTGGGCGCCAAGTTCTTTCTAGGCGAGCAGGTGAACGCCAATCGCTGGCTCGGCGTTATGTTTGTCTGCCTGGGCGTCGCGCTGGTCTGGGCGGGGTAAGACACGCTGGTTGGGGCGGGGAAATTTATTGATGCACGCGGTAAGCACTGTCTTGCGCTGGCTGGTCCTGGTGGTCGCGCTGACCCCCGGCGCGTTCTACCTGCTGGCCATTTTGGGCGCCTGGCGATTCTTTCGCGAGGAAGAAGCCCCACCCACCGATTTCGCTCCTCCCATCAGCGTCCTCAAGCCGGTGCGGGGGCTGGACCGCGAGGCCTATGAGAACTTCGCCAGTTTCTGCCACCAGGACTATCCTCAGTATGAGGTCCTCTTCGGAGTCCGCAATCCGGACGACCCCTGCATTACCGTCATCCAGCAGATCATTCGCGATTTCCCCTCTGTGCCGGTCCGGTTGGTAGTGGGGGCAGAGCAGCTTGGCGCCAACAACAAGGTGAACAAACTCTGCCGCCTGGCGGCAGAGGCGCACTACGACCTGCTGGTCATCAACGACAGCGACATCCGCGTCGAGCCGGACTACCTCCGCCGGGTGGCCGCCCCATTTCAGGATCCCGCGGTAGGCGCGGTCACCGCGATGTACGTGGCTCAGACTGACGGCGCGCTGGGCTCGGACTTGGAAGGCGTGGGCATCACCTCCGATTTTCACCCCGGCGTCTTGGTCGCTTGGCTGCTGGAAGGGGTGAAGTTCGCCCTGGGCGCTACCATGGCCTGCCCTCGCGCGCGGCTCGAAGAAATTGGCGGCTTCGAGGCCCTGGTGAACCATTTCTCCGACGATTTCGAGTTTGGAAACCGCATCGCCGCCAACGGCTACCAGATCGAGTTGTTGAAGCGGCCGGTTACCATCGTCTATCCCCGGCAGAGCACCGTCGGCTTTTTCAAGCATCAATTGCGCTGGGCTCTATCCACGCGCTACTCGCGACCCTGGGGCCATTTTGGGCTGGTGCTCACGTTCGGACTGCCTTGGTCGCTGGCCGCGGCCGCTGTGGCGACTTCGGCTTCAGTCGCTTGGGCTTATCTGGCGGGCTACCTGGTACTGCGCTACCTGGTGGTGTGGGCGGTCGGCATTCTGGGACTGAAGGATCAACTCCTCCGGCGGAGGTGGTGGCTGGTGCCGCTGCGAGACGCCCTGGCTTGCTTCGTCTGGGTAGCCAGCTACTTCGCCCGACGCATCAATTGGCGCGGCACCGAATTCTATGTTGTGAAGGGACAACTCGTCCCGGTGGTCATGCCCGTCGCCGCCGCCGACGCTTCACCTTCCTCCCACTGATCGCCCGGTTACTTTTTCCATGCTGATGCGTATCCTTAAGTGACCATTGATAAGCAGCGGCTCGAGACTTGACTCTCTGCCTGCCAACACGGGTAAAATGTGGCCGTGAGCCAGGACCATAAGACGGAAACGAAGAAAGACGCCAAGCCAGGCCCGGTTATCCATCGCGTCTGCATCCAGTGCAACAACATGTTTACGGTGTCACCGGACAACTACGAAGCCAAGCAGTGCCCCAACTGCCATAAAGGTTAGCGCCACGCCGCTTGTGATTCGCCGCCGCGCAAAGGTTTGCGGCGCGCACCGCGCCCCAACATCAACGCCATGATCGAAGCGCGACAACTGACCAAAGTGTTCCGTGACAAAAAGCGCGGCCATATCCGCGCCGTGGACCAGGTCAACTTCCGCTGCGTGCCGGCAAAGATCTACGGCCTGCTCGGCGCCAACGGAGCGGGAAAAACCACTACCCTGCGCATGCTGGCCACGCTGCTCCAGCCCACTTCCGGCTCGGCCTCGGTGGCCGGGTACGACGTCGCCACCGCTCCGCAGCAGGCCCGCGCCAGCCTGGGCTTTCTCTCCACCGCCACGGCGCTTTATGGCCGGCTGACGGCGCGGGAGATGGTCGCGTACTTCGGGCGCCTGTATGGCCTCGAAGAGTCCGCTCTGCGCAAGCGCATGGACGAGCTGTTCGCCCGCCTGCAAATGCAGGATTTCCTCGATCGCCGCTGCGACCAGCTCTCCACCGGCATGAAGCAGAAGACTTCCATCGCCCGCACGCTGGTCCACGACCCGCCGGTGATGATCTTCGACGAGCCCACCAGCGGCTTGGACGTGATGACCGCGCGCACCATCGTGGCCTTCATCCGCGAATGCCGCGAGCACGGCAAGACGGTCATCTTCTCCACCCACGTGATGAGCGAAGCGGAAAAACTCTGCGACACCATCGGCATCATCCATGATGGCAAGCTGCTCGAAGAGGGCACGCTCGCCGAATTGCGCGAAAAACATTCCCAGCACGACCTGGAAGAGATCTTCGTGCGCGTGGTCGGCGGCTGAGCGGGGGCATGGGGATATGAGCCTGCGAAATATCGGCATCGTCTACCGCAAGGAAATGGTGGACACGCTGCGCGACCGCCGCACGGTCATCTCCATGGTCGTCGTGCCCATCCTGCTGATGCCGCTGATGACCCTGGGCATGGCCGGGATCTCCATCAGGATGATGAAGAAGGCCAAGGAGGAAGTTCCGCGAGTGATGGTGGTCGGCGGCGAGGATTCGCCGCGGGTGACCGCGGCGCTGCACAAGCTCTCCACCGTCCAGTTCGTTCCACCCAGTTCCGACTACGCTGCGCAAATCTCCAACAAACAAATCCGCGCGGCAGTGCGCATCCCCGCGGGCTTTGACGCCGCGCTCGACCGCGGCGAACCCGCGCGTATTGAGATAGACGTGTATGCAGGTGAGATCAAATCCGAATTCGGCGCCGCCCGCTTGCAGGCTTTCTTCCAGGAGTTCCGCCAGCACACCCTGGAGCAACGGCTCGAAGCGCGCAATTTACCCGCCAGTTTTATTCATCCCTTCGATGTGGTGAAGCAGAACGTTGCTCCGCCTGAAAAAGTGAGTGCCGCGGTGCTTGGCGGGCTGATCCCCTACATGGTGATCCTATTGTGCTTGACCGGGGCGATGTATCCGGCCATGGACCTGACCGCGGGAGAAAAAGAGCGCGGTACGATGGAGACCATTTTGACCAGCCCGGTTTCCCGCACCCACCTGGTCTTTGGAAAATTTCTGACTGTGCTCACTGCGTCGCTGGCGACGGCAGTGCTTGCGGTGTTGTCCATGGGCGTATCGGGCATTTTCGTCAAGCGGCTGCTGCGGGACATCCCCCGCGAGGCGGCCAGCCAACTCCAACTCAGCATCAACGCCAAGGCGGTGGTGGCGGTTTTTGTCATGGTCCTGCCTATCGCCGTCCTGTTTTCTGCGGCGCTCCTGGCCATCGCCCTGTTTGCCAAGAGCTACAAAGAGGCGCAGAGCTATATCTCGCCGCTGATGATCGTGGTCATCCTGCCGGCGGTGGCTTCGCTGCTGCCTGGGGTGGAACTGGACGCCAAGCTGGCGCTCATCCCCATCCTGAACACCAGCCTGGTGAGCAAGGAGATTGTCTCCGGCACCTACCACTGGAATTTCATTGTGCTGATCTTCGCGTCCTCATGCCTGTACGCCGGCGCGGCGCTGTACGCTGCGGTGAAGCTGTTCCAGCGCGAGGACGTCTTGTTCCGTTCGTAGCGGTGGATCACCTCCCGCCGTCATCCCGTGTCCGCCGCCGCGAGAATGGGCACCCAATCACCCCCATCGTGAAACTCCGGGGTGAAGTGACCCAGTGGTATCATTCCTCTCGACATAGGGCGTGTAGAGGAAAAGAAAACATTGGGATGAAAGGCCGGTCACTCGACTGACAGGATGATTGCGCTAATGTGCTGCAACAGGAAGGCCTCCGTGCTGCGTGCGGTGACGCTGATCGCTGGTTCCGTTTTTCTGACGGCAATGCTTTCTGCCCAGGAGCCTTTCCCGCAGAATCCGCCCCCAAAGACTGCAGAACAATCCGCGACGTGCTCGATCGCTGGCACGGTGGTCCGCGCCGGAACAAATGAGCCGTTGAAGTGAGCCCATATCTATCTCAATCCCCTGGATGGCCGGCGAGATGGCGGCTACAGCGGGCTCACGAATGCTGCCGGTCAATTCTTGCTCCAGGGCGTGGATCCCGGCCGGTACCATCTTTACGTGACTCGAGCCGGCTACGCGACGCAGGAGTACGGCGAGGGTTCATCGGCCGGCTCTAACGCCATCCTCACACTGAATCCGGGAAAAAATATATCCGATCTCATCTTTCGGATGGTTCCTTATGGTGTTATCTCCGGCCGGGTCACCGATGAAGATGGGGATCCCATGGCCGATGCCGTGGTGATGGCCATGCAAAGCGGTGTGAACGAAGGCCGGCGTAAACTCCTCATGGTGCAAACAACCGTTACAAACGATTTGGGGGAATATCGCCTCTACGGATTGCCGAGAGGCCGTTACTACATCCGAACGGAATACGCCGATCGGCAATCTCCCAAGAATATGCGCTCGACTCCGGATGATTCCACTCTGGCGGCGCAAACCGCATATCTCCCCATCTTCTATCCAGGCACTCCGGACGTGAGTCGTGCCTCGGCGGTTGCCCTGTCGCCTGGCCAGGAACTCCCGTCCGTTCACTTCAGATTGATCCCCACGCGAGCCGTGCGCATCCGCGGTCGTGTCTTCAATGCGATTCTGGGTAAGCCCGCAGGCGGATGCTGTGTCTACCTGAAACCCCGCGACAGCATGGTGGAGAGCAACACCTTCGCTGGGCCGGGCGAGCTCTTTGGCCCCAATGGAGCTTTCGAGATCGACAACGTGGTTCCCGGAGCGTTTTTTGTAGTTGCGGCTATGTTTATTGAACGGAGTTTCCGCCAAGCGCGGGTACCCATCGATGTCGCCAACTCCAACCTGGATGATATTAGCCTCACCATCTCGTCGGGAGTCGAATTGGTAGGGCGAGTCGCAATCGAAGGGCGCGAGCCATTTGACCTATCCGCTCTTCGTGTCGGACTGGCCGAGGCCGAGTCAGACTTTCCGTATGTTCGACCTGCGGAGGTGAAGGCCGACGGATCTTTTAAGTTCACGGATGTCTCCATGGGGAGTTATGAGGTTAACGTCGCTGGACAACCGCCCGGGGCATATTTGAAATCGGCGCGAAGCAATGGAGAGGACATCCTAAACGGCAAGTTAGACGTCAGCCCTGGAGGAAGCCGCGGCCCGCTCGAGATCGTTTTGAGCTGGGCGGGGCATCAACTGGACGGCGCCGTCACCGATGAGGATGGCCTGCCCATCCCCGGTGCAATGGTCGTGCTGATTCCCAGTGGGGACCGACGCAAACAGTATCGCCTGTACAAGAGTGCGAGTACGGATCAATACGGAAAATTCATCCTGCGCGGGATCGCTGCGGGGGACTACAAAGCATTTGCCTGGAAAGACGTCGAATATGATGAATGGGAAGATCCCGAATTCCTGAAGCCATTTGAGAGCAAGGGTGTCGAAGTGAGGGCAGAAGAAAACGAACATTCTTCCCTCGCCTTGAAACTGATTCCCAGCGCCGCGCCGAAGGAACAGTCGTAGAGCACACCTTGCGGCAGATTTCCTGGCCGGTGGCCCAGCTTTGCGCTTCAAACCTTTGGGTGCGCCGAGCTCACCGAGCGAGGGCAGGGCGCAATTGCCGGTTTTCTCTCTGCGTGTCCGTTTCCCTGAATCCTCCATCCGCCGTGCTAAAATTATTAGTGCATGTCTGAGACGCCTCTCATCACTGTCCGCGATCTCTCTAAGGACTTCCGCACCTTCCGCCGCCGTGAAGGATTGTGGGGCGGCATCCAGAATCTCTTCGTGCGCGAGTATCAGACCGTCAAGGCGGTCGACCGCGTCACCTTCGACATCGACCGCGGCGAAATGGTCGGCTACATCGGCCCCAACGGCGCCGGCAAATCCACAACCATTAAGATGCTTACCGGCATCCTGGTTCCGGCCTCAGGTGAAGTAAAGGTGGGCGGCTTCGTGCCCTGGCGCGACCGCACCCGCTACGTCGCCACCATCGGCGTGGTTTTCGGACAGCGCACCCAGCTCTGGTGGGACATCGCCGTCATCGAATCCTTCCGCCTTCTCCGCCGCATCTACCAGGTGCCGCAGCGCGATTTCGACGAGCGCATGGCCATGTTCACCAAAATCCTGGGCATCGATAAATACCTCCACACTCCGGTGCGCAAGCTCTCGCTCGGCGAGCGCATGCGCTGCGACCTGGCGGCGGCGCTGCTGCACAATCCACCGCTGCTGTTCCTCGACGAGCCCACCATTGGCCTGGACGTGGTGGCCAAGGACCACATCCGCCAATTTTTGCGCGAGATCAACCAGCAGTTCCGCACCACCGTGCTGCTCACCACCCACGACCTCGACGACATCGAAGCGCTTTGCCGCCGCATCATCATCATTGACCGTGGCCGGCTGCTCTACGATGGCCCTCTCGATTTGCTCAAGCAGCGGTTATTGCGCTTCAAGCAGGTCAAGTTCGTCCTGCGCGACGCCTCGCAGGCCGCCCGTCTGCGGCAGCAGGTAGGCGGCAACCATCTTGAAGTTGAAACCGTGGACGAGCTCACCTGCCGTGTGCGCTACGACCGCAACCAGGTGGACACCGCCGATCTGGTCCGCCAGGTGCTCTCTGCGGTCGAGGTGCGCGACCTGGAAATCGAGGACGAATCCATCGAAGACGTGGTCAAGCGCATTTACGCCGGAGAAGCCCTGCGCGAGGTGACTCTGTGAACGCGCTGGCCCCGTACGCCGAATGCGCGCGCATCGGCTTCGTCAACAATCTGGCCTTTCGCCTGCGCTACTACACCGGCATCTTCACGTACTTCGTAAACGTCACCGTCTACTACTTCATCTGGAATGCGGTCTACCGCCCCGGTGAGCAGATCGCCGGCTACGACCTCGGACAAATGATCACCTATGTCGCCGTCGGCTGGATGATCCGTTCGTTCTACTGGAACACCGTGGACCAGGAGATGGCTTACGAGGTGCTCGAGGGCAAGATCGCCATGCAGCTCCTCAAGCCGCTCTCCGTGCAGTGGGCCTGGCTGGCGCGCGCAGCCGGGGAATCGGCCTTCCGCCTCACTTTGCTCACGGCTCCCAGTGCCCTGCTG
>JBGPJC010000128.1:0-9877 GCA_041485165.1 Terriglobia bacterium | reverse complement strand
GGTGGAGGTAGCCGCTGGATTGGTGGTCCCGCTCATGGCTTGGCGCTGTGCGCAAACGCATCGCGCCCACCCGACTGGAAGACTATCTTCGGCCCGCAGCGGCGTCAAGCTGGCTCGGCCGGCGCCCGGAGCACAAGCGATGTAGCTATTTTAGAGCCTGCTCGATCTCGAATCGGAGCCCACCTGGCCCCTTGATGTATGCAGTTCTAGCACCCCAGGGCTTGTCACTGGGGGCCCCCTCGGAAACAGCGCCTCTCTTGATTATCCGCGCGTAGTCGATGTCGCAGTTCTCGCTCTCAAAGCCGACTGTGGCGATTGACTCTTTGTCGCCTGAATCCAGAATCAGGGTGATGGAATCAAATGGAATCGCCGCCATACTTTCATTTCTGAAAGTTGGCCGCACGTCCCACACTTTCTCCAACCATGCGATCGCCGCCGGAAGGTCGCGGACCGCAACGTGGAAGTGATTCAACCTCATTGGCTATGCCTCCCTGTCCCGGCTCTCGAGAATTACTTGCGCGGTAAGGCACTAACCTGGGCGGGTGGTCCACACCTCACCCTCGGGATCATCTCCCTCTTCTCACTCATCGCGCGCCAGGGTGGGATGATACCACTGCGGTCGCAGACCCTCACGTCGCGCTCCGGCGGAAGGGTTGCTCGCCGCGGGGCTAAGATGTCGGGGTGGCGGCTGGCACATCCTTGCGTTCGGGACGCGTGCTGTAGCCTTGGCGCCCGCGATTAAGCGTGGCCCCCCGCCCAACTGAAAACTGATCACTGACCACTGGCCGCGGCTAGTTCACTCTCTACGCAATCGTCTGCACAGACAGCGAAAGTCTTCGCTCTTATCGAGGGCCGTGGACAACCCGCACCATGCGAGAATGCTCGGATTCAAGTTCGAAGCCCACGATTCGCGCTAGAATAGGTGATCAGCAGAACCCCATTGCGAGGAGAGGCTATGACGCGGCGCTACACGGTCATCTTCGAAAAAGAGGAAGAGGGTGGCTATCACGTTTTCTGTCCGACGCTGCCGGGGTGCCACACGCAGAGCGAAACCATTGAAGAAGGCATCGTCAACATCCGCGAGGCCCTATCACTCTACATCGGTACGCTTGTCGAAGATGGCCTTCCTGTTCCCGAAGAAGATATCCTGATCAAACCCATCGAGATCCCTGCGTGACTCCCAAGCAGCCGGTTGCCACCGCGAAGGATGTGGTGCGGGTAGCGCAACGCCAGGGTTTTGAATTCCGCCGCCAAACCGGAAGCCACGCCATCTACGTTCGCAGGGTCGACCAGGCACGCGTCGTCATCCCCATGCACAGCGGCCAAGCACTGAAACGAAAAACGCTGCGCGGCATCATTCAGGACTTGCGAATCACCGTCGAAGAGTTCGCGAATCTGCTTTGAACCACTCTCCTGTCCCGGCCGGTGGCCCACGCTTCACCCTCGGGATCATCTCCCCTTTTTCACTCATCGCGCGTCAACGCAAGATAATACCACTGCGGCCGAAGACCCTGACGTCGCGCTGCGGCGGAAGGGTAGTTCACTGCGGGCCAAGTAGTTGAAGCCAACGTCGTTGAACTTCGTGCCGCAGCGGCGTCAAGCCGCCCCGCCCGGCGCCCACTGAGCGATCCGGCTGATTAGATGCCGCGCGCGCCCGCGACGAGCTGCTGAAATGCCGGGATTAACTTTTCCGCTTGTTGACTTGCCATATCGCGTGGCATAGTAGCGCCCTTCATGTCCGTCTCACCGCGTGCTCCCGGCCAGGCAGTTTCCCATTACCGAATTATTGAAAAACTTGGCGGCGGAGGTATGGGCGTAGTTTATAAAGCCACAGACAACCGTTTGGGCCGTAGCGTGGCTCTGAAGTTCCTCCCCGAAGGCTTTTCTGCAGACAGCCAGGCCGTGGAGCGGTTCCAGCGGGAAGCGCGTGCCGCCTCGGCCTTGAATCATCCGAACATCTGCACGATCTACGACATTGGCGAGCACGAAGGCCAGCCGTTTCTGGTGATGGAGCTGCTCGAAGGGCAGACTCTCAAGCACCTGCTGGGCGGCAAGCCGCTGCCGGTGGACCGGCTTCTGGAACTGGGCATTCAGATCGGAGAGGGCCTGGAAGCAGCTCACTCCAAGGGCATCGTTCACCGCGACATCAAGTCGGCGAACATCTTCGTGACCGTCCGCGGCCAGGCCAAGATCCTGGATTTCGGTTTGGCCAAGCTGGCGCCGCAGAAGGTGCACGCCGGTGAGACCCTGGGGGCTTCGGCCATGGCAAAGGCCGGCGTGGGGGAAGAAAACCTGACCAGCCCCGGCAGCTCGATGGGCACGGTCGCCTACATGTCGCCGGAGCAGGCCCTGGGACGGGAACTGGACGCGCGCAGCGACCTGTTCTCGTTCGGCGCCGTCCTCTATGAGATGGCCACCGGTGCACCGCCCTTCACCGGCACGACCACGGCCGCCATCTTCGACGGCATCCTCCACGTCGCGCCGGAATCGCCATCGAAATCGAATTCCCGCCTGCCTGCCCAGCTCGATCCCATCATCCTGAAGGCCCTGGAGAAAGATTCCGAATTTCGCTATCAGACCGCCTCGGAGCTAAAGACAGATCTGCGACGGCTGAAGCGCAGCCTTGATTCGTCCGGCCGGACCGAGGGAGCGCGCAGTCCGGCTGCCACTCCTCCGGCGGGAGTTTCCGTGGCGCCCGCGGGGCCTGCCGAGAAGTCGGTGGCCGTCCTGTATTTCGAGAACCTGAGCGGAGCCAAGGAAGACGAATACTTCCGCGACGGAATGACCGAAGACGTGATCACCGAGCTTTCCAAGATCCGCAGCCTGCAGATATTCCCCCGGGCGACCGTGCTGCCGTTCCGGGACAAGCTGGCCACGGCGGCACAGGTCCGCGAACACCTCAATGCGGCGTATGTGCTCAGCGGCAGCCTGCGGCGCGCGGGGAGCCGTCTGCGCATCAACGCCCAGCTCGTAGACACGCGCACCGACTTTCCCCTCTGGGCGGAGCGCTACGACCGCGAGGTCAAGGACATTTTCGAAGTCCAGGACGAGATTGCACGGAACATTGCCCAGGCATTGCGCATCACGCTCTCGCCTCAGGAAGAAAAAAAGATCGCCAGCCGGCCGACAGAAAACCTGCAGGCCTACGACTGCTTCTTGCGCGGGCGTAATTACACGCGCCGGGAGAACCTGGAATTCGCCCTGCAGATGTTCGAGCAGGCGGTCAAGCTCGACCCTGGTTTCGTCATGGCCCATGCTGGAATCGCAAACGTGTGCGGGATGATTTTCGAGTTCCGGCGGCAGGAGCAGCAATGGCTTGAGAAAGGCATCGCCGCTTGCGACCGGGCGGCAGTCCTTGATCCGCAGCTTCCCGAGGTGGCGGTGGCGCGCGCGCGCCTATTCTATATGCAGAAAAACTTTGACGAGGCCATCCGTTGCGCGAAGCTGGCCATCGAGCGCAAACCGGATTGTGATGGCGCCTACAACATCCTCGGGCGCGTTTACTTCGCCTCGGGGCGCTTCCAGGAAGCAGCCGATATCGTCGAGCGCGCCTTGGAAGCCAACGGCGACGATTACAACGTTCATGTGCCCTACATGCTCAGCCTGGACCGCCTGGGACAGACCGAGGCCGCGCAACGTTTGCGGGAACGCCATATCCGTGTCCTGGAGCAGCAGTTGGAGCTCGCCCCTGACGATGTCCGCGCGAGGATCCTGCTGGCGGTGGACTTGGTAACCTTCGGTCGAGGGGACGACGCCATCCGGCACCTCGAAACTGCAATCACCTTGCGCCCCAACGATTCCAGTACGCTCTACAATGCGGCCTGCTGCTATTCACTCCTGAAAGAAAAACCTCGGGCGCTCGAAGCACTCAAGAAAGCCATTGAAGCCGGTTACGCCAATATGGAGTGGATCAGCAAGGACCCTGACCTGCAGAGCCTAAACGACGATCCGGAATTCCTCCGCCTGATCGGCAATTAGTTAAAGGAAAACACGGCAACGCGGGTGCGTCCCGGTCTGCGATGTCGCAGTGTACGCCTCTGCCATTCGTCCCTTCGCGCAGTGGCGCTGGACGGACTGAGGAGCGTCCGTTACAATGACGAGTTTGCGCGTTGACCGCGCAAATCATCAGAGATGCTGCGCTTCGTAACATCGGGTGAATCTCACGGCCAGGCCCTGGTCGCCTGGATTTCCGGGCTGCCGGCGGAACTGCGCGTCGATTTTGATTTCGTCAACCGCGAGCTCCATCGCCGCCAGCTTGGCTACGGGCGAGGAGGCCGGCAGAAAATCGAGAAGGACCATGTCGAGGCGCTGGCCGGCATCCGTCACGGACGGACCATCGGCGCGCCCATCGCCCTGCGCATTGAGAACCGCGACTGGCAGAATTGGGAAAAGGCATTGCCGGTCGAGGACGCGCCGGGGATTGAAGACGCACAGCGCAAACTGACCGCGCCGCGGCCGGGCCATGCCGACCTCGCCGGCGCGCTGAAATTCGGGTTCCACGATGCGCGTTACGTCCTCGAGCGCGCCTCGGCGCGGGAGACGGCGGCACGCGTGGCCGCCGGGGCGCTGGCCAAGACCCTGCTGGCCGAGTTCAGCATCGAGATTCTCAGCCACGTCATCGCCGTGGGAGCGGCGCGGATGGAGCGCGCCGCGAGCTGGGAGGAGATCCGCGCAGTGTGCAACGCCCTCGAATCTCCGCTGCGCTGCGTGGACCCGGAAACCGAAGCGCGCATGAAGGCAGAGGTGGATCACGCGCTTCGTGCCGGGGATTCCGTGGGCGGCATCTTCGAAGTGGTCGCGCGCGGCGTGCCGCCGGGATTGGGATCGCACGCGCAGTGGGACGAAAAGCTCGATGGACGCCTGGCGCGCGCGGTGATGTCCATCCAGGCGGTGAAAGCGGTGGAAATCGGCGCGGGAGTGGCTGCGGCCACCTCGCCCGGCTCGGCGGTGCAGGATGAAATCCGCTACGATGCCGGACGCCGCCGCTTCGCGCACTTGAGCAACCGCGCGGGAGGTCTGGAGGGCGGCATAACCAACGGCGAGGATGTGGTCGCGCGCGGCTACTTGAAACCCATCTCCACCCTGCGGCGGCCGCTGGAGACTGCCGATCTGGTGACCAAGGCGACAGTGAAGGCGGCCTACGAGCGCTCCGACGTTTGCGTGGTGCCGGCGGCTGGTGTCGCCGGAGAAGCCATGGTCGCGCTGGTGCTGGCCCAGGCGTGGATGGAAAAATTCGGCGGCGACTCGCTCTCCGAGACGCGCCGGAACTACGAAGGCTATCTGAAACAGCTTGACGAGTTCTAGTGTTGTGTCCCAGACAAAACTACCAAGAGTCCGGGCACGCAGCGCGCTTTACGGGCGGGGCAAGCCCCGCCCCTACCAAAAGTCCGGGCACGCAGCGCGTTGTCTGGGCCGGGCTTGCCCCTACCGCGATTTGTTGGGGCGGGGCTTGCCCCGCCCGTGAGCCCGTAAGATTTGCCAGATATTTGTGGGACACAACAGTAGCTGAAGGGATGACGAGAATCTGAAAATGATCTATCCAATTATAAAATATGGAAACCCCGTGCTGGAGAAGCCGACCCCTCCGGTCACAGAATTTGACGCCGACCTCAAATCGCTGACCGACGCCATGTTCGAGGCCATGTACGCAGCGAAAGGGGTGGGCTTGGCAGCCCCGCAGGTCGGCAAATCTCTCCGGCTGGCGGTGATCGACGTCACCGTGGGCAAGAACCCTGAGGCCCGCTTCGTGCTGGCCAATCCGGAGATCATCCATGCCGAAGGCGAGCAGCGGGAAGAGGAAGGCTGCCTCTCCCTGCCCAATTTCAGGGGCAACGTGATCCGGCCGCTGTTCGTCACCGTGCGCGCGCAGAACGTCCATGGCGAGTTATTCGAGATGCGCGGAGAAAACCTGCTGGCCCGCGCCTTCTGCCATGAGATTGACCACCTCCATGGCGTGCTTTTTATTCAGCACCTGAGCATGCTCAAGCGCGACCTGATCCGGCGAAAGATCCGCAAGCTGAAAAAGACCGGAGATTGGTAGCGCTCCCGGTCGCCGGAGTCTTATGCGTCTGGTCTTCTGCGGCACACCGCAATTCGCGGTCCCCACGCTGACGCGGCTGCTCGGCGAGCCGGGCATTCACGTCGAGGCAGTGGTCACCCAGCCGGATCGCCAGCGTGGCCGTGGCCTGGTATCTTCTTTTTCTCCCGTCAAGTCCCTCGCAGTTGCCAATCACCTCGCCGTCTATCAGCCGGAAAAAATCCGTTCGGACGAGGCCTTCGCATTTATTGAGCGCATCCACCCCGACGCCGTGGTCATCCTGGCCTATGGTCAGATTATTCCTGCGCGGCTGATCGCCCTGCCCCGTCTTGGTTGGATCAACCTGCACGCATCCCTTTTGCCACGCTACCGTGGCGCAGCCCCCATCGCCTGGGCCATCGCCAACGGAGAAACGCGCACCGGCCTTACCACTATGCAGATTGACGCGGGCCTGGACACCGGCCCCATGCTGCTGCGCAAGGAAATGGAAATCGAAGCGGAGGAAACCGCCCCTCAACTCTCAGCGCGAATGGCCGAGGCTGGAGCTGCGCTGATGGTGGAAACTTTGCACGCGCTGGAAGAGGGCCGCATAACCCCGCAGCCGCAGGATTCGGCTCTGGCGAGTTACGCTCCGATGCTCAAGCGCGAAGACGGCCGCATTGATTGGAGCATGACCGCGGGACAGATTTACAACCGCATCCGCGCATTTGATCCCTGGCCCGGCGCGTACAGCCATTTCCGCGGACAGCGCTGCCATCTTTGGGGCCGGCCGCTCCCGACGCTTCGGGACGGTCCGGAGACGCATGCGCAACCCGGCATCATCGAAATCCGCGCCGACATTCTTGAAGTTGTCTGCGGCGGGAACACTCTGCTGGTGCTGGATGCGCTTCAGGTGGAAGGACGCAAGCGCGTCGGCGCCCGGGAATTCCAGAATGGCGCGCGTCTGAAGCCTGGAGAGTGTTTCGCCACGTAGATGAAGGGTTGCCGTGCTCCAGACCACATTTCTCACAACTGAGCTAGTGTTGTGTCCCGGACCAAACTACCAAAAGTCCGGCACGCAACGCGTTGTAGGGGCGGGGCTTGCCCCGCCCGTGAGTCCGCAAGATTTGCCAGATATTTGTGGGACACAACCCTAGCAGGGGGCGGACAAAGTGCCTCGGGTCGTCATTCAGCGCGAAGTGGCTTTGTACCCCGATTCCATCGGGACGAGGAATCTCTCCCATGGGCGTGGAGATCGTGCGGCGGTTCTTGTACGGGGATGGGTGACAGGGGTGCAGTGGTCAGTCGCCGATGACCCTTCGTCCCGCAGAGGCGGGATCAGGGCGAGCCTGTCACTGGGAATATAAGGTAGCGTTGCAAGAGCGCTGCCCTGGATAATGGAATCCCTACGCGCTCCAACCGCCGAAATGGTGCGCGTTTCAGTGCGCGCGGCGGAGAGGCCCCCTCGCCACATGAATCAAGGTGCGCAAGGCCGTATTGACGGATTGCTCGTCAGGGAAATACTTAGCGACATCCGGTGAGAGGAGTACGAGATTCGTTCCTGCCCGATAGCGTGCGACATATTTGCCGCGGACGCCGCCTTTCAACTTAGACAGGTCGTACTCTCGACGTAGTTCGTCGCGCCGTTCTCGTTTCTCACTTCTCTTCTTCATTCACCATCTCATCTTACCGCGCTGCCGCCCTCGGGAGCAATTATTCCGCGAGGATCTGTGACTGTCCGCGAGGAATTTCAGGAAAAGTTGCGGCTCGTCATTCAGATAGGCAGGGCCCCCCGGCCGTAAGTTCGAGATAAATTCACACGTGCAAAACCGGCACATTGATTGGATAAGAGCGAAGGGGGCACCCCCTCAGGTCAAAGCCCGGGCCACCCGCTGATTTGCATTCTGGCAAAGTCGTCCTCGATTGCTGCTCTATTTAGCAAGTTCATGTGATATCCTACGTGTAGATGGGCAGGAGGTTCACATGGCAGCTAGTACAGGCCAACGTGTGGCCGAAAGCCTCGTCAGGATATCCCACGAGAAGCACGACCCCGTAACAAATCTCAAACTACAAAAGCTTCTCTACTATGCTCAGGCGTGGCATTTGGTGTTTTTCGATGGCGAGCCTCTGTTTGATGACCCTATCGAGGCTTGGGTACACGGTCCAGTTGTGCCCGCAATTTTCAGGCGATACAAAGAGTACCAATGGAATCCGATTATAGACGTTCCAGCGGTTCTCCCTCAAAAGATAAGGGCACATCTGGAAGCTGTTTGGCACGCCTACGGTAAATTCAATGCCACACAGTTGGAACGACTGACACATTCCGAGCATCCGTGGCGAGAAGTGCGATCCGGACTACCAATAGACGCATCTTCGAACAAGATCATCCCACTGGATTTGATTAGAGAGTATTTCTCATCGCTTCTCAATGCCTAATGGAGCGGCACGCGGGATACCCGAACCTCGTATCCCCACGGGCGAGTTACCTCTAAAATTTTCCTTTAAGCACTTGGATTTAGAAAACCCCAAGTTCCACGTGTCTCAGTGCTCTCTCACTTATTTCCAGAAGCTTTTTCAGATTTTGGCAAGGTTCAGCACTTGGAGAGTTGAGGGATTCACGGACCCGAACAATGGAGAGCATCGGCATTGGATTCACTTCCCGACTACGTCAGAGCCGCAAGGGTTTCAGAACATCCCGAACGTGGACTCTGAGCAGTTTGGCTATGAATACGGTTATCAGTTCGGAATTTATCCCGAAGTCGCTTGGAACCGCTGGCGGGCGCACGGTATCCTTATCGACGATACGTTTTTCCTCGTTTGGCTCGACCCCGAGCATCGTTTGTTTCCTGATGCCTGAGTTATCCAAAGGACAAAATATCATAAGACATTTGCGGGGGCGGGTGGCCGGCCTTCGGAAAGCTTTTTGCTCTTGATGACGCGGCACAAAGAGGGCACACCACTTTTGTCGCAGACCCTGATTTAGCGCAGCGGCTGAAGGGCAATTCACCGCGACGTGATGAAACGAGGGTGCCCCACCAGATCAAAGCCCGGGCCATCCGCCGCGACAACGAAATGCGAGTAGCGGTCACAGAACGCTTCTTTGACGATTTCATGGGGCTGGCGCCCAGCTTGGCACGGAAGTGTCGCGAATTGATTCGACAGCTTGCTAGAACAGAAGCAGCCTCAATCACGACGCAGGCCATTCCGGGGTGGCGTTTGCATAAACTCCGTAGTTCTCCCTTCAGAAGTATTTCGGTCGACATGAACTACCGAATGCTTGTGAAATTGGAAGGCGATGTCTTGTTCATCCACCGCGTTGTTAAACACGACTTGGCCGACTCTGAACACGTTAACCGGAATGATGCCGCTGCTCCGCTGTGTACTATTGAGGATTCGAAGTTGCGCTGGGATGAATTGGCCGACGCTCTCCGAGCCCTCGGGTTATCACAGGAGTACTTCAAACCGTTACGGTCGGTCAACACCGAAGACGAGTTCTTGGATGTCTTACAAACACTGCCGAAGCTTTGGGCCGATACTGCGCTTTCGCTGTTCGAATTTTCGAACGTGCGCATCTTGCGTGCTAAGTATCGGCTGTTGCTAGACGATGCTGAACTGCTGCAGATACTGCAAGGCGACACGTCAGTCTGGGAGCTGTATCTTCACCCTTCGCAGCGACACATAGTTAATCTGCCGTGGTCGCATCGGGCCGCCGTTACCGGTTCTGACCTAATGGAATGGACCCATCCCGGTTCCTGCGGCGAGCGAATCGTTGCTATGCTCGTCGGCGGTCCGAGGAGGGACATCCATGAGCATTACAACAGTTGGTCTGGACATCGCAAAGCAGATCTTTCAAGTTCATGG
>JBGPJC010000127.1:0-9973 GCA_041485165.1 Terriglobia bacterium | reverse complement strand
CTTCGGTGACTGCGGCGCCGCCCAGCACGTGCCGCCGCTCGAGCACCACCACCTTCTTGCCCGCTTTGGCGAGGTAGGCGGCAGTCACCAGGCCGTTGTGGCCTCCGCCGATGACGATGGCGTCGTAGTGTGAGTTTGATGCGTTCATCAGGATCGTTTCGGCGCCGTTACGGTCGGGCGCGATGTGCACAAAACAATCAGCCATTCTACAGGCGGGTGTCTCGCCGGACAAGAACTGTTAATGAAGTGGAAGAGCCTACTCCCATCGTATCCCCCTAGCGCGGCTCAAATGTCGGAGCCCGAAGCGGCGGTTGGAGATTGCCGCCGGGTTGCGGCAAGTGCGCCGCCGCCGTTATACTCGCCCTTCTCCCTGCGCGCGGGAATCGAGGAGGACACTTGCCGGTTGGAACGCCGTTTCACGAACGCGAGCTTGCTCTGTGCGAGAGCCTGAGCTACCGCGAATGGTCGGGCTACTACACGGTCAGCGTGTACGAGGCCACGCACGAGCACGAGTACAACGCCATCCGGCAATCGGCGGCGGTGATTGACGTTTCGCCGCTGTACAAGTACCTGGTCACCGGCAAGGACGCCGCCAAGCTCATCAACCGCGTGCTGGCGCGCGACATCAACAAGGTGGCCGTGGGTCAGGTGATCTATTGCTGCTGGTGCGACGAGCAGGGCAAGGTGATTGACGACGGCACGGTCTCGCGCCTGACGGAAAACACTTATCGCTGGACCGCCGCCGACCCCAGTTTGCGCTGGTTCCGCCAAAACGCACTGGGTATGGAGGTGAGCATCGAAGACATCTCCGAACAGGTGGCGGCGCTGGCCGTGCAAGGACCAACGTCGGGCCGGCTGCTCAAGAGCCTGGCGGATGCGGACATCGAGAACCTGAAATACTTTCGCGTGACGCGCGGCAAGATTGCCGGCGTGCCGCTGGAGATTTCGCGCACCGGTTACACCGGCGATCTGGGATACGAAGTGTGGATGCCGTGGGAGAAGGCCCCCAAAGTCTGGGACGCGCTGATGGAGCACGGCAAAAGTTTCGACATCCACGCCGCGGGGATGATCGCGCTGGACATCGCGCGAATCGAAGCCGGCCTGTTGCTGATCGAGGTGGACTATATCAGCAGCAAGAAGGCGCTGATCGAATCGCAGAAGTATTCGCCCTTTGAGATCGGGCTGGGACGAATGGTAGACCTGAAGAAAGACAACTTTATCGGCAGGACGGCGCTGGTCGAAGAGCAGAAGCACGGGCCAGCGCGGCGACTGGCTGGCCTGGAGATTGACTGGAACGAAGTGGAAGCGCTCTACGAAGGGTTGGGCCTGGCGCCTCAAGCGCCGACCATGGCTTCGCGCGTACACGTGCCGGTGTACCTCGGTGGGACGCAAGTGGGCAAGGCGACGTCCACGACCTGGTCACCTTCTTTGAAGAAGATGATCGCGCTGGCCAGCGTCTCCAGAGAGCAGGCGAAAGAAGGCACCAAGCTGCAGATGGAATGGACGGTGGAGGCGGTGCGGCACAAAGTCGGCGCCAAGGTGGTGCCGCTTCCCTTCTTCAATCCTCCGCGAAAAACGGCCACGCCGGTGCGGTAGACGAAACGCAGCCGGTACGCCTTGTAAGTATTCTTGTAATTCCCCCCTGTCGGCGAGACAATCCCGACACAACAATTCCCCAACAGACCGCGAGGCGTGGACACGTAAAGGATACAGCGGTACGTAACCGGAGGTCTCCCATGAAAGCTGCGGGCATCCGATGGATGGGAATACTTGCGTTTCTGGCTTGCGCCGCGCTCGCGCAGGAAGCACCGCCGCTTACTGATGAGCAAATTCTGTCCCGCTCGCTGACAGAATTGAAGAGCTCTCAGGTAACCCCGCAGTTGGAACATTACAGCTTTACCAAGCGCATCTCGGTGGAGAACCACGACAAGAACGGCAAAATCCTCCACCATGATGAGCGCGAGTATGAATTCGTGCCGCGCCCTGACAGAAGATTTGATGTGCGCCTCCTGTCGGTGAGGGGCGCTGCCCCCAGCGAAAAAGAGTTGAAGCAACACGAACAAGCGATGCGCAAGGAATTCTCCAAGAGCGATGCGAAGGTGGCGGAGGAAAAGAGAAAGGCCGAGGAAGAAAACACCATGCTGTCCCGGGATTTCCTGGAATATTTTGATTTCAAATACGCAGGCCGGGAAGAATGGGGCGGAGGTCCCGCCTACCGCATCGAGTTCACGCCAAAACCGGAGAGCGCTCAACTCAAGGAAAAGAAAGAGAGGATCCTGCGAAACCTGGGCGGCCACATGTGGGTGCGCCCTGGCAGTTACCGAATCCTCGGAACAGAAATGCATACCCTGAAAAACATCAAGGTCTGGGGCGGCATTTCCGGCGTGGATAACCTGGTCTCGCGGATGGAGTACTTTCAGGACGCAGGCGGTTCTTATCTCCTCAAACTAGATTCCGCGCAGTGGGAGATTCGGGTCGGATTTTCCAAGTTCAGATTCTCGAGGAAGGAAGAGTACAGCAGCTACCACAAGCTAGAGACCAAATCCGCGCCTACTACAACGCCGCCTTAGAACCGGGTTCGTGCGCTCCACAGAGAATTCAATTTCTGCGTGGTTTCCCTCCTCCATAGTCACGGCCGATCCTCGGTTACTTCCCTCCGGCCGCCAGGCGGTTGTACTTCCGAAGCACTTCGCGCAGACGGTCGTGCGGCAAGGCGATCACGGTGCGGTCGTTCACTCCGGTCATGGTCTCCGCCGCAATCATGGCGTTGATGATGGCTTCCTCCGTAGCCTGGACGGTAGCCTCGAATAGGGGGCCCATGCGGTCGTTGGGAAGCATGGTGAGGGAGACGGTGCCCGTGGTTCGCGCCGCGCCGTGGTTTGCGGTCGAAAAGGCAATAAAGATGTCGCCGGAGCCATTGCCGGAGACGCTGCCGTCGCGCGCGAGGCCCAGAGCGGCGCGGCGCGCCAGGCGCTTCATCTGATGGGCAAGCAGAGGGGCGTCCGTGGCAACCACAATGATGATTGATCCGCGCTCGGCATCGGCCGGCGGCGCTTCCATGCCGTAGGCAGGTTTTTCCGGGATTTCTTTTCCGACCGGCACGCCGGCGATGCGGAGCTGCCCACGCAGCCCGTAGTTGCACTGCACAAGCACGCCGACGGTGTAGCCTCCCGACGCGGCGTCCAGCTTTCGTGAAGAGGTGCCGATGCCGCCCTTGAATTCGTTGCAGACCATCCCCGTGCCGCCGCCGACGTTTCCTTCGAGCACGGGCCCCGAGCGCGCGGAACTTATGGCTTCAAATGCGTTCTCGGCCTTGACGTGCATGCCGTTCACGTCGTTCAGGTAGCCGTCGTAGGTCTCCCCGACGACCGGCAGCGACCACCAGTAGCCGGACTCATCGGCGGGGCCGTGCTTGACGCGCCAGGCGATCACCGCGTCCCGCACGACGCCAACGCTGTGCGTGTTGGTGATCATCACCGGACCTTCGAGGAAACCCGACTCTTCGACCCAGGTCGTGCCGGTCATTTCACCGTTGCCGTTCAATGAAAACCAGCCGGCGAAGACCGCATCGGCGAGGCTCTTGCCGCGCGGCAAGATGGCGGTCACGCCGGTGCGCACCGGTCCCTGGCCGACGATCAGTTTCCCTTCGCCTTTGATGATGGTGCTGTGCCCGACTTCCACCCCGGCCACATCGGTGATGGCGTTCAGAGGGCCCGGTGAGCCTTCAAAGGGGACGCCAAGGTCGCGGGCGCGCGGTTTTCCGGGCGATTGCGCCGCGCCAATCGCCGCCAGCAGGGCCGAGGCCGCGAGTCCCGCTGCGATCCGAGCGAGTAACGAGCTTCGTGTGTTCATGGAGACTCCCCAGGAATCTATCAGTGCCCTGCGCCTTTTCTCACGGCAGTTGCGAATCTTTATTGCCTGCTGGATTGTGGCGCGGCTCGAAATCCTTCTTGAGTTTCGCACCGTAGTGATGCGCCACCTCCGCGGCCACGCGGGCGATGGCGTCGTGCAGGGCCGGCGTTCCCCCGCGGTGGCGTCCCGTGAATACCACCAGGACGATGGGCCGTTCCTTGACCCACAGAATTCCGGCATCGTTGGCGAGGAATGGCTGGCCGTCGCCGGTCTTGTGTGCGATCTCCACGTCCGCCAGGTAACGCGGGAAGCGGTCATTGACCTGTTGTTTCTTCAGGATCTCCTGCATGAGTTCGCTGGCCTTGGGCGAGACCAGCTTGCCGGACGCCAGCATCTCAAACAGCCGGCCGATTTCGCGCGGCGTGCTGTGACCAAAGTACACTGCACTTTCGTAGATGGTCCGCCGAAATGCCTCATTGACCTGGGCGCCGGTGAACTTATCGAAGGGAAAGCGGATGGTCTCATCGCCCGCGGCATTCTTAAAGTGGGGGTCGAGGGAGCCGAGCCAGGTGCGGTCCCAGTCCAGGTCGGAAAACTCGATGCTGGTGTGGGTCAATCCCATAGCGCGCATGGTCTGGGTGACATTGGCGCGGCCGACTTTGTCGGCCAGGAGATCGGTGGCCTCGTTGTCGCTGATGATGATCATCAGCGTGAGCAGGTCCTTGACGGTGGGCTGAAGTCCCGGTTGGAGCGTGTAAAGCACGCCGGAAGGCAGGCGCGCGTCCCCGGCCTGGAGGGTGACGCGGTCGGAGAGGGAAAACTTGCCCGCTTCGGCCTGGCGCAGGACCTCCACCATGATGGGAACTTTGATCACGCTGAAGGTCTCGCCGACGCGGTCGGCATCGAGTGCCAACTCCTCACCAGTCTGCACGTTTTTCATGTAGACGGACATTTCCCCGGGAAAGTCTTGCCGGATGCGCTCGATGCGGGCCTGCAAGTCCTTTAAGGCGTCATCGCCGGCAGGGACACGGGCCGACCCGGTTGAGGCAAGAATCACGGCTGACAGAAAGACAACGTACGCGCGCAACCTCGGACTCATGCTTTTGATCTCCTCACTTCCCGCCGGCGCGATCTTTCTCCAGCGCCTTGCGCATTTCCGCCAGCAACGCGGTGTTCTTCGCCACGGCCAGCTCGATGCGATGCGCCTGCTCGGCGGCCAGTTTCCAGTTGCCGGCCTCGGCGGCCTCGGTGAGTCCGGGCAGTTCGAGGTGCGCGTAGGTGTAGCGCGAGGCGTAGAGCAGGTGCTGGAACCAGGGCCGGCCGGGGATGCCGTCAGGGTCGAGCCAGTTGCGTTCGACACGCATGACGGCCTGATTGATCCGCCCGGCGTTTCTGGCAGCCAGTGGCTTGCGGTTGAGCGCTGCCTCCGTGCTGCGCTGGAGATTGCGGCCGGCGGCCTCAAACGCTGCAATCTGCCGGTCGAGCGATTTCAAGCTGATGTGCTGGCGCAAGTGGCTGGAGCTGTCGAGATCGTGGACAAAACGGCGCAGGCCCGCCGCATAGGCGGCAAAGTCGAACGGCAGCGCCTCGGCGTTGGCCAGACGCAGCGCCAGCGTGCCCCACAATCGGCTCATCAGCGCGTGATAGCGGTAGCCGGGATCGCCGAAATGGTTCATCCAGTAAAAATCATCGTACTGGGAATGGTAGACGCCGTAAGGGCCGGTGAAATCCAGCAGGATACTGGGCACGCCGTCATGGTTGAGGAAGACGGTGTGGTCGGAGCCGCTGCCGATGCGCGTTTCCACCAGGTCAGAATCCGCAACGGTGTCGCGGCCTTCGCCCCTGGCGCGGTGGCCCCGCAAGGCTTCATACAATGATTTCCCGGTCTGCGGATCGGGCAGGTCGCGGCTAACCTCCACAACCAGGGGCGCAAGAGACGGCACAGCGGAAGGCTGAAATTCCGGGCCCGATGTGGAGGAATCCACGTTGATGTAAACGACCGCCTTTTCCCGCAGCTCGGGAGCGAACTGTTCGCCCCACTCCGTCGATCCGGTGAGCCCGTACTCCTCGCCGTCCCAACTACAGATGAGTAGCGTGCGCCGCGGGGGATGGCCTTGCTTTTTCAACTCGCCAAGCGCGCGGGTCAACTCCATCATCGAAGCGGTGCCGCTCGAGGGGTCCACACCTCCGAACACCCAGGCGTCGCGGTGATTGCCCATCACAATCCACTCGTCGGGCAGCTCGCTGCCGCGCAGGCGCGCTTCGACGACGTAGTAGGGCTGTACGCTGTTGTCCATCTCCACTTTGAGGTGGGCCTGCACGGCTCCGCTGAAACGGTATTTTATCGGCAAGCTTCCCTGCCAGTCTCTCGGCGCTTCGGGGCCGTCCATGTTTTCGAGCAACGGCTTGGCGTCGCGCCAGGAAAGAGGCAGGGCGATGATTTTGGGCAGCGAGGTGGCCTGTTCGATGGGAATGCGCCTGGCGCCCGGCACCGAAGCCCATCCCGGCGTAAGCGGATCGCCAGGGACGATAAAGTCATAAGTGATGGCGCCATGCTGGATGTGGCTTTCCGGTCCCCAGGGACCTTCGGGGAACACTTTCCCGCGCGCGTAGCCGTCCTCGGCAGGGTCGGAATAAATCAGGATAGCTGCGGCGCCCATGCGCTCGGCGGTCAGGGCCTTGAATCCGCGATAGCTATACGGATTCGAGTAACGCACCAGGACAATCTTGCCGCGCACGTCAATCCCGTTCTGCTTCAGCAGCGCGTAATCCTCGGGGTTGCCGCTGTGCGCATAAACCACCGGCGCGGTCACTTCGCCGGAGATGGAGAAACCGAGATATGCGGAGTCGACGCGCGGATTGCCGGAGTCGGGATCGGCGTCGTAGGCGTCCTCGCGCAGGCTGGCGCGGTAGGGCACCGGCGCGACCATCTCCAGCGCAACCGAGCGCGGGGCCGAGTGCAGCACGTCGTACTGGCGGATGATCACATCCTCCCAGCCCTGCTTGCGCCATTCTTCGGCAATGATGCGCGCCAGCTCGTTGTTGCGCGGCGAGCCGGCGGGATGCGGCTCGGCGGTGAACAGCCGGTGCCAGCGGCGGGCTTCGTCAGGAGAAATCATGGCGCCCAGTTTCTCTTCGATCTGCCGCTCCACAGCCGAGCTCGTCGCGCTGTAGCCTCGCAGTCGCTGCGCTGGCCGCTGCTGAGCAAGCACTCCGCCCGCCACCGCCAGCCCCGCGGTGGCCAACGCCAGGACGGCGCGGCGGCGCGCTTTTCGATTTGTGTGGATCATGTTTTCTGATCGTGGGCAGTGGCCGGAAGAGAAATCCATTGGGTAGTTCATTTCTCGGCTGCGCGCGTGACCGCGGTTTGCAAGGTCTGCGCAATCTCCTTGATTTCGGCCTCAGTGATGATGAACGGCGGCGCGAGCAAGATCAGGTCTCCGGCATTACCGTCCGCGCAGCCTTGCACCGGATAGACGGAGACGCCCAGCTCGAAAGCGGCTTGACGAACGCGCTCGGCAAATTTCGCCTCGGGCGGGAATGGCTGGCGCGTGGCGCGGTCGCGGACAAATTCGATTCCCAGCAGCAAGCCGCGGCCGCGGATATCCCCGACCACGGGGGAATCGCAGAGTGGCTGGAGGGCGCGGCGCAACTCTTCACCCATAGGCGTGACGCGATCAAACAGACCATTCTGCTCGAGAGTGTCAAGCACAGCGAGTCCCGCGGCCATGACCACAGGGTGCGACTGGTAGGTGAAGCCATGTTCGAAGACGCCTGAGCCGCGAGCCACGCTTTCAGCAACATGCGGCGCGACAATCACCGCGCCGAGCGGAGCGTAGCCGCTGGCCACTCCCTTGCCCACCAGAATCATGTCCGGCACCACACCCCAGTGCTCGACGGCAAACGGCGCGCCGGTGCGGCCCATGCCGGTCATCACTTCATCGGCGATCAGCAGGATGCCGCGCTGTTTGCAGATTTCAGCGAGGCGCTGCGGGTAGCCATCCGGAGGCACAACGGCGCCCAGCGTTGCGCCCACCACCGGCTCGAACAGGAATGCGGCGATGGTTTCTGCGCCAGCGTTGGCGGCGAATTTCTCAAGTTCATCGGCGCAGGCCACGCGGCAGTCCGGGTATTGTAAACCGAGGGGACAGCGATAGCAGTAACAAGGAGCGATGTGCCCCCAGTCGGGCAGCAGCGGGAGATAAGGAGCGCGGCGGCGGGTGTTGCCGGAAACCGCCATCGCTCCCAGTGTTGCGCCGTGGTAGCTCTGCCAGCGCGCCACCATACGCACACGCTGCGGCTGGCCGCGCTCGAGGTGATATTTCCGCGCCAACTTTAGCGCCGTCTCAGTGGCCTCGGACCCGCCTGAGGTGAAGTAGACCTTGCCGCCATCCTGGAATGGCGCGGGGGCAAGTGCAAGCAGGCGCTGCGCCAAGCGCTCCGCGGCGCCGGTGTGGAACTGTGAGGTGTGCACGAAGCCCAGGCGCGCTGCCTGTCGCGCCATGGCTGCGCCGACAGCGACGACACCGTGGCCGATGGAAACCACTGCGGCACCGCCTGCGGCGTCGAGGATGCGGCGGCCATCCGCGGTCCAGATGTAACAGCCTTCGCCGCGGACGGCTTCGGGATATTGCTTGGAGAAGCTGCGCGGGAATAGGGCCGAGGTCATCGCGCTGTCCCCCTCGTCGCGGAGTCGCGCGGGGATGGCTTGTGATTGCTGACTGGCATGTTCGCGGCTTCCGGCAAAGCGGCGATTTTAGCAGATTTTCCGGGCGCGGCCCCGGCGTTCAGACAAGAATCGCGGGGTGGTGTCTCGGCGCGAAGTTGAAAAAAAACACGGCGGCAAGCCGCCGCACTCCAGGAATCATTCAACCGTGCGGCTCGTCCGTTTTTGACCTGCCGCCTGGCAATAGAATTGTTGACATTCCCACGCACCCAATTTAGCGTCCCCCGGTGCTCGAGTGCGCCGGAATCTGCCGATGAACTCCCAGCCACAGGAAAAGCTGGTCCGCGCCATCGGGCGCTGGGGCCTGACCGGGCTGATGATCAACTCCATCATCGGCGGCGGGATCTTCGGCCTGCCCGGGATCATCGGCAAGCTGCTGGGCGCGGCAAGCCCGTGGGCCTACGTGATTGCCGCGACGGGGATGGGCGCCATCGTTGCCTGCTTCGCGGAAGTCTCATCGCAGTTCCGCGACACGGGCGGTCCGTACCTTTATGCGCGTGCGGCGTTTGGCCGTTTCGCCGGCATTCAAATGGGGTGGCTGCAATACCTGGTGCGCCTGGCCAGCAACGCCGCAAACAGCAATCTCTTTGTCATCTACCTTGGAGAATTCTGGCCCGGGGCCCAGCGGCCGTCGGCACGGGCCCTGATTCTGCTGGCGCTAATCGGAGTGCACACCGTCGTCAATCTGCTGGGAGTGCGGAGCGGGGTCAATCAGAGCAGCTTTTTCGCAGTGGCCAAGCTGCTGCCTCTGGGCATCTTTATTGTCGCCGGGGTCGCTTACATGCTGAACGGGGGAGCCGCCGCGCGAGCGGTTTCTGCGCCCATGACCGCTGCGCCTTTGCAGGACTGGATGAGCGCGATCCTGCTGCTGGTCTACGCCTTCGGCGGAGTGGAGGCCGCGGTGGCCCCCATGGGCGAGGCAAAAGATCCGCAGCGTGATGCGCCTTTCGCCATGTTTGTCGGGCTAGGAGTCAGCGCGGTGGTGTATTTACTCGTCCAGATAGTCACTCTGGCGGCGCTCCCGGCCGGTGCAGGCGGCGAGCGGCCGCTGGCCGCAGCAGCGGCGGTTTTCCTGGGCCCGGCCGGCGCGGTACTGATGGGCCTTGGCGCGCTGATCTCTTTGTACGGTTTCATCGGCGGGCAGATGGTCAACGGTCCACGGATCTCCTACGGCCTGGCTGAGCAGGGTGATTTTCCGTCCCTTCTTGCCCAGGTGCATCCCAGGTTTCGCACCCCGCACATTTCCATTCTGATTTTCGCGGTGGGGACATACGCCCTGGCGTTCGCGGCGACATTTCAATGGAATGCCGTGCTGTCAGCGGTGGCGCGACTGGTCGGCTACATCATGGTCTGCGGCGCGCTGCCGGTGCTGCGCCGGCGCACGGCGCCACCGCG
>JBGPJC010000126.1:0-10140 GCA_041485165.1 Terriglobia bacterium | reverse complement strand
GGGTGGCGTATCGCGCCCGTCCGTGAAGGCGTGGACGAAGACGCGCTCGACGTGATTCTCCCGGGCCATGCGCAGCAGGGCCAGCAGGTGGTCGAGTTGCGAATGCACGCCGCCGTCGCTGAGCAGGCCCAGCAGGTGGAGCTGCTGTTGGCGGCCGCGCTCCATGGCTTCGCGCAGCAACGGCTGAGAAAAGAATTCGCCGCTGTGGATCATCAGGTCGATGCGCGTGATGTCCATGTGCACGACCCGTCCGGCGCCGATGTTCATGTGTCCGACTTCGCTGTTACCCATCTGCCCTTCGGGCAGGCCGACGGCGGGGCCCGATGTGCGCACCAGGGTGTTGGGGAATTTCTTGAGCAGCGCGTCGTAGGCCGGCTTAGAGGCCAGGGCGATGGCGTTCCCGGAAATTTCGGGGCGATAGCCCCAGCCATCGAGCACGGTCAGGACGATAGGTTTTGGAGGCCGGGGCATAGAGTGGAAGGATACCGAAGCTGCGCGTCAAACGAAAGCAGGCAGCGCCGTGGCTACAGGTCTGGCGTGCCCTCGCGCAACATCTTGCGCAGATCAAAGACCGCTTTGATCTTTGTGGCCCCCAGCGGGCACTCGAACACGGCTTCGGTCTCGCCGGCGGGCAGCAGCGCTTTGCCTTCCTGCCGGCGCAGGAAGAAGAGGTAATAAGCCGCAAGCGGCACACCGCGGTGTTTATCGTAGGCGGGCAGCGGAGCTGGTTCAATTCGCGCGGGAAAGGCTGTCGTTCCGCCATGCTTTGGCGCGAGCAGGGCATGGGAAACCGCCGTCCGCGTCAGTGTTGCGGCGCGGACAGACTTTGGGTCCTGTCCCAGGGGGAGACGAACGTCCACGTAGAGAATGTAAGAATCCAGAGGTTCGAAATAGCCCGAGGCCTGCAACTGACGAATGTCGACCTCGCCGAGAAGCTGCTTTTCCCGCACCAGCGCTTCGCGGACAGTGAGCGAAGAACTCCACCGCACCGTGCTTGCAACCACTCCCCCCGACGGGGCCGGGCCTTGGGCGGCAAAGCTATCATGCTGCTGTTTGGCAATTCGTTCCTCGAGCGAGGGCTGGGCCGGGGCCCCGTTCTGCTCCGCGGTGATACCCTCGGTAACATTTACCGGATCGCGGATGCCGCAGCGGGGCTCAGAGACCGGGCAACCAGCGTCACCCCCGATGGGTGGCAGGATCAGAAGATTCACCTGGCGGACCCATGGAGAGTGGTCGAGCACCTCCTGGACGTCTGATTGCGTCCATTTGGTATATGGCCTGCCGCGCCAACCTTCGTTCGCGGCCAGTAGCCCGGCCAAAGCCAGCAGAAATGCCAAGAGAGGCGGGATCTTTCTCACAGCGTCCTCCCACCCGGAAGTGAACTGCCTTCAAGCTAGGCGTGTCGTCGCGCCGTGTCAATCGCCGCCGTTGTTCTATGGAGTGCGGGCGCTTGCTCCGGGACGGTTTGAGGCAGCGTCTACTTCGCGGCACGCCGCGCCAGCGCGCTGCGCCCCGGAAACTTCGCCGCGGCGCCAAGCTCTTCCTCGATGCGCAGCAACTGGTTGTACTTTGCCACGCGGTCGGTGCGCGAAGCCGATCCGGTTTTGATCTGCCCGGCCGATGTGGCCACGGCCAGGTCGGCGATAAAGGTGTCCTCGGTTTCACCCGAACGGTGCGAGATGATGCAAGCGTAACCGGCCTTGCGCGCCATTTCCATGGCCTCGATAGTCTCGGTCACCGTGCCAATCTGATTCAGCTTGATGAGGATGGCGTTGGCCACGTGCTCGTCGATGCCCCGCCGCAGGCGTGTGGTGTTGGTGACGAAAATGTCGTCACCGACCAGTTGCGCGCTACCGCCCAGCGCCTGTGTCAGCGACTTCCAACCCGCCCAATCGTCTTCTGCCATGGCGTCCTCGAACGATACGATGGGGTATTGCCGCGCCCAGTTCTCCCAGAATTCGGCCATCTGCGCGGAAGTGCGCCGCGACTTGTCTGACTTCTTAAAGACGTATTGCCCCGCGGCCTTATCGAAGAATTCGCTCGCGGCAGGGTCCAGGGCGACGGCGATCTGCTCCCCGGTCTTGTAGCCCGCGGCGCCAATGGCCTCCACCACGGATTCGATGGCTTCCTCGTTGGAACGCAGGTTGGGTGCAAAGCCGCCCTCGTCGCCCACGGAAGTGGACTGCCCGCGCTTCTTCAGCACCGCTTTCAAGGCGTGAAAGACTTCGACGCCCATGCGCAGCGCTTCAGAAAAACTCGGCGCCCCGATGGGCATGACCATAAATTCCTGCACGTCCACAGAGTTATCGGCGTGCGCGCCGCCGTTGAGGATATTCATCATCGGCACGGGAAGCGTCACCGCCGGACCCGCGCCGGAGTAGCGCGAGAGATAGACGTACAGAGGCTTTTCGGCCGCAATTGCGGCGGCGCGGGCAGCGGCCATGGAGACGCCCAGGATGGCGTTGGCGCCGAGCTTGCCCTTGTTCGGCGTGCCATCGAGCGCCAGCAGCTTGCGGTCAAGCGCGGTCTGGTCGGCGGCGTCGCTGCCCACCAGCGCCGGGCCAAGGATGGAGTTGATGTTCTCCACCGCCTTCAAGACGCCCTTGCCCGCATAGCGCGCCTTGTCGGCGTCGCGCAGCTCGAGTGCTTCGTGCTCGCCGGTCGAGGCGCCCGAGGGCACCGCCGCGCGCCCGCGCGCGCCGCCGGCCAGGGTGACGTCGGCTTCGACCGTGGGGTTTCCACGCGAGTCCAGAATCTGGCGCCCGCGCACGCTGACGATTCGAGTGGGCATGTTTCCTCCGGGGGGAAGGGGAGCGGGAACCGCCAGATTACTCCGGCTCCTCGAGCATGGATTCGTCGCGCACCACCACCACCACGCCGCCGGGCGAGACGTGAAACTTCTTGCGGTCTTCCTCGAGGTCGTACCCGATCACGGTGTGCTCGGGGATCTGCACGTGCCGGTCAATTATGGCGTTGCGCACGCGCGCATGGCGCCCGATGTTTACGTGGTTGTAGATCAGCGAATTCTCCACTTCGCAGTAGCTGTTCACGCGCACATCGTATCCCAGGATGCAGTTCTTCACCCGGCCGCCGGAGACGATCGAGCCGCCGGAGACGATGGAGTCCAGCGCCACGCCCATGCGGTCCTCGTCGGCAAAGACGAACTTCGGCGGCGGGTACTGGTGCTGCCAGGTCCACAGCGGCCAGGCGTGGTCGTAGAGGTTGAACACCGGTGAGACACTGACCAGGTCCATGTTGGCCTCGTAGTAGGCGTCCAAGGTTCCTACATCGCGCCAGTAGCTGGCCTCCTTCTTGTTTTCGTCGATAAAGTTGAAGGCGAAGACGCGGTAGCGCTCGATGATCTGCGGCAGGATGTCTCTGCCGAAGTCGTGGCTGGACTGCGGGTTTTCCGCATCCACGATCAGGATGGGGATCAGGAGCTGGGTATTGAAAATGTAGATGCCCATCGAGGCGTTGCACTTCGCCGGGTTGGAGCGCGAACGCTTGGGCTCCGCGGGCTTTTCCTCGAAGCCGATCACACGGTGCTGCGCGTCCGTCTCCAGCACGCCGAATTGACCGGCGGCCTGCTGCGGATCGACCTCGATGGTGGCCACGGTCACATCCGCCCCGGCATCAATGTGCTGCTGGAGTATCTTGGTGTAGTCCATTTTGTAGATGTGGTCGCCGGAAAGGATGATGACGTAGGTGGAGCGCTCGCTGCCGATGGAATAGATGTTCTGGTAGACGGCGTCGGCGGTGCCCTGGTACCAGTCGCGCGAGACGCGCATCTGCGGCGGCAGGCTTTCGATGAACTCGCCGTGGCCAGCCAGCGGCGACCAGCCGCGGCGGATGTGGCGGTTCAGGCTGAGGGCCTTGTACTGGGTCAGGACGAAGATGCGGCGCAGGTCGCTGTTGATGCAGTTCGAGAGGGTGACGTCAATGATGCGGTAGATGCCGCCAAAGGAGACCGCGGGTTTCGCGCGGTCGCGCGTCAGCGGCCACAGCCGCTCGCCCTGCCCGCCGGCCAGGAGCACTCCGATGGCCTCGCGCATGCGGTCCATGTTCGGCTTCCCCTCGCTGCTGCGGATTCCGGCCAGCGCTCCGGCTGCGGCCTCCGGCTGCGGCCGGAGGAGAGTTCGAATAGCAGACCCGCCGGAGTGGGGTATTCTAACAGCAACTTCTGCCGCACCCTAGCAGGCTGAAATAGGGTCCCAGAACCGTAGCGGCGGGTTTACCCCGCCACAAAACGGAGGACTTGGCGGCGTAAAGCCGCCCCTACAAAGTCTCCGGGATGAGTTTTTCGGCAGCCTGGGAGGGACTGTCGGCCAGTGGCTTAGACCGGTCCTCCGAGAGCAGTTGGAGTGATGAAGGGTAAGTCCGGCCACCGCAGTAGCGCTGGGGATGTGGGAAATCGAAGCTACGAGAGTCAGAATGAGCGCGTGGCGCGGGGTTGTTCATCAACTCTGTCCGCTTCATGGTCAGACTTCCGAAGCCCGTTCTGCCGAGCGCGGGGATAGATCCGCGTCCGGGGGCGCATGCTGGTCGGCCTGACCATCGACCTCCAGAAAGCAATGCAAACGCCCCGCGTCTTCAAGGCTTGTATTTCCTTGGAGATGAGCATGTGGTAATGAGAAAATAGCTTGACAGGCATCCTCGCCTTAGCTACAAGTCGGGGGCAATCAGACACGGTGGCCTATCCGTATGGCCCTGCGCGAATTCTCAGGGGGAATCCTTACCGTGCATGGGAGGTGCATTTGATTGACGGAAGTCGTTATTCAGGAAGGTGAGTCCCTGGAAAGCGCTCTGCGCCGCTTCAAGCGCAGGGTGCAACAGTCGGACATCATCAAGGAAATCAAGAAGCACAGTTACTTTATGAAGCCCGGTGAACGTCGCCGGGCCAAGGCGGCGCTCTCCCGTAAGCGCATGCGCAAGAAGATGCGGCGCGAGCTGGAGTAGCACCTCCCTTGGACGATCTCAGGGCTTGGGGCCAGATGGTTGCCGGGGCTCTCCACCTCAACTGGAGTTCTCCGCAACCTTCTGGGCTGCCAGGTGGGTCCGGGTCCAGCGGGCCAACGGAGCAGCAAATGGAGTATCACGACAAGGTTCTCAAGTGCGTCGAATGCGGGGCGGAGTTTGTCTTCACCGGGGGCGAGCAGATGTTTTACGCCGACAAGGGCTTTAAACACGAGCCCAAGCGGTGTAAGGCCTGCAAGTCCGCCCGCGCATCCGGCACACAGAATACGGGCGGTTCCCCGCGCGGCGAGACCAGAGCCATCTGCTCGCAGTGCGGGAAGGAAACCACGGTTCCCTTCAAGCCGACGCAGGGGCGTCCGGTCTACTGCCGGGAGTGCTACCAGCAGAGACGGGCGATGAGCGGTTCGGTCTGAAGAGCCTGCGTTCCGGCCTCCTGCAGGCCACAGCCGCAAAAAGGCTTCGCGTCTATCTTTGTCCGCAGCGGCGGCGAAGGTTGCAGTGCATCTGCGTCTGACCTCCGCGTCCCTTGCTGTAGCGTCCATCTGCCCCGCCGGGGGCGCTGCGATGGATCCCTTTCAGCAGCTTTCCTGGAGCGCGCCGGCTGGCCGCCTGTTCACCCGTCTTCCGCAGGCCCCCGGTTGACCCTGGCTCACCAGCGGACGACCGCTCCTGTGCGGGATCCCAGCGGCGAGGGTTTGGTTTTGCGCTTCCACAATTCCAATTCGTCTGATACCGTGTGGGGCACCTTGGAGGCCACGGAATGGGCCTGCCACCTGAGCAGGGCCGTTCCAGGCATCGCGGTGGCACGGAGGACCGTTCCGAGCATGACGGTCCCGGTCTCGAACACAACGTGAAACCGTACTACGATTCGGGGTGGTTCCGGCCAACAGGGATAAGGAACAAAACGATGAGAATTGGAAACGTACTGATCGATGCTTCTGTCGCCATGAATCCCTTCCGAGCAGCCAGGTCGGCTATCCGGCCGCTCGGGGTCTCGCTCCTGGCCGCCGGCGCTCTCTTCCTCCTGTCCGCAACGCCCGCGCGCAGTCAGCAGACGGGCGCGCCCCAGGCCTCCCCGAACGCGCCAGATCAAAGCGTCCAACACGTGATCGGCTTCGAAAAGATCAAGCATCACGCCAAGGGCACGCTCACGGTGCAGGGAAAAGCGCTGCAGTTTGCAACCGAGAAGGGGAAGGCAGAGGTGAGCATCGCCTCTATCAAGGATGTCTTCACCAATGCGGACAGTAAGCAGGTTTTCAGCGGCCTTGGGGGCATGATCGTGAAGGCAGGCGTACCCTACGAAGGCGGGCGGGTTTTGAGTCTCTTTTCGCACCGGGTGGAGGTCCTCACGGTGGAATACAATGATGCCGACGGCGGATATCACGGCGCGATTTTCGTGCTTCCCAAGGGCCAGGCCACTGCGATCAAGAGAGAGCTCGTCGCGCAGGGCGCACACGCGAGCATTCCACCCGAAGAGCCAGCGCCGAAGGGCAAAGAGGAGAAGAAACCGTGAAGCATGGTACCCGAGCCGCATTCCCAGTCCTTTTCGCGAGCGTCGTCGCCTGTGCCGGCCTGCTGATTGCCGAAGGTGTGTGGGCGCAGACGGCCTCTTCCGGAAAGACCGCTTCGACCAGCACTCCCCAGCAGGCTCCGAAGTTTTCTGCGTCCGCCATTCAAATCGAGCCGATGGATCCGGGAGACCTGAAAATCCCGCCGGATTTCCGCGTGGCCATTTACGAATATCTGATCGAGCAGATACAGAAGACGGAAAAGTTTCCGCACGTCTATCGCAGCGGCGACAAGAACGCGGCCGGCGCGTCCGATCTGGTTACCCTGCACACCACGGCGGAAGCATTCAAACAGGGCAGCCAGAAAAAGCGCGAGGTGACCACGGTCGGCGGATGGACCTCGATCAAGCTGAAGGTCCAAATCGTCGATCACAACGGGAAGACGCTGGTGGACCGCGAGGTCACCGGCAGGGTGCGCTTCATGGGAGATAACCGGAACGCCACCTACGACTTCTCCAAAAAAGTCGCCGGCATCATCCGCGAGTCATTCTAATGCCGTTGCGCAATTGTCTAGCCCATGCCTCAGGCAGGGGCCGGAGCGGACGCGCGGCCATGCCCATGGATCCTCAATCGCAATTCGCCATGAAGCGAATTCTCTTGCCCATGGCATTCCTGCTCTCGCTGGGTGCGACTCCGCGCCTGCATGCTCAGGCCGAACGCAGCAATGGGATCGGCGCAAATCTGCTGCCGGCCATTTCCGCGGAGTCGGTGTCCAGGACCGTTGCAAGTCTTTCGCCGCGGCCGGTCGCCGAGTTGCCTGCCTGGCCGCCGAAGGCTGCACCTCCGTCACCTGCTCCTCCGAGCGGTTTCTGGGGCCCTGAAGACCTGACCAAGCGGCTCACCGTGGGCGAGAAATTTCAGCGCGCCGTCGGCGAAGCCATTTTCCCAGGATTTCTGGGCGGCGCCGTTGCCGCGGGCCTTTCCATGGCCACGGATTCCGATCTCGAGCGGGGTTACGGCATGGGCGGCAAGGGGTTTGTCCGGCGCTGGGGCGCCGCCACCGCGCAAAATGCCACTGACCTCTTCGTGGGTGATTTTGTGATGGCCTCGCTGCTGCGCCAGGACCCGCGGTACCATCCCTCGTCGCGGAAAGGGTTTGGACGCCGGCTCGGTTGGGCCATCTCGCGCGTATTCGTTTGCCAAAGCGACAAAGGGACGCAGCAGTTTAACGCCTCGCACCTTTTCGGTATCGCAGCAGGAGCCGCGGCGGCCAACGCCTGGCACCACGACGTCAACCGTGGCGGTTCAGAGACGGCGCAGCGTTTTGGCTACGACCTGCTCGGCTCGGCCATTGCCAACATTGGCCGCGAGTTTATCCACTTCCGCAAATACCCGCGCACTTAGAAGTTGTTTCACCAATGTCGGCTCGTGAGTTGCCGCTCTTCCGCGTTGACGCTGCGCAAGAGAGCGCCTAGGATTGTGTGCTCGCGCCCGCCAGGAGCCGGCGGGCGGGAGAGGCACGATGACGACGGATCTGAAGTCTCTGCGCGCGCACCTGGTCGAAGTCCTGCGAGGAGGCCGCGCACACGCCGACTTCGACTCCGCGGTGGAGGATTTCCCGGCTCCGCTGCGCGGGCGGCGCGTGCCAGGGATCCCCTACACAGCGTGGCGCCTTCTCGAGCACATGCGCATCGCCCAATGGGACATCCTCGAGTTCAGCCGCAACCCCAAGCATGTCTCCCCGCCGTTTCCCGAGGGCTACTGGCCTGCTCAAGACGCTCCGCCCGACCAGTCGGCATGGGAGCGGAGCATCCAGTCCTTCCGTGCTGACCTGGCCGCTATGCGCGCGCTGGTCGAAGACCAGGAGAGCGATCTTTTTTCTCCCTTTGCGCACGGAGACGGCCAAACGCTATTCCGCGAAGCGCTGTTGGTGGCCGACCATAACGCCTACCATATCGGGCAACTCGTCCTGCTCCGCCGGCTCCTAGGGGCGTGGAGCGCCTGACGGCCAACATCTGGGGGAATTGCCATGCGCACATCAAACAAACATGTGATCTGGGCGTCCGCTGTGGCGGCGCTTCTTCTGGTCATGTTTGCCGGCGCGGTTCCCGCCCAGCGGCAACCGGTGCTGAAACAGATTGACCTGCCGCACCCGTACTACTACCGGGAGATGTACCTTCCGCAGCTCACCACCGGGCCGAGCGCGGTGTGCTGGTTGCCGGATTCGCGAGAGGTGGTCTACTCGATGGCCGGCTCGCTTTGGCGGCAGAGGCTTGATTCCGGCGCAGCGGAGGAACTTACTTCCGGGCCGGGTTATGCCTACCAGCCGGATTGCTCGCCCGATGGACATTGGATCGTCTACGTCAACTACGACGGGCAAGCTCTCGAGCTGCGCATGCTGGACCTGGCCACCCGCAAGAGCACGGCGCTGACCAGCAACGGCGCGGTAAACGTCGAGCCGCGCTGGTCCCCGGATGGCCGGCGAATCGCTTTTGTCTCCACCGAGTACAACCGGCGATTCCACATTTTTGTCGGCGACGTGCGCGAAGGGAAGCTCACTTCCGTCGAGCGGATCACCGGCGAAACGCGCAGCACGCTGCCGCGCTATTACTACAGCCCATTCGACACCGAGATCAGTCCGGCGTGGTCGCCGGACGGCAAAGATCTGCTTTTCGTTTCCAACCGCGGCCACATCTACGGCAGCGGCGGACTCTGGCGCATCCCTGCCCGCGATGGCGGGGAAGCGCGCCCCGGCGCCGAGCCGCGCGAGATCCATTTCGAAGAGACCACCTGGAAAACGCGGCCGGACTTTTCGCCCGACGGCAAGCGCATCGTCTTCAGCTCATACGCCGGACGCCAGTGGCACCAGCTCTGGGTGATGCCTTCCGGCGGAGGAGACGCCTTCCCGATTTCCTACGGCGAATACGACAACACCAACCCACGCTGGTCGCCCGATGGCGGCAGGATCGCTTTTATCTCCAACCGCAACGGGAATACCGAACTGTGGATCCAGAGCGCCACCGGCGGGGCGCAGTCGCGACTGCTGGCAGCGGAGCGCCGCTATCTGCGCGGGATGCGCGAGCTGCGCATCGCCGTGCTCGGTCCCGATGGCAAGCCCACCCCGGCGCGTTTGTCGGTGACGGATGCAGACGGCCGCGCATACGCTCCGGAAGATTCCTGGCTGAGCGCCGACGACAGTATTGACCGCACGCAGCGCCCCTTTGAGGCGCATTACTTTCACTGCGATGGCCGGGCAATTCTGCGCGTGCCGCCGGGCAGCCTGACGATCGAGGCGATGAAGGGCTTCTCCTTCGCTGTGGAACGGCGCTCGATCACCGAAGCGCAAGGCGCGCTGAGCATGCAAATCAAGCTCCAGCCCCTGGCGCTGCCCGACGATTCAGGCAAGGAGTGGGTGAGCGGCGACTTGCACGTGCACATGAACTACGGCGGCGCCTACCACAACACGCCGAAGCACCTCATCACCCAGGCGCGCGCGGAAAACCTCGGCGTGGTGCAAAGTCTGATCGTCAACAAGGAGCAGCGTTTCCCCGACCAGCCGAATTTCACCGGGAAACTCGACCTGGCGTCCACCGACGAGACTTTGCTCTGGCAGGGTCAGGAATTCCACACCAGTTACTGGGGGCATCTCGGGTTGCTG
>JBGPJC010000125.1:0-10360 GCA_041485165.1 Terriglobia bacterium | reverse complement strand
GGCAGGGAGAGCAAGCGTGGCACAGGTACCAGTAACGAGAATTTCGAGGAACGCGCATCGCCAGCGCGTCCACGCGCGGGTGCGCCGCAAGGTGCATGGGACGCCGGAGCGGCCGCGCCTGGCGGTGTTCCGCTCGCTGCAAAATATATCCGCGCAGGTGATTGACGACACGGCGGGCCGCACTCTCATTTCGGCCAGCTCAGGGGACAAGGAAACGCGCAAAGAGACCAAGAGCGGCGGAAACGTGGCCGCCGCCAAAGTGGTCGGACGGGTGGTGGCCGAGCGCGCGCTGAAGAACGGGGTGACTCAGGTGGTTTTCGATCGCGGGGGCTACGCGTATCACGGAAGGGTGAAAGCGCTGGCCGATGCGGCCCGCGCAGCGGGGTTGAAATTCTAGCGCCTATGTCAAAAAACATTCTCAAGGACGTTTTGTCGGTTCGCCGCCCGGTGGAGGCGAATGCCAACACGCTTAAGGACCAGGTGGTATCCATCAACCGGGTCACCAAAGTGGTCAAAGGCGGCAAGAACCTGAGTTTTTCCGCGCTGGTGGTGGTGGGCGACCAGCACGGCCACGCCGGCTTCGGCATGGGCAAGGCGCGCGAAGTTCCCATGGCCATCCGCAAGGCCATCGAGCAAGCCAAGAAGAACTTGATCCGCATCAACCTGAAGGGCGGCACGGTGCCGCACCAGGTGGTGGGGCGATACGGTGCGGGCAACGTGCTGCTCAAGCCCGCATCCGAGGGCACCGGGATCATCGCCGGAGGCCCGGTGCGCGCGGTGATGGAAGTGGCCGGAATTCACAACGTGCTGACCAAGTCTAACGGCACGTCGAATCCGCACAACGTGATCAAAGCCACGTTTGACGCCTTGATCCGGTTGAAGGACGCCGCCAAAGTGGCGGAAATCCGCGGCAAGCAGGCCGCTGAGATCACCAACTAGCTTGCCCCGCGGGGAATAGGATTTATGACGAAGAAAAAGAACGAAAAAACACTGCGAATTAAATGGGTGGTGAGCTTCATCGCCTGCCCGCGCGGCATGCGGGCAACGATTCGCGGGCTTGGCTTCCGCCGCCTGAACCAGGTGGTCGAGCGGCCGGACAACCCCTCCATCCGCGGTATGATCCTCAAGGTGCGCCATCTGGTCAGCGTTGATGGCGCGGCAGCGGGGAGTTGAGGCGAATATGGCTGTAAAACTTTCCAACTTACGCCCGCCGCGCGGCTCGCGGCACCGCAAGGTGCGCGTGGGACGCGGCATGGGCTCCAAACTGGGCAAGACCGCCGGGAAGGGCAACAAGGGACAACAGTCCCGCGCGGGATATTCGCGGCGCCGCGGGTTTGAAGGCGGCCAGATGCCGCTGCACCGGCGCATTCCCAAACGCGGGTTCCACAACCCGTTCGGCACCGACTACGCCATTGTAAACGTGGAATCGCTCAATGATTTTCCGGCGGGCGAGACGGTAACTCCCGATGTGTTCCGCCTCCGCGGCCTGGTGCGCCAGGCAGGGGCGGGGATCAAGGTTCTTGGCAATGGGGAGCTGAAAGTCGCGCTCACCGTGCAGGCCCATGCTTTCAGCAAGTCGGCACGGGTGAAGATTGAGGGAGCCGGGGGCAAGGTCGAGACACTCTGATGAGCCGCTTCTTCGCCGCCATCGCGAATATTTTCAAGATCCAGGACCTGCGCAAGCGTCTGATGTTCACGCTGGGTCTGCTGGCGGTGTACCGTCTGGGGGCCTTCATCCCCACGCCGGGGATCAATACCGAGTTACTGCAACAACTGTTCGAGCAGGGTCGCGGGTCGGTACTGGGAGTTCTGGACCTGTTCAGCGGGGGCAATTTCCGGCGCCTGACAATTTTCGCGCTGGGGATCATGCCCTACATCACCTCCTCGATTATCTTGCAGCTCATGACCGTTGTGTTCCCCTACCTGGAGCGCTTGCAGAAAGAAGGCGAGCTGGGGCGGCGAAAGATTACGCAGTACACGCGCTTCCTGACGGTGGGGCTGGCGATTTTCCAGTCGGGGATGATTGCCGTGACGCTGATGCGGCAACAGGTAGACGCCAAGTCGCTGGTCTATCACCCGGGCCTCAGCTTTGTGCTGATGACCATTCTGACGCTGACCACAGGAACGGCGTTCATCATGTGGCTGGGGGAGCAGATCAGCGACCGCGGGATCGGCAACGGCATGTCGTTGATCATCTTCGCCGGGATTGTGGTGGGCCTGCCGCGCGCGGTGCAAGACCTGTGGCTCAAAGTGAGCAAGAACGAGTGGGGCAACTTCACGGCCATCGCCGTCATCGGCCTTCTGGTGGTCATGGTGGGAGTGGTGGCGTTCATCGTTCTGGTCGAGGGCGGCCAGCGGCGCATCAGCGTGCAGTATGCCAAGCGCGTGGTCGGCCGCAGGGTGATGGGCGGGCAGATGACCTACCTGCCGTTGCGTGTGAACTCGGGCGGCGTCATCCCGCCGATCTTTGCCAGTTCGCTGCTGACCATCCCGCAAACCTTTGCCATGCTGCTGCAGAGCAAGTCGCAGTTCATGCAGCGATTCTCCCGGGAGCTGAGCTGGGGCGAGCCGTGGTACACGTTCATCTACGTGGCGCTGATTATTGGTTTCGCGTTCTTTTATGTCGGCCTGGTGTTCAACCCTACCGAGGTGGCCGACAACATGCGGAAGTACGGCGGGTTCATCCCCGGCATCCGGCCGGGCCGCAATACTTCCGAGCACATCAGCCAGATCCTGACGCGGCTGACTTTTGTGGGCGGCGTGTATCTGGCGCTGGTCTGCTTGATCCCGGAGTGGATGATCGCCGGTCTGAAACTGAATCACCTGTGGGGACCGGTGGGCATCTGGTTTGACCAGCATTTCTGGCGCTTCCTGCTCGAGGGCCTGGGAGTGACGTTTTACTTCGGCGGCACTTCGCTGCTAATCGTGGTGGGCGTGGCCATGGATACCGTGCAGCAGATCGAAGCGCAGTTGGTGATGCGCAACTACGAAGGGTTTGTGAAGAAAGGGCGCCTGCGGGGCCGGCGTGGCTAGTCCCGAGACATCGGCGCCGGTGAAAGTGCTGCGCCGTGCGCTGATTTTTCTGGGACCTCCGGGAGCAGGCAAGGGCACGCAAGCGCGGGAGATTTCCCGCCGGTACGGGATACCGCATCTCTCCACCGGCGACATGTTCCGCGAACATATCGTCCGGGGAACGGATCTGGGGCGGCGCGCCAAGCCGGTCATGGACAGCGGGCAATTGGTGCCGGACGAGATCGTCCTGGGGATGGTCGAGGAGCGCATCTGCCGTCCGGATTGCACGGCCGGGTTCGTCCTTGACGGCTTCCCGCGGACCCTGGCGCAAGCCGAGGCGCTGGAGAAGATTCTCGAAGGCCATCACCTCGGGCGCCCGGTGGTGGTGAACTTTGTAGTTGACCCGGAACTGATGTTCCGTCGCATGGAGGGCCGCAGGACCTGCAGCCAGTGCGGGCAGATTTACAACCTGCACGATTCTCCGCCGCGCCAGCCCGGGCGTTGCGATAAATGCGGCGGCGCGCTGGTGCAGCGTCCTGATGACCGCCTGGAAGTGATGCGCGAGCGCCGCACGGCCTACGAGCGGCAGACGCGGCCGCTGGTTGATTATTACCAGACGCGCGGCCAGCTCTTCGAAGTGGATGGTTCGAAGGATGTCGAGTCGGTGCGGCGCGATCTGCTCGCCTTGCTCGATCGGGCAAGCTGAGGACAGCGGGAGATCGAGAGGAACGCTCGATTGGGTATCGTCTGCAAGTCGTCGGCCGAGCTGGAGAAGATGTACGCAGCCGGCCAGGTGGTCTGGGAGATCCTGACGGCGTTGCGTGTCATGGTCCGGCCCGGCATCGCCACGATGGACCTGGAGGTCTTCGCCGCAAAGCGGGCGGCGGAGATGAAGGCGCGCCCGGCCTTCAAAGGCTACCTGGGATATCCGTGCGTGCTGTGCACCTCGATCAATGATGAGGTGGTTCACGGGATCCCGTCGCCGGGGCGGAAGCTGCGGGAAGGCGACATCGTCTCGCTGGATTTCGGCGTCGAGCGCGAAGGCTTTTACGCCGACGCGGCGCTGACCCTGCCGGTAGGAGCAGTGAGCGAGCAAGCGCAGAGCCTGATGCGCGTCACACGCGAGGCGCTGGACCTGGCCATCGAGAAAGCCCGGCTGGGGAACCGGCTGAGCGACGTCTCACACGCGGTGGAGAGCTGGGTCGTGCAGCACGGCTATTCGGTGGTGCGGGAGTTCGTCGGCCACGGCATCGGGACGCACATGCACGAGGAGCCGCAACTGCCCAACTACGGCGAGCCGGGACGCGGCCCGCGCCTGCAGGAAGGCATGGTCCTGGCCATCGAGCCGATGGTCAATGCCGGTGGCGCCGCGGTGAAGGTGCTCGAGGATAAGTGGACGGCGGTTACCGCCGATCACAGCAGCTCGGCACACTTTGAGCATACCGTGGCGGTCACCTCTAACGGGCCGTGGGTGCTGACCCGGCCGCGGGAAGCGAGCGGGCCGTCCTGGTAGCGGGCTGGGGAAGAACGGATTGAGTCGGCGGGTGCTGCGAGCTCTGTCGGTGGGAGAACATGGCGAAGAAGTACAAAGAAAAGAAGAAGCCGGACGCGGGCAATTCCAAAGAGGATGCCATCGAAGTGATGGCCACGGTGATCGAGCCGCTGCCCAACGCCATGTTCCGCGTGGAGCTGGAGAACAAGCACCGGGTGCTCGCCCACATCTCCGGAAAGATGCGCAAGAATTTTATCCGCATCCTGCCCGGAGACCGGGTGCAAGTCGAGCTTTCGCCCTACGACCTGACCCGCGGCCGGATTACCTACCGGTTCAAATAGGGGTCGCGGGCGGCGGGGATTCCGGAGGCAGAGCATGAAGGTGCGGTCGTCGGTAAAAAAGATTTGTGACAAGTGCAAGATCGTCAAGCGGCGGGGCGTGGTGCGGATCATTTGCGCCAACCCCAAGCACAAGCAGCGGCAAGGGTAGCGGCGAGCCGCCAGCATCGAGGAGCAAGAGAGATGGCACGTATAGCAGGCGTTGATCTTCCCCCGCAGAAGCGGATCTGGGTGGGCCTCACTTCCATCTATGGCATCGGGCAGGCGCGCGCGCGGCTGATCTGCGCGCAGGCCAAGGTCGAAGACACCAAGAAGGTGAAGGACCTGACCGAGGAAGAAGTAAACCGGATCCGGCAGGCCATTGAGGCCGCCGGGGGCGTGGAAGGGGATCTCCGCAAGGAGATCCAGATGAACGTCCGCCGGCTGATTGACATCCAGTGCTATCGCGGGATGCGTCACCGGCGCAACCTGCCGGTGCGCGGGCAGCGCACGCACACCAACGCGCGCACGCGGAAAGGCCCGCGGCGCGGCGCGGTGGCGGCGAAGAAGAAGACCGCTCTGAAGAAGTAGGGAAAGGCGCCGCCCCGCTGGGCGGGGCGGCACGTAAAGATAACCACAGGCGAGGGAAACGACAGTGGCGAAGGAAAAGGCAGCGGCCGCGGACGCAACAGCGCCGGCGGCAAAGCCGTCCAAACGGAAGAAGGAATTCAAGAAGAAGCGTGAGAAGCGCGTGGTCCCGCACGGTGTGGTGCACATCCAGGCGTCATTCAACAACACGCTGATCACCATCACCGACCCGGACGGCCGCACACTGAGCTGGTCATCGTCCGGCTCGGTGGGGTTCAAGGGATCGCGCAAAGGCACGCCCTACGCCGCGCAGCAGGCCATGGCCAATGCCGCCGGCGCGGCGCGCGACCAGTACGGCGTGAAGACCGTGGAAGTGCGGGTGAAGGGCCCGGGAGGCGGGCGCGAGTCTGCCATCCGCGCGCTGGCCAGCGCCGGCCTGATGATCAAGGTCATCCGCGACGTCACGCCCATTCCGCACAACGGCTGCCGCCCTCCCAAGCGGCGCCGAGTCTGAGTTCTTCCGCGCCCGGCGCGGAACATAAGGAGAGAAGTTCGTGGCAAGACATCGCGATGCAGTATGCCGCTTGTGCCGCAGGGAGGGCGTTAAGCTCTTCCTGAAAGGCTTGCGGTGCTTTACCGACAAGTGCGCCATCGAGCGCCGCAATTTCGTTCCCGGGCAGCATGGGCAGAGCCGCCGGCCGAAGATGGCCGGATACGGGATCCAGTTGCGCGAGAAGCAGAAGGCCAAGCGCACCTACGGCCTGCTGGAGCGGCAGTTCCGCAACTATTTCGATAAGGCGGAGCGCTCCAAGGGGCCAACCGGCGAAAATCTGCTGGTCATGCTGGAGCGGCGCCTGGATAGCGTGATCTATCGCGTGGGTCTGGGCAGCTCGCGGGCCCAGGCGCGGCAACTGGTCAACCACGGCCACGTCCGCGTGAATGGCAAGAAGGTGAACATCCCGTCTTACCAGGTGAACGTGGGCGACGAGATTACGCTGAAGGACAAGATGCTGCAGAACGCCATGATCCTCGAGGCGCGCAACGTGGCGCAGAGTCAAAACCTGGTGCCCTGGATGGAGATCGACCGCGAGCACTGCAAGGCCAAAGTGGTGGCCCTGCCCAAGCGCGAATATTTGCAGACACCCTCGATCAACGAACAGTTGATCGTCGAGCTCTACTCGAAATAATCGGGCGCCTGGGGCCACCCGGGCTTCCGCGCAGTTTCCCCGGCTAAAGGGGAGGAGGTTTCTAGCAATGTGGAAAGGATTTCAGAAGCCCAAGCGGCTGGCGGTCGAGCTGGAGAATCTGACCGACAAGTTCGGAGAATTCAGCGCGCAGCCGTTCGAGCGCGGCTGGGGGACAACGGTGGGCAACGCCCTGCGCCGCGCGCTGCTCAGCTCCATTGAGGGTGCGGCCATCACCGCGGTAAAGATCGAAGGCGTACTGCACGAATTCTCGCCCATTCCCGGAGTGGTCGAGGACGCCACGGACATCATCCTCAACCTCAAGCAGGTCCCGCTCAAGCTGATGACCGACCAGGCCAAGACCATCACCATCAACGTCGAGCAGCCCGGCGAGGTCACCTCGGCCATGATTGCCGAAGACTCGGACATCGCCGTGCTCGACAAGAGCATCTACATCGCCACCGTGGGCGAGGGCGGCAAGCTGCAGATCGAGATGCGGGTGAAGAACGGGCGCGGGTATCTGGGCGCCGACCGCAACTTCGACGAAGACCTGCCCATCGGATATATCCCCGTGGACTCGGTGCATTCACCGGTGCGCAAGGTCAACTACAAGGTCGAGGCCGCGCGCCTGGGACAGATCACCGACTACGAAAAACTTTCGCTGGAAGTGTGGACCAACGGAGCCATCACCCCGCAGGACGCCATCGGCCTGGCCTCCAAGCTCATCAAGGACCACATGAGCATCTTCATCAACTTTGAAGAGCAGCCCGACCTGCCGGAAGAGATCTCCGAGCCCTACCTCGACACGCGCGTCGAGCACCTGGACCGCTCGGTGGAAGAACTCGAGCTCTCTGTGCGCTCCTACAACTGCCTGAAGAACGCCAATATCCAGACCATCCGCGAGCTGGTGGTCAAGAGCGAGAACGAGATGCTCAAGACCAAGAATTTCGGGCGCAAGTCGCTGAACGAAATTAAAGAAATCCTGCACCGCATGAACTTGACCCTGGGGATGAAAATTGACGAGCACGGCCGCATCATCTGGCCCCCGCTGCCCAGCCAGACCGCACCGCCCACCCCGGAGGAAACCACGGCGCTGTAGGCCGGGAGATCGGTTATGCGACACCAGCATTCAGGATCCAAACTCGGACGCAACCCCGCCCACCGGCGGGCCACGCTCCGCAACCTGGTCACCAACGTGATCATCTGCGAGAGCATCAAGACCACCATAGCGCGCGCGCGCGCGGCGCGCCCGCTGGTCGAGCGCATGATTACGCTCGGCAAGCGCGATTCACTCCACGCCCGCCGGCAGGCGGCGGCATTCCTGATGACCCCGGGGGCGACGAAAAAGCTGTTCAGCGACATCGCCCCGCGCTTTGCCGCCCGCAACGGCGGCTATACGCGCATCCTTCGCGCCGGGTTCCGCATCTCCGATGGCGCAGAGGTGGCCATCCTCGAGCTGGTGGGCTTCCAGCGGAAGAAGAAAGAATCCAAAGAAAAGGAAAAGCCGGAGGCTGTGCCGAAACCCGAAGCTGCGGCATCCTGAAGCATCTCGCCAACCATTCGAGCGTTGAGCCCGCCGGGATTATTCGGCGGGCTTTTCGTTTTTGGGTGGCGTCGAAGGGGGCACGCGCGATGGCTAGCGATTCGGAAGGAACTCGCGCAGCAGGTCCTGGGTGAAAGCCATGCGCTGGTCAAGAACCACAGCAGCGAAGTAGGTGCAGCGGCTGCGCTCGCGGTCCACCCACAGGTCCACACCGCGCGACCTGCCCGCGGCCAGGTGGCGCAAGATTCCCAGCGCACTGTGGTAGGCAACGATCGCTCCGGTTTCCGGCGTGCCTCTTCCCGGCACCGGGCAGAGCTCGGCCAGCTCGAGCAGGCGTTCAAACTCCGCTTCTTCTGGTTTCTGTGTGGGGAGGTCCGCGGCGTTCATCACCCGCGGGGAAAGTTCGATACGGCCTGCGGCGGTGAGTAAAGAGCGGCAATAAGAGATGAAGAACTGGGTCACGGCGAGCGCGGAGATGGCGCAGACCAGGAAAGAGATCATGCCAGTCGAGCCCTGCTAATCTGCGGAGGAGGAACAGCGCGGACGGCAGGTCTTCCTTTCTCGGGGACACGCAGAAAGGTGAGGGTCCAGGCCACCGGCAAGAGCAGCTCGAGCACCGCGGGCAGCATTCGCGGCAGGCTCCATGACGGAAACAGCGACTGCAACGAGAAGCAGGCGGCGTGGCCGCTGAAAAACACACCGAGCGAGAGAACCAGCAAGATCCAACGCGGCCGTTGCTCGCGCAGGCGGATCGACGCCGGCCAGATAAACCAGGTGAGCAGCAAGCCGGAGAAATAAAGATTCCGCTCGACGTCAATGACCGCGCGGCTCAGGAAGCGGGCGGGGTTGGAGCGGACAAAAACAAACCCGATCACGCCGAGGAGCAGCATGATGGCGAGGCCGGCCAGACGCGTGCTCCAGCGCGCACCATTCCTAGCAAAAATACAGGCGTAAAACCAGGCCACCACCCCGTACAGCAGAATGACGATGGCACAGTCGGTCGCATAGAAGAGGTAGGCATATTCACTGGAGGCGATACCGAACCGCCGCAGGCAATAGAGCAGGGCGACGCTGCCGGCAGCGGAGGCCAGCATGAACAGGGCCAGGGGAAAATACCTGCGGACGTCGCGGCGCAGGATGGCCAGCACCACAACGCTCAATTCTGCGAACAGTCCGCAGCACAGAAGAAAATAATCCCAAAGGCTGGGCATGGAAAGCCTCGAGGCGCCAAGCCTATCACTGCCGTGGACGAATCGGAAGTGGTCGCCCTGTGCATCGCCGGACCTTCGGGCTTCGCGAATACTCTCAGTGCTTTGATGGCCTCTGCGGAGATAAACGGGAAAAAAGCGAAGAGGGCCGGGCAACGCAGAGGACGCCGAGGGCGCAGAGAACACAGAGAAAGAGAAGACAAGACCGCGCACCTGGACAGGGAGGAAGGCTGCTAACGCCGATCCCAGGCCTGGCCCATCCAGCTTTCGTAAATTCGTCTCTGCGATGCGCTGGGCTTTTCCACCTGGCTGAGACGGTAGTAGGGGTAGGGATAAGAAACCAGAATCACCGCGACGTCGCGCAAATCTCCGGCGTGGATTACGGAAAGATGGACCGTCTCGCCGGGCTTGCGCGCCGCCACTACCCGCGAAAATTGCCCCCAGCCCACCGCCTTGGAATCGAGGGCCAGGATGATGTCCTCGCGATCGAGACCCGCCTGGTCGGCGGGGCTTCCCGGTGTGACCTGCACCACGCGCACGTGGCCGTCGTCGGTACTCTGCGAGGTGACACCGAGCCAGGGCAACTGGGGCTGGTAGAGCTTCTCGATGCGCAGCCCGGCGTAAGCGAAGTACTTCTCGTAGGGCAAAGGTTCTTTGCCGCTGACGTAGCGCGCGAAAAAATCGCTGAGGTCCGTCCCGGCGACCTCCGAAGCAGCGTGCACGGCATCGCCGGGCTCGAACCCCGGCTTGGGAAGGGCATGGCGCTGGTAGAGCAGCCGCATCCAGTCGTCTAGGGACTTACGATTGTCCGTGGCCTGGCGAATGGCGAAGTCGAGCAAGTGGCTCACGATCTGCCCGCCGTCGTAATACGAGTAGGTGGTGTTCTCGAGGTTTGACATCTTGCCGGGACCATCATTTAACCAGGTGTCCCAACTGGTGTCTTCGATGCTGCGCTCGGCGCGCCCCGGCATCAATTCGAAGTTGGTGATGACCTGCGACATGCCGCTCAGATACGC
>JBGPJC010000124.1:0-10417 GCA_041485165.1 Terriglobia bacterium | reverse complement strand
TTGCCCTATCAGACGCGCGGAGTCCAACAATGGTTTCGCCGGGGGAATTGTTTCCGCGGCGGCGGGAGGTGCGCGCGAGAAAACACTTCCCAGTTTCCAGTTGCATCGCCGGGCGGCGCGTCGTAGAGCTAGTGCCGTGGCGCGCCGAACCAGCCCGGTATATTCGAGGGACGAAATCACGATTGCCGCGCGGGAAACCGTGGCGCGCCTGATGGTCGAGTTGGGGGGCGGAGGGCTGGCCGCCCGGTTTGTGCGCGAGTACGCGGCGCGCTACCGCCGCCGCGCGCTGACCGAGCACGTGCCGCGTTTCCGCGACCTAGTTTCGAGCATCGCCAGGGAAGCGCTGCTCTCCGCGGTAACCACCATCGATGCGGAGTTGCCGCGGCGGCTGGGCGCACGCGTCCTGCTGGCCCGCCGCGGCGCGCGTCCGGCCATCGACCACCAACACGTCTTCCGCGTCGAGTTCTTCGAGCAGCTCGCCCGCAGACTGGAATGGGAGCAGGAAGACCTGGACGCCTTCTGGCGCGATCTCGATTTATACTCCAGAGTGGCGGCGCGGCCGCGCTTCGCCCTCCAGGCGGGATCCCGGCGGGGCAAGGTCCGGCAACTGCGCCACCGGCCATCGGCACAGGTGGCCGCGGAGGGGTTCGGGCCTTTTTCCGACCGCTGCGCCTTTCTGCTGGATTCACCTCTGCTGGAGAAGGCCCGGCGTGCCGCAGCGCGATTTCATGGCCAAGTCGAAGCGGCGGCGCGAAAATCCCTTAGCGCCGGATTCCGAACGGCGCGAGCGCGAGTCGCGCCCCGCAAGAAGCGCACATTCCGGCGCAAGGTTGCGAAACGCCGGCGGCCACGCCGTGCGCGGAGTTTTGGTGCTCAAAAGGAGAAGCAGTGATGAATAGAGGAACGCGCGAAGGTCGAACGGTGATTTGGCGGGTTGCGTTGCTGGTGATGGCCATTCTCATTGTCGGTGCCACTCCCCCAGCGGGCGGGGCGCAGGCGGCCAAGGAAAAAACGTATACCGTCGAGTACTACTACAAGGTGCGCTGGGGCCATCAGCAGGAGTTCCTGAAGCTCTTCAAGAAGAATCACCTGCCGCTGCTCAAGAAAATCCAGGAGGCCGGCAGGATCGTGGAGATTGAAATCGAGGCGCCTCGCTATCACGCTACAGAGGACGGCCGCTGGGATTTCCGCGTGAGCATCGAATGGAGAAGCTTTGCCGCCTCGGCTGACAACTCCGGGGAGCAAGCACTCATCCGGCAACTCTTCCCCGACCAGGACACCTATCAGAAGGAAGAGCAGCGCCGTTTTGAAATTCTCGAAGCCCACTGGGATTTGCCGGTCGTCGACGTTCCCCTCGAGCCGTAAGCTGCAAGCCGTCGGAGCAGGAAGGACCCGCTAGCGGCCGGAGAGGAACGGATAGTGCGCTGGCGCGACCATGAAGAACAACACGGGAAGACGTCCTGACGCCCGGCGCAGCAAAACTGCTATACTTTTGAAAATGTTTAAAGTCGAGATCGAACAGGAAGACGATGGCCGCTGGATTGCCGAAGTGCCTGAACTGCCCGGCGTGCTGGCGTATGGCGACTCGCGGGAGCAAGCAGTGACGCGCGCGCAGGCATTGTCACTTCGGGTTCTGGCCGAGCGGCTCGATCATGGCGAGGACATCCCCCAGGTGGACGCCGTGTTTTCGATCGTAGCTTGAACCGTGTCGGGCTGGCCTTCGACTCAAGCCTCTCGCGTCCTGGCTGCGCTTCTTCGCACCGGCTGGTCAATCAAACGGCAATCGGGCTCGCACCGTACCCTCGAGCGTCCGGGATGGCCGAACTTCGTATTTGCCTTCCACGACCGCGAGGAGATCGGTCCGCGGATGCTCGCGCGCATTGCCAAGCGAACCGGACTCTCTCCTGCAGACCTGTAGTAGGTGGCCACAGCCAGCATTGTTCTGCCCGGCGGTCTTTTGCACTTGGCAAATTTATTTGCCCGACAGGAACGGATAGTGCGCGGACGCGGCCATGAAGAACAACAGAGGAAACGACAGCCAGAAATTTACCCGCGCAGCGAGATACACGCGGCGAGCGAGCACCGCCGCTTCCGGTGGCAGTGGAGTGCCCTGTGCGACGCTGGTCTGATGCCAGGCGATCAGCCGCTTTTGGCAGCGCCAAACCATTCCCCAGACGTTCAGGAACATGATCGTACCCAGTCCTCCGCCGACAGCGATGGATAGCGTGCGGTTGCCCGCAGCGGGATCGGACATCAGATAAAGCACGCCCCAGGACGCCGCTTTCACCACCACGGCCACCGCGACTGCCAGCACCCAGCCATTCTTGAACGGCCCTTCGCTCATCATCAGAAAACCGTGGATCAAGACGTAAGCCACCAGCCACACGCCGAACCACATGCCCATCCATTTTCCGAACAGGCCGGGATTGCCGCCGTTGGTCGCATCATCTTTCATTAAGATCATGAAGTAGCGGAAGCCGGCCAGCCAGGTGACCACGGAAGCCCACCGGAACCACCACATCGCTCGCGGCATGAGCACCGAAAACACCTTGGCACGGGTACCGGCCTCAAGCTCCTTCAAAAACGGCGTATTCACCAGGATGAAGAAGTAGAGCAGCCCAAGCCAGACGGTACCCCCCGCGAAGTGCAGCCAGCGCAAGACGATTTGTTCGTGGGCGGAGGCGTTTTCCGGGAATGCCATGTGGACGGTGAGAACAGCCAGCAGGCTGAGTATCGCGCCAAGCTCCATTCTTCCCCCCTCGATGCAGCCAGACCGCGCAGGCGAGCACCCTCATTGTACGCGACTCCGAACCCGCCAGGAGCAGCCCGAAGGCCTTGGAGTGCGGGAGGACCCGCCCGGCGGGTCCTCCCGCCTTGCGGTGTCTGCATCACCACGTAGTTTGCCGGCGCCCAGCCGGCTCCCAGGCGGAGGTCCGTGCGATTTTCCTGCTTGTTTGGCGTGGGAGGGAAGACTGCGCTACTGGGTAACCCGCTTGGCGCGGAAAAGTATTGTGGTTGGGCAGACATCGCAAGGCGGCAGGAAAACGGCGGCAATTCCGCCGTTTTCCTGCCGCACGCAAAGGCCTTCGGTCTGCTCGAGGCCGGAACGGTGCTTGAATCCCAGGACTACTTCTTTGCCGCGGAGTAATTGTCGTTTACGGCGTCCCAGTTGATTGTGTTCCACCACGCCTCGAGGTAGTCAGCGCGTTTGTTCTGGTACTTCAGGTAGTAGGCATGCTCCCAGACATCCACGCCCAGGATCGGTTTGCCGCCGCCCATGATCGGGCTGTCCTGGTTGGCAGTGGATTCAATCAGCAGCTTGCCGTCCTTCATCGACAGCCACGACCATCCCGAGCCAAAACGCTTCATCCCGGCGTCGTTGATCTTGGCCTTGAAATCGGCAAACGTGCCAAATGCGGACTTGATGGCGTCGGCCACGGGGCCCTTAGGCTCGCCACCACCGCCCTTTTTCATGATTGTCCAGAACATGGAATGGTTGGAATGCCCGCCGCCGTTGTTGCGGACCGCAGTGCGAACGGCCTCCGGCACGGCATCGAGGTTGGACAGCAGAGCAGACAGCGACTTACCTTGCAGCCCGGCATTGCCGTCGAGCGCTTTGTTCAGGTTGGTGACGTAGGCGGCGTGGTGCTTGTCGTGATGGATCTCCATCGTCTTGGCGTCGATGTGGGGTTCCAGTGCGTCGAAAGAGTAGGGGAGCGGCGGAAGTTCGTGAGCCATCGGTGCGGCCTCCATGCGAAGTAAATTTGGCGCTGTCAGTGCGGCAACGCCCGTTGCAACCAGGAATTCTCGACGTTTCACCTTCGTCTCCTGTCGCGGGGGATTTGTTGCGTTGCGCTGTGAAGACAGCCAGAGTATACGCCGCGCCCGGCGGTAGGCACAACCCGTCCCGCAGAGCATGAGCCGGAGAGCGCGGCGCTAGTCGGGGGCAGCTGGCTGGATGCGCATTAGTGCCCAGCGGGCATGTTCGGCGATCAGTTCGTCACCGGAAGCAGCCAGGCGATGGAGCAAGTCGGCGATACGGTCGCGGGACTGGGGCCCCATGGCGCTGGCTGCATTCCCCAGCGCGACACAAGCGTTTCGCACCAGCCCGCGCCATTTCGTGCGCTTCACCGCGCTGTTGCGAAACACCTCGCGGAATTCCACCTCGCTCAACGAGGCCAGCCATTCGAGTTCAGGAGCAAACAAGCTGCCCAGCTCCGGGACGGTCTTTTCCTCGCAAGTTTCGATTTTCGCTTTTCGATTTTCGATCTTCCTCGGCGCAAACGCAGCTAGCCGGGTCAGCGGCGCCTGGTGGTTCCATGGGCAAACGTCCTGGCAGATGTCGCAGCCGAAGACGTGGCGTCCCAGGCCTTCGCGCTGCGGCTCAGGTATCGGCCCGCGAAGTTCGATAGTCAAGTAGGAGATGCATCGCCGCGCATCAAGCACATACGGCTCCACCAGCGCGCCGGTGGGGCAGGCCTCCAGGCACAAACGGCACTGGCCGCAGAGGTCCGGCAGCGGAGATTCCTGCGGGGCGAGTGTCGGAGCGAGATCCAGCGTGGTGAGTATGGCGCCCAGAATGATCCAGGAGCCCAGCTCAGGATGAATCAGGCAGGTATTTTTCCCCAGCCAGCCGATCCCGGCGTACTTCGCGGCGATGCGCTCGACCAGCGGGCCGGTGTCCACGTAAGCGCGCGCCTCGAAATGGTCGACAAATTCGGCGCGCATGCTCGCCAGAAGCGCATTGAGTTTTTCGCCCAACACGCTGTGGTAGTCGTCGCCCCAGGCGTAACGCGAAATCCATCCGCGGGGCGGGGTGCCATCGACAGGGAAAGGCAGTTCAGTCGAGCGCGGGTGCGGCGTGTTGTATTGCAGCGCGCAGACTATGATGCTGCTTGCGCCTTGCAGCGCCGCGGCGGGAGACCGGCGCCGCGGGTCTTCCAGGTAGCGCATCTCCCCCGCGTAGCCGCGCTCCAGCCATTCCGGCAGGCGCGCCAATTCCTCGAAGTCAGCCGCGGGCGCAACGCCGCACAGGTCGAAGCCCAAGGCCTTGGCCCGATCGATGACCTGCCGGCTTCGCCCCTGCGCGTCCACACGTGGATTCTACCCCGGCGCGGCGTCGACCGTCCCGGCGCAACCAAACGGACGGATCCTCAGCCAAGACCCGGGGGCAACTAACTATTCGATGATGCCGAATGTGTACAGCTTGCTCGAATTCATCGTGCCGCCCTGCACGGTCTGCCGGCTGGTCCCTCCGCCCACGCCACCGACACTCCCTTGCGTGGGGGGCAGGAAGCCGTACTCGCCCTCAATTCCTAAGGCTTGGGGAAACGAACATCAAAAGGCTTATACTCTTCGAGAAAAACGCCCTCACCGGAATAGACGTAGACAAGAGCCTCTACTTTCCTTTCGTCCTTTGAAACCAAAGTTGCAGGCAATCGGACGACGATTGGTTCAGCTTCCGTCTTCTCTGAACACTCAAAATCTTGACGGAATATCAATTCCCCGCGATCGTTGCGATGCTGCTCGTCGAGGGTTTGGATTGGTCGCTTCTCTTTGCGAAAGTTGATTAACAATTTCAGCGGTGCATTTGCATTGCGACAATAGATTGGAAGAGTCAGGTCGGCAGTCTTAGTCTGTTTGTTCTCCCGGGCAGTCGGCTTACCGACGAAGGCGACCAATGGCGGTTGACCTCCGGGCGAAGTATCCGGACTTGGCCATAATCTGTTGTACTCTGCAAGCGCATCCGCATAGGCGTGGTCATCCCGCTGGTCTCTAGTCTGCCATCGCGGATGCGTAGAGAAAAAAGCCGCAAACTTGGATTGTTCACCGGTGGCCGCTCGCACCAGGTGATGGAGCGCAAAAACGTAATCTGGATGATAGCCCTCCCGTGCCATCATCATCATTCCCTGAATATCGGCTTCATGCTCCAAATTGCGCGAGAGTTTGGCGGCGGCTATCGGCGCCGCGATTCGGAGAGCAACTATGGACCAGTTCGCGTTGTTGTCTCCCGCACGCACACGCGCTTGGTAATATCGAATTTGCGAGGCGACATACAGACTGTACAGATACTTCCTTACAGCGTGCCTACGGGCAATGTGCACTGTTTCGTGGGAAAGGACCGCGGCCCACAACCCGGGATTCGTTCCGATTAGCTTTGCCATGCCAGAGCCGACAGTGACCTCTCCATCTGGCAATGAAGAAGCATTCACTGACCTGTCATCGACAATTGTGAAGTTCCAGCGATACGGCAAACCCAAAGAGGCTACGGAAGGGTTTTGCAGAAGCTTTGCGAACACGGCGGTTCCCGCTTCGTTATAGGCGGTGTTTTCCAATAACGCGCTATTACCGCGAATTCTTCCTCGTTCTGTTAACCCAAGTTGATAGTCCAATGCATAATCAGCCGGGAGACTAACGTTGTCGCTCAGGTTTGCCTTGCCATGCTTCTGCCCATTGGTGACCTGGGGGAGAAATAGTGCGGCGAGGAGGATCGAATACGTCAGAAGGGAGGGTCGCTTGTACACACCCTTACCTCTATGGCAATAAATGCCGTAACTGGCCAGGTGTAAAATGGTTTTTGTACGCATCTCGGAGTCCTCGTCTGCCCGCAGGTCCCTCCGCCCACCCCGCCTGCGCATGGCCGAGGAGGCCTCGAAGCATCACTTCGGTGGAGGTTTGTTTTCGGAGGCCTGTTTCTCCGCGCGGTCGATGTCGCGCAGAAATCGGAGGACAGCATGATCGGCGGCGTCACCTACCGCCCCCTTGGCCAATCCACCCTTACTTTCCATACTGACTGCCCACAGGATTTCTCCCTCTTTGTCGACCAGACGCATCGTTATGACTGCCTGCTGTTTTGTTTCTGAGGATGACAGAGATTCGTGACCGGAACCCTGGACGGAGCCGGAACCTGAACCCTCTCTGGTAGAAGTGGAGGCATGTTTTCCAAAGGACACTCCCTCAGATTCCGATCGGGAGCTTACTTCAGTTCTCTCAGTCACAAATCCCTTCAGCAAGAAATCGGCGGTGTCGCACTTCTCCGTAAGCGTGAATCGTTTGGACTCAAAGAGCTTGGCTATTATCGTCTCTTGGGCTTGCGAACCAATGGCATCCTCGCCAAATCTCTGAACACAAATCCGCTTCACCTGGGCGAGTCGTGGGTTTACGGACGGCTCTTCCGGTGGCTTCGTTTCCACCTTTGCCTGCGCACCAGCGCCGAGAACAAGCGCGACAAGCGCGAAGCTTAGATGGAATGTTCGCCTGCGATTGAACCCACTGACCGCGTGCAGCTCGCGATACCCATCACCCGTGAACATGTTTTCGAGCTTCCTCTGACTCGTATTCCACTTTCTTTCCACTTCGAGCCTCTATGGTGATAATCGTGCTTTTCACCGTGCCCTTGGGCACTTCCAAAACCACCCCTTGGGGCTTGTCCTTGGCATCGGTAAAACCGATAGTCAAGAAATGTTTACGCTTCTTTGAAAGCAATGCCCAAAGTGTGAGCGTGAGGGCCACCCCCAGGCGTCTGCCCGCCTTTTGACCATATTCCAGGGAAGTGATGCTTTCGTATGGAATTTCGAAGTGTCCCTTCGGCGAGTTGAAAATCAAAGCCTTTTCATTCTTAGTGTCGATGCTTCCCATGGTTCCGTCTTCGATCTTAGGGACGGACCCACCCACATACATCACCTCGTGCTTGGTGACGGCAGCGCCAGCCAGAGTTCCAGAAAACAGCGCATACATTGTGAGCAGGGCGATGGATTTTCTCACGGCGCATTCCCCTTATCGCGCTTGGACCTGTTTCTTTGCTTCTTCGGATTCGTATTCAATTTTCTTCCCAGTTTTCGTTTCCAGTGTTGACAGCACCGGTTTGACGATGCCTTTTGCCAATTCGAATACGGCTCCTTGCTTCTTGGCAGCCGCGTCTTGAAAGCTAATCGTCAGAAAATGTTTTCTCTTTTTGGACAGAAGGAATAGCGGGTTCACCACAAGTGCCACACCAAGCCGCCGGCCTGCTTTCTGGCCGTATTCCAGGCTCTCGACTTTGTCGTACGGAATATTCACTCGAACTCCGGACTTGGTCGTGAACGTAAATTCCTTTTCGAGGAAATCAATTTTCCCAGGAGTGTTCTCCGTAAGCGCGGACAGAGTCCCGCCGATATACTTGGCCTCGTTGCCGCGAACTGCGCCCTCCAGAGCGGAACCTAGAGTTAGACACAGAGACAGAATGAGACAGAGTTGCAAACACAAGGTCTTCACTTGGGAGGTAACCTCTGCCGCATCTATACCAAAAAGGGTTCTTCACGTCTAGCAAAAAGACTTATTAGCGAGGCGAGTGGCTTCTAGATTGCCAGCGACCGGCGGCGCCGGGCAGCGAGATCGCTATCCGCGTTGCGCACCGGTGAAGCCGGCCGGCCGCGAGCGCGCGGGATTTCCGCCCTCACGTTGACACCGCCCGGCCGGCAGCTTATTGGCTGGTTTATTCGAGGACAGCAAACGTATAGAGCTTCCCGACGTTCATCGAGCCGCTCTGCACGGTCTGCCCGCTGACTCCGCCTCCGACTCCGCCTATGCTCACCTGCGCGGGAGGGAGGAATCCGTACTCGCCCTTCTTCAGCGCGGCGATCACAATCTTGAAGGTGCGGGGGGCGATCTTCACGAAATCGAAGGACACGGCGTTCTTGTCCGCTCCGGCGGAAGCGTGGTAAACGCCGCCGGTCACGGCACGGAACTCGCGCCGGTCGTCCTTTTCATCGAGCTTGAGAAGCTGGTATTCCGAGGCTGAAACGCCTTCCGGGCAGCGGATTACAATTTCGAGGGGCATGGCCAGCTTGGCCTTGCTGTGTGGGCCGTGCACCGCGCCGTTGACGTGCCCTTTGGTCATGCCCATGGTGGCAAGGCTCTTGCCCACGCCGCCGGTGCGCCACTCCACCACCTCGGGACTCACTTCCTGGAGCTCTCCCTTCTCCTTGGCGTAAACGTCGAGATCGTCGGGAATGTCTTTGTCTTTTTCGGCCTGGGCTTTAGCCACGGTGATCCCAGCTTGACACCAGAGAGTGGCTGGCATATGGTTTTGCGCAAGGATAAAGTTAAAATCAGAAATTCCGGGTGAATGCCATGAAAAAACTTTGTGCTTTTCTGGTTCTGATTCTGGGGCTGACTCTCCCGGCCATCTCGCAGGATGTCAAGGTGGATCCTGAGCAGCGCTATCTCCTGCTGGCCACGACGAAGACCGCAACCATGCAGAAGGAGCTCGCCGCGGCGGCCGCGCAGGGCTTCCGCGTGCTGGTGGGATCGCCTACCAGCGGCACGGAGATGGCCATTTTCCTGGAGCGCGTAGCCACCCCGCCCAACGTTTACCAGTACAAACTGCTGGCCACCACGCGCACCAGCACCATGCAAAAAGAATTGAATGAATCTGCTGCGGAAGGATATCGCCTGCTGGTGCGCACGATGATATCCAAAAAGGATATCTCTCCTTTCGGCGGAGTGGAAATCGTGGTGATCCTCGAGCGCGAACCCAACTCCAACAAGCGCTACGAGTACAGGCTGCTGGCCACCACGCGCACCAGCACGCTGCAGAAAGAGGTCGCCGAGACCCTTGCGGCAGGTTTTGTTCTGGCCGGCATGGTCAGCCGCGGCGAGCACATGGTGATCATGGAGCGGGAGATCAAAAAGTAGAAGGACGCCTGCCATTCAAGGAGGCTGTGGTGCATCTCCGTGGTTTCCTATCCTGCATCGTGGTGCTGACATTCGCCGCGGCCGCTCTTGCAAATCTCTGTGCCACGCAGGCGCCACCGGCTCAGCCGGAAGCCTACTTCACGTGGAGCGCCGCACAGGCGGAGGCGGCCATCCTGGCGATGACCGCCAAGGGGCGCGTCCCGGGCACGCGGAAAGTCCTCAACACGGAACAGGCACGAGGCTACAAGCTGCGCGCGGTGTGGGTGACGCCGGATGTGCTCCGCGCCAGCGCCCGCCGAATCCAACTGCGCGAACGGCTGAACCAAGAGCAGACACGTGCGCTCGTGGCCGAAGCGGAAGCCGCCGGGGTTCTGATCGTGCTGGTCGAACTGGATCCGGATGAAGGCCCGGGAGTGGTCCCTCCCGACTGGGGTGCCTTCCTGCAACCCGGCGGTGCGGCACTCGATTCTGGCGCAGCGGCGAAAGGCATCGAGAATCGGCGCTTCGAGGACGTCCGCGCATTGCACCATGTCCTGCCGCGCAACTACGACTACGAACGGTACTGGATGTTATTCGCTCCGGAAACCGATTCGGGGAAGCCGCTGTTTTCCAATTCGGACCGCGAGGCGGAGCTGATCGTGCACATCCGCGGCAGGGAAGACAAGGTCCGCTGGCCCATCCCCGACTCCATCCGCCAGCGGCTCGCTGCCCGCTCTCCTGCGAAGTAATAGCGAGGGCAGCC
>JBGPJC010000123.1:0-10444 GCA_041485165.1 Terriglobia bacterium | reverse complement strand
CTCGCCCGTCATTCCCTTGCCCACATCGTGGAAGAGAAGTGCGAGGAAGAGAATCTCCGGCTGCTCCACCTCGGCGAGGATGTCCGCGTAACGCTGTTCCGGGTCGGTCTTCGCCTGGCGCAGCGCGTGGAGCGCTTCGACGGCCAGGAAAGTGTGCTCGTCCACGGTGTAACGGTGGTAAAGGTCGCGGACCACCAGGCAGTCAATGGCCTGAAATTCCGGAAACATGGCGTCGAGCACGCCCAGGCGGTGCATCGCCCGCAGCGCCGCGCCAGCGTGCGGCAGGGAAAGGAGGCGGGAAATCTGCGGCCAGGGGTCACCGGGCCAGATCCCTGCGGGTTTGTGGCTTTCGAGCGCTCGCTCCACGGCGACGTCGGTCTCCGCAGCAAGATCCATCCCGTGCCTGGCGACGAACTCGAACAAGCTGAGGAGCATGGCTGGGTCACCCAGCGCCGCGGGACGCCGGCAGAAGACCCGCCCGCGCAGCACGGAGATGTCGTCGTTGGAAAGCCGCGCGCGCCAGTCCTCGAAGGCGCCGTAGAGAGACGAGCGCGAGCCGGAGGCTTGATCGAGCAGCCGCGTGGTCAGGCGGTGGACGGTCCGCGCGTGGCGGAAATAGGAGCGCATCCACTGCTCGACGGGAATGGGCGCGCCGGGAGCAAGGCCGGTGCCGCGCGAAGCGGCTTCGTCCTGCAGCTCGTAGCTCAGACGGTTGTCGTCGCGGCCGTTGCGGAAGTGCAGAAAGCAACGCGTGTCGGCCAGAAAACGGAATGCGCCGGCGGCGGGTTCGCTGAGAAGTTCCGCCCAGGCGGAATCGGCCGCAGTCCAGCGGCGGTGTCGCGCGAGTTCCTGGATAGCGGTCACCCAGCAGGCCACGTCGAAGTCGCGCAGGCCTCCGGGAGCGTCCTTGATATTGGGCTCCAGGTGGAAAATCGTGCCGCCGTACTTGGCGTGGCGCTCGCGGGTCATTTCCAGCAGCGCGCCGAGGATGGCGTTCTGCTCCCGCGCCACCAGGTGCGGCAGGATTTCATTGCGCAGGCGCGCGAAGAGCGCCGCATCGCCGGCGAGGAAGCGCGCGTCGAGGAGCGAGATGGCGAACTCCGGATTTCCTTGCTCGAATGCGTCGCACTCTTCGAGGGTGCGCGCAGTGGCCGAGGCCCTCATGCCCGCGTCCCACAGATGACGCGCCAGCGCCGCTCCGGCATCCTTTGCCGCCTGCGCGCCGCTGTGGCTTCCGAAGAGGAAGAGCAAGTCAATGTCGGAGTGCGGGAAGAGCGACTTGCGGCCGTATCCGCCGAGAGCGACCAGGCAGTGGCGCTCGCGGCCGGCAGCAAGCCCGCCCAGGAAATGCTCGTGAAGTTGCGCGACCACCCGGTCGGCCAGCGCCGTACGCGCCGCGAGAGCGGCCGAGCCATTGCCAGTCGCGGCGAACGCCTGCTCGATGGCCAGTGATTCGGAAGCGCAGGTGTTGCGAAGAATTTCGAGCGGCGTGGAGGTGGTCATTTCCCCGCGATTCTCGTGTCCCGGCGATTCTCGCTCAACGGCGCACCTTGACTACAGTGCGCTCTCGCCGCGCTCTTCGTTACGGATGCGGATGGCATCATCAATCTTGGTGAGGAAAATCTTGCCGTCGCCGATTTTTCCCGTACGCGCGGCCTTCAGGATGGCGTCCACCGCGGCTTCCACCAGGCGCTCGGGGACCACCAGCTCGAGCTTCATCTTGGGCAGCAGGTCGATCGAGTACTCGCGGCCGCGATAGACCTCGGTGTGTCCCTTTTGGCGGCCGTGGCCGCGGACATCGGTGACGGTCATGCCTTCGATGCCCGCTTCTTTGAGGGCGTCCTTAACCGCCTCGAATCGCGACGGCTGGATGACGGCTTCGATCTTGGTCATATCCGCAAGGCTCCTGCTCTCCCAGCATCTCCCCGCCGGAGGCGGGCGGGTCAGGCTTCCAGGTTGTATCCCTCTTCGCCGTGCTGGGAGAGATCCAGACCCTCGATCTCCTGCTCTTCCGAGACGCGCAGGCCAAGGACCAGGTCCACCACTTTGAGGATCACCAGGCTGCCGACAATCGCCAGGACCCAGGCGATGGCCACGGCCATGAGCTGGTTGACGAGCTGGCCGCCGTTTCCGTCCAGCAGCCCGACGGGCAGGGCGTTCCCCGCCGCGTCCTTGAACATTGGGTTGACTGCGCGCGCCGCGAACACGCCCGTCAGCAGCGCGCCGATGGTGCCGCCGGCGCCGTGGACACCGAAGGCGTCGAGTGAATCATCGTAGCCGAACTTTGCTTTGACCAGGGCAACCATCAAGTAGCAGGCCACGCCGGCGATGAGGCCGATCACGAGAGCAGCCATCGGGCTGACGAACCCCGAGGCTGGAGTGATGGCCACCAGGCCGGCGACCGCTCCGGAGATGGCGCCAAGGACGCTGGGTTTTCCGCTGCGCAGCCATTCCGCGCCGGCCCAGCCCAGCGCTGCCGTCGCCGCCGCGAAATGCGTGGCCACGAATGCCGAAGTGGCCAGGCTCCCCGCGCCCAGCGCGCTGCCGGCGTTGAACCCGAACCACCCCACCCACAACAGGCAGGCGCCGATAAAGCTGAGCACCACGCTGTGCGGCTGCATGGGCCGGCGGGGATAGCCGCTGCGCTTGCCGATATAGAGCGCCGCCACCAAAGCCGAAACTCCCGAAGTGATATGCACGACCGTGCCGCCGGCGAAATCGAGCGTCGGAAAACGGCCTCCGAGCGAGGCGTTCAGGAATCCGCCCTTGCCCCACACCATGTGCGCCATCGGCGCGTAGACCAGCAGCGACCACAGGATCATGAACAGCATCAGCGCGCTGAACTTGGCGCGCTCGGCGATCGACCCGGTGATCAGCGCGGGGGTGATGATGGCGAACATCAATTGGTAAACCATAAAGGTCTGCTGCGGGATGGTGGCGGCGTAGTCGGGGTCCGGCGCCGCGCCCACGCCGCGCAGGAAGCTGTAACCGAAATCGCCGACAAACGCGTTGCCGGAATGGAAGCAGAGGCTATAGCCCACCACCGCCCAGAGCACGGTCACCAGCGCCATCAGGGTGAAGCTCTGCATCATGGTCGCCAGGATGTTTTTCCTGCGCACCAGGCCGCCGTAGAAAAGCGCCAGTCCCGGGCCGGTCATCATCAGCACCAGCGCGGAACACATCAGCATCCAGGCGTTGTCGCCCGCGCTGCGCGCCTCGGAGGTTTGCTGCTCGATCCGCGCCAGGCGATCAGCCATCTGCTTGGCGTCGAGTTGCGTTGTCTGGGCAGAGGGTGCCGGAGCCTGCGCCGCGCCGCGAACAGTGCTGCAAAAAATCAGGGCAACCGCAAGCGCCGCCACCAGCAGCAGCCGGGGCACACACCATTCCCCGGGCAACTGAAGTTTTTGGGTTGTGAAGGGAACCAGCATGGCGAATTATAGGAAAAACCGGGCGGGGATGGAAGAGGGAAAATTGGGCAGGCGAAGCGAAGAAAGCGGCGCGTTCCGGCGGATTTTGCTTGGCCAGCTCGGCAGGTTTCCATTTGGCGGCGAGTTTTGCGAAACTTGCAGCGTTGAGTTTGCGGGGCGCCGGCCCCGCGGGGCGGGGCCGCCCGGATGTCGGCGGACGAGGAGCGAGATTCAGCGTGTTGTTTTTCTTCCTGGGAATCCTGGGGATCCTGCTCCTGACCGGCGTGGTTTATCAATTCGCCGGCGCCGCTCGCGATGCCAAAGCATTTCCCCCGCCGGGCCGTCTGGTAGACATCGGCAGCGTCCGGCTGCATCTCTCCAGCGCGGGGCAGAGCGGCCCGGTGATCGTCCTGGACGCGGGCATCGGCGCATCATCCCTGAGCTGGGGTCTGGTGATGCCGGAGCTGGCGCGCTTTGCCCGCGTACACGCCTACGACCGCGCAGGCCTCGGGTGGAGCGAGCGTGCTCGCCGCCCGCGCCAGGCATCGCTGCTGGCCGAAGAGTTGCACATGCTGCTCGACAAAGCGGGCATCTCCGGCCCTTACATTCTCGTTGCACATTCCTTCGGTGGCTATGTTTCGCGCCTGTTCGCCAGCAACTATCCCGGCGAAGTCGCCGCAATGGTGCTGGTGGACTCGCCGGACACCAGCGAGTGGACCCATCCCACGCCGGAGCGCGGCAAGCGGCTGCGCGGCGGAGCATTTTTCTGCCGCATCGGAGCGTGGCTGGCGCGTGCTGGCGTGGTGCGCTTCTGCCTCAACCGGCTGGGCAGAGGCGCGACCTCGATCCCGCAAGCGGTGACAAAATCCTTTGGCAGTACGGCCTTCGACCTGACCAAGCGCATGGTCGGACAGGTGATGAAGCTGCCGGCCGAGTCCTGGCCCGTGGCACAAGCGCAATGGAGCCGTCCGGAGAGCTTCCTGAGCCTGGCGAGCCATCTCCATCGCTTGCCAAGGAGCGCGGCGGAGGTCGCTGCCTGCGGGTCGCTCGGAGACTTGCCGCTTGTCGTTCTGACGGCGAGCGAACCCAGCGCAGAGCGCCGCGAGCATCAGGACGCCGTGGCCCGTCTCTCTTCGCGAGGCCGACACATCGTGGCCGCTCGGGGCGGACACTGGCTGCACCTCGATGAGCCTGAGCTCGTGGTGGAGACCATACGCTCCGTCGCTCAGACTGCCGAGTTGTAGGGGCGGGTTTATCCCGCCATTGCGGGCCGCTGCAAATCGAAGGGCTTGGCGGCGTAAAGCCGCCCCTACAAATCCCCTCGAATGATTTTTTTGGCAGCCGGTTGGACGGTATTGTCCCGTAACGAACGGCGGCGAGCGGAGACCTGAGAAGCTGGACAGGTCTCCCTCGGGAACGGGGGCCGTCTGTCACTTTGCGCCGAGGGGGAGCAGTGCTCACCCAAGACCCATGGCAGAGAAGCCGCAGCTTGGCTATCCTGCCCGCGAGAGAAAAAATTTGACTGCTTCGAAGACTTCAGTCGGAACCCTGGAACCCTGCCCGCTATGCGCCACGCCCGCGCGACCTGAAATCCTGCGCGAGGCTGGTTGGCTAGCTCCGGCGGTGGTCCAGCGAATATCGAACGCGCACCCGCAATGGAAGCGCCAGGACGGCGCCTGCCCCGCCTGCCTGCAACAAGCGCTGCTGCAGACCATGCTCGAGAGCGGCGATTCGTCCTTGCACGAAGCGGTGCAGACGCTCTGGCCGCTCGATCCGCTGGCGGCGTTCAGCGCGCTTCCCACGCCGCTGCGCATGCACGCCGACCCACGGTATAGCGGGCGCGGCGTCACCATGGCCTTCGTGGACGCGGGGTTTTATCCCCACGCCGATCTGGTTCAGCCGCACAACCGCATCCGCGCCTGGGTGGACGCCAGCCGCGAGCCGCTCCAGGAGCTCCGTTTTGAGCCCGGGAAAACGCCGCAGTGGCCCGGCTGGGATGCTCTGCATCCTTCGCAGTGGCACGGCATGATGACCAGCACCAGCGCGGCCGGGAACGGTTGGCTGAGCCACGGCCTCTACCAGGGTCTGGCGCGCGAGGCCGATCTTGTGCTCGTCCAGGTGCGCGACGATTCCGGGCACATCTCCAGCGAAAGCATTGTCCGCGCCTTGCGCTGGCTGCTTGAAAACGGGCCGGAGTTGGGCGTGCGCATCGCCAGCCTCTCCGTCTCCGGAGATCCGGTCGAAGACCTGGCCGGCAATCCCGTGGATGAAGCAGTGCAGCAGTTGACCGATGCGGGGGTCACGGTGATCGCCGCGGCGGGCAACGACGGCCAACGCCAGCTCATCCCCCCGGCCACCGCGCCGGCTGCGCTGACCATCGGCGGTCTCGATGACCACAACACTTTCAACCACGAAGAGCGCGCCATCTGGCACAGCAACTACGGTCTCAGCGATTCCGGTCTGCCCAAGCCGGAGTTGGTCGCGCCGAGCATCTGGGTGGTGGCGCCGGTGCTGCCTGGCACCGAAGTGGCCATCGAGGCGAGCAAGCTTTTCGAAGCACGTGCCGCGGGAAACACCGACGGCAACGAACGCATCGCCGAACTGAAGCTGGTGACGCCGCATTATCAGCATGTCGAGGGCACCAGCTTCGCCGCGCCGCTGGTCAGCAGCGCGGTGGCGTGCATGCTGGAGGCCAACCTCTCTCTCTCGCCTGCTCTGTTGCGCGAACTTCTGATTGCCGCTGCATATCCTGTGCCCGGGGCGCCGCAGGAACGCCAGGGAGCAGGCGCGCTCGATGCCGGACAAGCCGTAGCGTTGGCATTACGCGCGCGCGGAGGGCTGCTCGAAGGGCACCGGGAATCGCCGCAGATCTCGCCGGACGGAATATTTTTCTTATTGCTCGACCGTTATGCACACCAGGTGCAGGTGGTGGGGAGTTGGGACGGCTGGCAGGCTCCCGGGCTCCGCGCTACGCAAGTGCAGCCCGGAGTCTGGCAGAGGCAGAGGCCGCCGCTCGAGCCGGGCCGCTATGCCTACAAATTCGTCCTCGACGGCACCCGCTGGCTCGACGACCCTTCGAATCCCCGCAAAGTGCACAACGGCATCGGCGGTTTCGACAGCCTGCTGCTTGTGCCCGGGCCCTGATTCGCGGAGCCCGCACTCCATAAAAACCCGCTCACCGCCTCAGCGATTGCGTTTCTTCTCCCTCGCCCGTAAGCTAAAAGCGCGCGCCTCCCCGGGGAGCCGCGCGAGCAGAAAATGCGTCCGTCGCCAGTCTACACCGGTCTTCTTTTTACGCTCGTCCTCGCCGCGACCATGGGGCAGTCCGCGGATTCCAGGTCCAACGGCAGGGCACCGAGCCGGCTCGACGTTTTTCCGCCAGTGGTCCTGTGGGCCTGGGAACGCCCTGAAGATTTCACCTACCTCAATCCCCGCCAGGCCGGCGTTGCCTTCCTCGCACGCACCATATTTCTGGAGGGCGGCGATGTGGCGGTGCGTCCGCGATTCCAGCCGCTGCGTGTCGCGCCCGGGACAGTCTTGATGGCCGTCGTTCGCATCGAGACACGCGGCCGCAAGCACCTTGAGCTCTCCGCGGCGCAGCGCGCGGCCGCTACCGATGCCATTGTCCAGGCCGCGGACGTGCCAGGAATCTCCGCGCTGCAAATTGATTTCGACGCCGTAACATCGCAAAGAGATTTTTATCGCCGCCTGATTTTCGACGTGCGCAAGGCACTCCCGCCGTCGCTGCCTCTGTCCATCACCGCGCTGGCTTCCTGGTGCATCGGAGACGACTGGCTCGAAGTCCTCCCCATTGACGAGGCCGTGCCCATGCTTTTCCAGATGGGACCGGACCGGGACGAAGTCAGCCGGTTTCTCGCCGAGGGCCGCGACTTCCGCGCGCCCGCCTGCCGCCAGAGCGCCGGCATCGCCGCAGAAGAGCCTCATCCAACGCTGTCGCCCGGACGGCGGCTATACATCTTCCGTTCGCAGCGCTGGACTCCGGAGTCGGTTCGCGCAGCTCTGCTGGAGGTTCAGCGATGATCGCCAGGACTCTTCGTGCCATCCTGATTTTCTTGCTTGTCATTGCTCTCATCGGGCTTCCGGTGCCTCCCGCTTGGGCCTGCGGACCGTTCATGCGCAGCGCATTTTTCTCGTATTCGCTCCATCCGGATTTTCCTCTGGAATCCTTCGCCGCCGGAAACCTTGGCATCCTGCAGCCCACCTACGCGCGCGCCTACCTGGTGGTCGCTTACCGGCATCTCTCCGGCGTCGGCATGGATACCGATGAGCAAGAAGCTGTTGTAGACCTGTGGAATGAAAGGTTGGGGTTTGGTGACAACGACAACTCGGGAGACTCCTCCGGGCAGAATCAGGGACCGCGGGCGGATGACCCCTGGTTCGCTGCGCGGATGAAGGTGCCGGGAGTTCCGAAGGTTCCTCGTCCCGAACCGTATCGCCAGCTTGGCTATGGATCTTTTTTGAATTGTACGCGCGGGGCATTTGAGAACGCCGGAACCACTCTGCAGGCGCGCATCAAGGAATTTGGGGCCGACCACCCCGGTTTGCAGGATTGGGTTCGCGCGCAGGATGCAGTTTTCTTGAATTGTGGTGACGCCGGCCGCGGTGGGAGAGACACGGTTTCGCCACCCCCTCTTCCCGAACCCGCGCAGTCCGGCTTTCCCGCACTCCTGCGGGCCGACCGTGCCTACCAGATCGCCTCGGCGAATTTTTATGCCGGACACTTTGATGATGCCCACAATCAATTCTTCGCCATCTCCGCGGACGCTGCCTCTCCCTGGAAAACGCTCGCTCCGTATCTAGCGGCCCGGGCGCTGGTGCGCAAGGCCACTCTGTCCGTGGCGCCGGAAAGGGCTTTTGATGCCGGTGTGATGCGGCAGGCTGAGCTCAGTCTGAAGTCAATCATCAGCAATCCCGCCTTGCGCGACGTGCATCCCGCTGCCAAGCGCCTGCTGGATTTCATCGCCATCCGCCTGCACGCCGGAACGCGCAAGCGCGAGCTGGCCGCGGCCCTCCTCCGGAAAGGCTCGGGCGACACCATCCGCCAGGATCTCTGTGATTACACCGTCTTGCTCAATAACTGGCGTGCCGAAGACCTGCCGCCGGCCCCGCAGAATTCACCGGACCCCTCCGCCCCCAAAAAGGAAATTGCCCCCGCGCCGGAAACTCTCCCGGCGATGACCGATTGGATCCAGTCGTTTCAGAACGCGACCCTGGACGTTGCCGGCCACAGTATCGAGCAATGGCAGGCGACCGGATCGCTCGCCTGGCTTGTGGTCGGACTGGCGTATGCCACGCCCGCTGCGCCCCAGCTCTCCGCTTTGCTCACCGCGGCGGAAAAGGTCCCGCCATCTTCGCCGGGTTTCCTCATGGCCACATTTCACCGCGCGCGGCTTCTGGCTGCCTCGGGCAAACCGGGCGAGGCCCGCGCCGCACTCGACGCCATCCTGCACGAACACTCCACGCAGATGCCCATCAGTGCTCTGAACCTCTTCCGCGCATTGCGCATGAGCCTGGCCGGCTCGCTCGACGAATTCCTGCTCTTTGCGCCTCGTGTCCCGGCCACTGTGGCGCTTGATGTCGAAGGAAGGGAACTGCCTGACGAAATCACATACGTCGCGAAAGATAAAAAGCCGGAACCCAACCCGCTACTGTTTGACCTCGACGCTGCCGGGACACTCAACCAGGCCATGCCGTTGCAGATGTTGCAGAAGATCGCAGGAAGCGAACGGCTGCCAGCCGGGCTGCGCCGGGAAGTGGCCCTGGCGGCGTGGGTCCGCGCCGTCCTGCTTGACGCCGCCACGGGCTCGAGCCTCGCGCCCATGATCGCCAGGATTGAGCCGGCATTGAAGCCTTATCTGGATTCCTACAGCGCGGCGAAATCGCCCGAAGAGAGGCGTTTTGCCGGGGTGTTTGCAATTCTTGCTTTCCCCGGCCTGCGGCCTGTTGTGGCCGCGGGGGCGCCGCGCAGCACCCCGCTAGACCACATTGATAATTACCGGGACAACTGGTGGTGTTCGTTTACCCCGCCCAAGAAAGAAGGTGGAGTTGGATACAATTTCTATTCTCGGCCGGAAGTGCGCGAAAGAACACCGCTCAGAATCCTGTATCCTGACGGAAAGCTGAAGCCTCCGGCCATTCTCGATAATCGCGAGCAAGCCGCCGCAAAGGCCGAGTTGGATCGCTTGGCCGTGCTGCCGACCGCTCCAGATTTTCTTACTGGACAGGTTCTTGCCTTCGCGAAGAGTTTTCCTCAAGACCCACGCGTGCCCGAGGCGCTGCACCTCGCGGTTCGCACCACCCGCTATGGCTGCACCAATGCGGAGACGAAGAAGTTCTCCCGCCAGGCGTTCGAGCTGCTGCACAAGAACTACCCAACCAGCGAGTGGACCAAGAAGACGCCACACTGGTACTGACGCGCGGGGGTTTCCGTTGTTCTTGTGGGTCGCGGCTTTAGCCCCCACGTCCCGAGAGCGCGAACAGGCTAGGGAGTTCCATCGGGCCTTGCGCGGACAACTTCACGTTGACAGGCACGAGCGGTTGCGTAGATTATCTGCCCATCAAACAGGAGTCGCCCCGGCAGGGGATGCGCGCCGCGGCCCGCAGAAAAATAGGAGAATCCGCCATGACCTATATGAGGCAGACAGCTCGCCCAATCCGACTTTTCCTTGTTTTTGGTCTCTTGCTCGCGACCTTTGCCGTCGCCTTGCTGGCCGGGCCGCCGGCAGCGCAGGACATCGCCATCGGCGTGGTGCTGCCCATCACCGGACGCGAAGCCAAGCCCGGCCAGTATCAGAAAGAGGGCATCGAGCTGGCCATCCAGCAGATCAATCAGAGCGGCGGCATCTTTGTAAAATCGCTGGGCAAGAAGCTGCCCATCCGCGAAATCATTTACGACGACGGCTCCGACTCGGCGAAGTCCGCCGGACTCGTCGAGCGCGCCATGACCGCCGATAACGCCGTCGCCGTATTGGGAGGCGTCTCCACGGCACTCGGCGAACCCGAATCCGTGATGGCCG